>NZ_RQFY01000004.1:1552083-1862500 GCF_004769555.1 Leptospira koniambonensis | reverse complement strand
GAGCCGCCCAAATCATTCATAAGAGTTCCACAAGCATGTAGGACTTCCTACATTGAGTGATTTAAGTGGTTTTGAAAATGTCTTGTGAGTGAAAGTAAAGGGGCTATCTTGACCAAAACTCAAAATGAAACTTCGCCGCTCTCTTAATCTTTACGATTCCATCTCTCTTATGTTCAGCTCTATGGTGGGACCGGGAGTTTTTATCACTACGGGTTATATACTTACCCAAACTGCCAATCCGAATTGGGCACTTCTTTGTTGGATCTTAGGCGGACTCTTAGCCATCGCTGGTGCAATGAGTTATGCGAAATCGGCGAGTATCTTTCCGTATGCAGGAGGAGATTACGTTTATCTAAAGGAGGCCTACTCCCCTATCGTTGCATTTTCAAGCGGATGGCTCTCTTTGTCGGTGAATTTTTCGGCGTCTATCTCTCTTTCGGCGATCGCATTTTCTAAATCGTTTTTGACCTTATTCAATCCAAGTTGGGACATTTATTTCTTAGAGTCCAAGTTTTTAGGAATCACATTTTCCTTGGGTGTTGCCCAGATTATAGGGATTTCCACGATCTTATTTTTTACGATTGTGAATTTTTTCGGGATAGGACTCGCTTCTCGCATCCAGAATTTCTTTACTACCTTTAAAATTATAGGCCTGGTTGCATTTGTGACCTTAGGTTTTACTATAGGAAATTATAATATTCAAAATTTTGAATCCTTCTCTCTAATCCCTTCCGACCTGAATGGATGGAATCTTTTGCTTGCAGGAGCAATCCCAGTCACTTTTTCATATCTGGGCTGGAATATGATCACATACGTAGCAGAAGAAGTAAAAGATCCAGAAAAGAATATTTACAAAGCTGTGATCGTTTCTTGTATTCTAGTTACCTTTCTTTATGTTCTGATCAATTTTTTATATTTAAGCTCTGCTCCTATCCAATTTTTGGCGGGGGATGAGAAGATTGGCGTAACTGCTTCCGGATTTTTATTTGGAAGTGGTGTAAATATCCTGATCACTGCATTCATTTGCTGGGTATTTTTGGGAGGGATTTCTGCTTATATTATCGGCGGGTCCAGGATCTATTTTGCAATGGCAAGAGACGGATTTTTTTTCCCAAGCATGGCTAAATTACATACTAAATATCACAGCCCTTACAAATCTTTGATATTTCAGTTTTTGTATGCTTGCCTCTTTTGTTTTGTAAAAGAGATCGAATCACTTTTATATTTGATCACCTGTTCTACTCTTTTACTTGCAACCATCACTGCTTACACTCCTGTCATTTTCGAAAAAAGACATTTAAAAAATGAGTTCAAAATACCAGGTTATCCATATTCTACCTATTTATATATACTTTCTAATATTCTAATTATAGGAACCTTGCTTTATAATAAAAGTGCAGAAGCTCTTTGGGGTTTTGGTTTTACTCTGTTCTCCGTTCCATTGTATTATTATTTTAAACTTTCGAAAAAGTCTCATCCGATCTCAATGGATACTATTTCAGAACCTGCATTGGAAGCTGGCGGTTTAAGTTTGCTTCCGGAAAATGAACCTGTTCCTGTAGGCAGCGGAGATCCCGCTTAAGTTTCCAGCTTGGAACTTTCTCCTAAAAACAAGCTTAAGCTTCATAGATATTTAGGGGTCATTTCCCTAGGTTTTCTTTTCTCTCGCCCACTCATCATTCTATTCCAATTTCCTGATATTCAGAATTTTGAATATTTTTCCGCATATATAGGAAGGACAGGAGCTATCTTCGGAGTTCTGGCATTCATTAGTGGCGGCGGATTAGGCAAATATCTTGATGAAAAGAAATCAAGAGTTGCAGAGATCCACACAATCATAATGCTCGCAGGTCTGACTATGCAAGTTCCTGTTCTTGCAGAAGTGGAAATTCTTTTAATTCCAAACCTAATCTCTTATTTAGGTTGCGGGATGTTAATCTGGGGCTGGATCCTGGGCAGAAGAGTTTTTATAAATAGAAAAAGAATCCTTCCTTTTTGAGCGACCCGTAGGGAGCGAAAAAACCCGAAGGGTGACTGAGTAAAACGAAGTCAAATTTCAAATCAAACAGACTGCATTTAAATCATCAGAAACTTTGAGTGACCTTTCGAGCGATCCTTAGAGAGCGAGAAATCCGTTCGAAACAGTCCTACAAATTCGAAAGTATATTCTTCCGGAAAGAATATGCAAATTGGGAGATATCAGTCTCCTTCCAGCGATTCTTATCGTAGTTTATATTGATTGCCATTCTGTTTTCGTAAGTTGTCACAGTCGTAAAAACTGTTTGGGTCAAAGCTGGATGGACTGTAAAAGAAAGTTCTTTTACTTTTATTTCATCTGATGCCAAAACAGGGATAATTCCTACGTTACTCAACAAACTGGCTTGAGGATTTCGATTCATCAGCAATTGAAAAAGTTTTAGTCCATCTTCCTTTTCTAAAAATTGTTCAGAAGGGGGAAGAAGTTCGTAAAAGGCTCGACCTTCTCTTCTTCCGATACGAGCTCTTACATCATTCATGATCGTTTTTGCTTTTATATCAAAAGGATCTCTGATATTTACAGGAGTAGTGAATAGAGAAATATAAAGTCCTAATGCAGAATCAGGCACAGGATGACTCAAATGAGGTCTTAGATCGGCAGGAGTAGAAAGATATAATACTCCTTCTTGCCCTCTATCAAAAAAATCTGCAAATGCGGTTACTTGAGAAGCACCCAAGATCCCATGAAAGGAAATCTTTTTTTGTTTAGAAGTTTTTAAGAGAGCACTTACGTCTTCTTCTTCCAAATAAAAACTAATGATCTCAGGATCTTGTTCTTCTTTTTTGCGAGAGAACTGAGGAATGGGAAGAGGTTTTTCAGGTTTAGGTTCACCTTTATACAATTCTTCTGCTGGATATAATTCCATTAAGGAAGAATATTCTGAATCTTCTTCGATTTCGTCTGCTTCTCCCGTGCTTGCTCTAAGTACATCTAAAAGAAATCTACAACCTGATCTTCCGTCTCCAATACTATGATGAAAGATAACTCCGATCGCAAATTTAGAATTTCCGGAAGTATAAAATATAGTTCTGATTAAAGGAGAATCTCCCAATTCAAAAAGTCGGATAGTTTCCTTTGCTAATTTGGATTTCCAATCAGGAGAATAGAAATCTTTTTGGATCGGGATTTTTTTGTCAGAGGTTGCAAAGTATAAATGAGAATCTTGTCCTGCTTGTTTTAAGATCTGAACCTTAGCTAACGCATGTTTGTTTTGGATAAGGTCCAGAGCTTTACGTAAACTTTCTTCTGAAAAAGAACCTTCTCCTTCTGCCATTACGCAGAAGTTCATAGAGGAGGCGCGGTCATATAACCAGAAATTTGCCTCCGCCTGGTCTAAAGATCGTATGAATTGACCTTGGGGTCTTTCAGATTCTTTTAAATTTTGCATGCCATTTCCGACTTTAAAATACTAGGCCGGAATCGCAATACCATCCATTTCTTCTTTTTGGTAACGATTCGCCCTTGTCATACTTTCAAAGTCGTTAAAACGAATTCCATATTTTTTTAAGAATGGTTTTACTTTAGGCGCGACCGCTTGTCGCAGATAGAACGGCTGTGTTACCACAAAATGGTGGATCCCATGAGTGGCTCCAAAATTAAAACAGAACATATGTAAAGGTAATATCCACCAAGAATCCAGCACTTGGGTCTGTTGGTATAAACTCTTAACATCACCGTAATAATGCATATTAGAAGATACGATCTGTATAGCAGATTGTCTAAGCCAACAAGGGATCAGATATACTACCGCTGCAGTATTTAAGAAATTATGAATATAGGCAGCGGTTCCAGTTTCTTGTATAGGGCTTCCGAGTGACCAATTGATCAAAGAGATCATTCCCCAGATCAAGAATGAATACCAAAGAAGAAGATACACTAAACGATAAGGTCCCTTGATCGGCTTAGCTTTTATCTTTGCAAGATAGCGGATCGCATCTTTTCTGATCTTAGGACCTTGCAGAACAACTGCCATGATAGGATCTATCATCACAAGTATACGTCTAATACCCCAAGGCATTCCGTTGCTAATAAATCTTTCTTCTATGTCTTCTATGTTTCCGGAAAGTTTATGATGAAGAAGATGGATCTCTTTTCTGAACCAAGGATTGACTGTATTCGCACGGAACAACCAGACCATCCAAAATAGAAAATTCTGCATCTTAGGATTTTCTTTAAAATAAATACTGTGGATCAGGTCATGTTCCATCTCATGAAGAAAAGATGCGAAGATCCCGTTACCAATAATACAAGCCCAGAATGGAATGATATCCATTACATACAAACTTCCGAGCAGGATCATTCCTAAAGCGGATCCTATAGTGATCCCGAATCCGATCGCATTTTGGTATTTTAAAAAGGAGAAACGTTTTCTGAGTTTAGAATCCGAACGGCGGATCCATTTGATGATACGTTTTGTTTTTTCTTTTTCGGGAAATCGATCCGAAATGTTTTTTCGCTCAAGGGTCAGGGAACTCATATCCACTCCGATGTAACTGATAGGTGGAATTATATCAAGGATCTCAGATCCGTCGTTCCATTCTATAAACCGATACCGTAGAATCGGTTTCAATTGATAGGATGGGACCGATCTTTAAGAATTTTTCTCTCTATATTCAGACGGAGGAACTCCAACTTCTTTCTGAAACGCCCTATGGAAGGAAGTTTTACTCCTAAACCCAACTTCGTAGGCGATATCCAGAACAGAAGTATCCTTGTTTTTAGAAAGTAGCTCACAAGCCTCTCGGATCCTATACTCGTTAACGAATGCTGAAAAATTTTTGCCCATTTCTTGGTTGATCAATTCTGAAAGTTGGTGAGAAGAAAGTCCTAACTCATCCGCAAGACTTGCCAAACTCAAGTCCTCGTCTTTGTATAATTTTTCGACTTCCATCGCTTGAAGCAAATTTTCTCTGAGTGTAGCGAGATCCATTCCTTGTAGTAAGGAGCGGGAATATTTCTGAAAGGTGACTCTTGCGACCTCCTGCAAATTTTGGAAATAAGCAGGGTACCTTCTGCCAATCAAATAAGAAACACAGAGACTAAGTCCCATCATAGAAGCACTTACCAATAGAAAGAGCGGATTCTTATCTATCAGAAAAAATGCGCCGACGGAATGATTTGCAATTGTGGCAAGAATGATATAGAGAAGAACTCTTGCAGTCCATTCTTCTTTCAAAACATTCGGTTTAAATAATATTCTACTACCTGTCAATAAGCCGGCAATATAAGCTGCTAGCACAAGTAGAGGGGCTAAAAAAGCTAGATCAAATTCGCTTCTTGTTCCGGAAAATGTTCGAATACCTTCTCTGATAGTATCTGAATCCAGAACAAAACTTAAAAAATATAAAATCCAAATGATCCCTGGTAGAATGGAATGTTTGGGGCTTAAGCCTAATGTAGATTTTTCAAATTCTGAGTTCTGTATGATCTTGTGAATGCCGTATAGGATGGGACCTATGGAACCCAAAACAGGAATATGAAGAAGTACAATCCTTGGATAAGAAGAAGAAAGTCCAAATACGTAAAATAAACAGCTGCCTTGCAATAGCCCGAGACATACGAATAATAAAGAAAGCAAACGATTGAGAGCTGTTTTCCTTTCTAAAATATTCTGCCCAACGCATAATAATGCCCCGAGATAAGTTCCGAATATCGCGAAAGAAACTAAAATCCAGAAAGCCGGAGATTGAGAGACTTGTTCCGGAAATAAAATCGGAAGATTAGGCATCCAAGGCTTTATCTACTATCCTTGCAGGTTGTCAACCTTCTGTAGGACCTCCTATTTTAGTTGGGAAACGAAATCTGTTCTTTCCAAAAACCAAAGAAGTTTGACATCAAATTTAGAAAAACAAAAGACATAGGATCCAAATGGTAGACTATATGGTCTACCTGCCCCGGAGGATTTTATGAAATCGTATACTTATATCCAAATCGAAAAGAAAGGTCCTGTGTTCTGTATTGCACTCAATCGCCCCGATGCCAGGAACGCGATGAATACACAGATGATCATGGAGTTAAGTGATGCCCTTACTGTTTACGAAGATGATCCAAGTTCCAGATGCGCGGTTCTATATGCAAATGGTCTTCATTTCACTTTCGGTTTAGAATTGGAAGATGTTGCTAAATCGATTATCGAACAAGGCAGAAATTTTTTCCAAAAGGGAAATATCAATCCTTGGGATACTGGGGGAACAGGTAGAATTCGAAAAAAACCTTTGATCACTGCAGTCCACGGGTTTTGCCTAACTTTAGGAATTGAATTGATGTTAGCTTCCGACATTGCTCTCGCCGCAGAGAAAACAGTATTCGCTCAAATGGAAGTACAAAGAGGGATTTTGCCTTTTGGCGGAGCTACAATCCGATTCGTAAAAGCTTCAGGTTGGGGAAATGCAATGAAATATATCTTAACAGGAGACACTTTCGATGCTTCTGAAGGATATCGGATTGGAATTTTACAAGAAGTTCTGCCTAAAAAAGAATTATTAGCAAGAGCAATAGAACTTGCCGAAAAAATTTCCGCCCAAGCTCCAAAAGCAATAGATGCGGTTCTCGAAAATGCAAGAAAAGCAATCGAAGTTGGAGATCTGGAAGCAATTGATGATCTAGTACCTTTGGTGACTGATTGTTTAAAATCGGAAGACGGCCAAGAAGGTATCCGCTCCCTACTGGAAAAAAGAACTGCAGTTTTCAAAGGAAAATAGTATTTTAAATTTTTGGAATATAGAACTTCAGTTTAAATCCATATTTAGTTTGCATTCCTAACAAACGATATTCGGACGCAAGGAATTCTACTTGCCTTCATGTATGTTTCTTCGAGTTTAGCAGGATCCGAGGGATCATTAATGGATTTTAGCCTAAGTTCCGATGAACAAGAGTTCACAGAATCATTTCGTAATTTTTGCAAAAAGGAGATCAGTCCATTTGCGGAAGAAGCGGATAAAACAAAGGAACTTCCCAGATCTCATTATCTCAAGCTGGGAGAAGCTGGTTATTTAGGTCTTTTGCATGAAGAGGAATTCGGCGGACAAGGTGCCGGAGTTTTTTTAAGCACTTTAGCCATGGAGATTATTTCAGAATCTTGTGGTTCTACATTTTTCAGTGCAGGTGCTTCTGCAGGTTTATTCGGACTTCCTATTAAACATTTCGGAACACCAGAGCAAAAGAAAAAGTATCTGCCAAATATTATCTCAGGCAAAACGATCGGCTCCTTAGGCGTTACGGAACCTGATGGAGGTTCTGATGTTTCAGGACTTTCTTCACTTGCTAAAAAATCAGGAAAGGATCGTTATCTTCTCTCAGGCCAAAAAACTTTTATAACAAATGCACCTAATGCGGACTATTGTTTGGTTCTTGCAAGAACCCAAGACGAAACTGGAAAAGAAAAGGGACTCACTCATTTTATAGTAGATCTGAACTCCAAAGGTATCTCCAGGTCTGCTGCAATGGATAAGATGGGATTGAAAGCATCCCCTACTGGAGCATTATTCTTCGAAGATGTAGAAGTTCCGGAAGAAAATATTTTAGGTAAATTAGGAAAAGGTTTTAGACAAACAATGCAAACCTTCAACGCAGAAAGACTTTCTTTGGCGGCTTATTCCTTAGGAGTTATGAAGGCTTGTTTAGATGAATCTAAATCTTTCTCTGCTTCCCGCAAAAGTTTCGGCAAATCCATTTACCAACACCAGGGTGTTGCATTCATGCTCGCAGAAATTTATTCTAAGTATGAAGCAGCAAAATGGCTTACTTATAATACCGCTTGGGAAATGGAAAAAATGGAATCGGAAGGAAAACCAAGCATGAGTCTTTCCGGAAAATGCGCCGCATGTAAATTATTCGCAACTACTGCAGCAAGAGAAGTTACAAATCTTGCGGTACAAATACATGGGGGCGCAGGTTATATGGACGAATATAAAGTTTCTCGCCTATATAGAGACACACGCTTAGGAGAAATAGGTGGAGGAACAAGCGAGATCCAAAAATTGATCATCTCCGGAAGTATCATGAAAGAATAATATACCTGAATTAATGACCTTCTTCGGAAACTGAATGTAATCCGATCGGATCTAGGATTTCTATCCGATTTCGAGAGCTAGCGATTAATCCTTCCTGTTTCAAACTCCTGAGTTCCCGAACGATCACCTCTCTTACTGTTCCGATCGAATCGGCGAGATCCTGTTGGGAAAGATTCACCGATAGAAAAGGAGGATTTTCTCCGCTAATCGCGTTCAAGAGTAAGTGTCTAGCAAGTCTTTGTCTAACTCCCATAAAACTAACCCCGTACAATTCCCGAAGAGCCGCGTAGGCCCTTCTTGCACATTCTTCTGCAAATAACCAAGCAAGTTCGGCAGATTTTTTCCCATAGGATCTTAGATCTTCGAAGGACAATGCGAGCACTTCAGAATCGGTCAAGGACTGAACGAATGTCTCTTCCGGCTGCCCAGTTTTTTCTTCGGGTGTTAGAGCTCCTACAATTCCCATCATATCGCCCTGTCTAGTGTAACGAACCGTAGTTTGTCTTCCCGATTCTGCAAAAAGATACATCCTAAAAAATCCCGAGAGAACAAGCCCTGCATATTCAGGATCCCCCGGTTTTCTTTGAGCGATTTGTCCTGCTTTAAATTTTACTAAAACTCCTCTTTCAATCAGAGGTAGATAACTCTCTTTTTCCAAAGAAGAAAAGATACTTAACTCTAGAGCTTTGGAAACTTCCTTCGAAAATTTCATACATTTTTCTTACCGAATGGAACAAAAGTCCCAGAAGATCGGCCAAGTTCCATGTATCTTAAATCAGAATGAATCGGAAATCTTAAATTCCGAAATATAGAGGATTCAAATGCCAAACTATACTCGAAAAATCACTTTTGGGAGCCTTCTACTATTCTCCCTTTTAACCAGTAACGATTGTTTTTTAGGAGCTCCTATAAAGAAAACTGCTCAGGTTTGGAAGAGCGAATCAAAACAGGAGAAAAAGTTCAAGAATTGGGAAGAAGTTTTATCCAAACCCACCCGTTTAGAAGTCACAGCCTTTCTGACAGGTAATGTTTTTACAGGACCTTCTGTCTTGATAGATGCAGATAATCCGAAGACACCGGAAAAAGAAAAACGAGACCAATGGGTACCCGCCCTTAGTTACCTAATAAAACATCCGGAACAAGGATATTTCCTATTGGATTCTGGGGTACCCAACATCGATTCCGAGAATCGATGCGATTTCAGCCTAATCGGTCCATTATTCAATACGAAATGTCTCTCAGAGCCTGGGCGAGACACTGCAAGCCAACTAAATACATTAAATATTTCTAATGATAATTTAAATTTCGTTTTAGCATCTCATTTACACTGGGATCATATCGGCGGGATGAAAGCTCTCCGAAATAGGGGGCCGGTTCGCGTATTGATACATGAGGAAGAAGCCAAAGACGCGAGTAAAATATTCGCAGTTTTTCACGGATATTCCTCAGAAGCACTTTCCGTTGATTTCGATCTGTCAATTCTTCCTAAGGAGAATTTTTTCGAGATGCCTATTCTAGGTTCGGTTTACGATCTTTATGGTGACGGTTCTGTTTGGGTAATCTCCGCTAAAGGCCATACGGAAGGCGAAATTGCAGTCCTACTCAATGCGGCAAGCGGGCCCTTATTATTCACGTTCGATTCCTCCCACTTAAAAGGTGGATTCGATAACGAAGTCCCTCCTGGATTTACAGTGAACAAAGAGATGGGAACGGATATCATTCGTAGAATGAATTCCTTCGTAAAAAAGTTTCCAAAAACGAAAGTAATTTACGGGCATGAACCTTCTCAGTGGGGGGAAGCACCGGTCGTCAAATTGACGAAATAAAAATCATCTCCGTTTATTACAATAGATTAAGGAGAAGGAGTGATCTTGGCTTCTTCTCCTAATTTTTCTTCCAGATATTTATTGATCTCAGGATCGTTATCTTCTATCAATTGCCAGAAAGAAAATCCCCGGATCTTATATTTATCTAATATTTTCATCTTCTTTTCGAAAGCGCTTCTATTCATATAGAATGCTACACGATCACAGCCACCCATTCGATACCAAAGAGAAGGATCTGAATATACATGTCCTTGGTGTCTGTATAAATAAGGCCTGAGATAAGTCCAATCTGCCGCCTTTGGCTGTGTTTTAAAAATTTCTAATACGTCTGTTGGCTCTTCTTTCCTAGGGGCCATTTTATCCCGGATCCATTTTGCGCGCGAATAATAGACTGATTTTGTTTCTGCCTGACAATGTAATGCCCAATCATATCCATATGTTGGGATTGCCATATACAACTTTTCATTAGGAATACGAGCAACTGCATATTCTAAAATTTTATCGATCCACCAATCAGGAGCCTGGGGTCCAGGACCTGGAAAACCTTGCTTACGGGGATGCAGTTCATAGGCCATAATTTTGACCTTATCTGCAACCTTTCCCAAAAACTCATAATCGTGAGTTAATTGTCCTCTATAGGCTTCGTAAAAATCCACTTGGATAGGAGATTTTAACCCTTTACAAGGATATACGGAAGTTTTCTCTGCAACAGTCTTAGGGTGAATGGCTACTGATAAGATTTTTCCTTTTTTATGCAGTTCGTCACGAAGAAGTATTAGAAATTCCTGAAATACTTCTTTTTTCTCGCAGGTCATTCCTTCGTAGTCTATATCTATCCCATCGTATCCATAAGTATCTATCTCTTTAAGAATATTTTGGATATGAAGATCTCTAACTTTAGTATTTCCATTTAGACCGATCACATCCGAAACTTTTTCGAAATCATTTTCCCATCGAAAGATTGTGGGAATGATCAATGTACGAGGAGACATGAGCCTTAGCCAACGGATCCTTTCGTCTATTTCATCCTTCTTCCAAACGGAAAGTATACGTCCAGTATTGCTGCGACCTCCTTCCAGATTATACAAAAATGGATGGATCTCATCATAAAGATGGACATACTTCATCATCGCATAAAAATCTTGGGACCAGGTAGAAGCAAATAATCTGCCTTCTTTAGCTGTTGGATGTACAACCTTTTGGGATCCATTTGGCTGCTCCAAAAAGCATGCTCCCAAAACGGCAGAGAATGCTAAAATAAGAATAAGGAAAAATAGCTGATCAATAATACGTTTCAATGTTTCCGAAGTTTTAACAAATAGAAACAATGACAAGTAGTAAAACAAATCCAAAGAAACGATAGTTCTGAAGATGGAATACAAAAAAGATTTCAGTCCGTTACAACTCAATCTAGGAATCCAATATTCCGAGATCGCGCCTTGCACAGCACTCATCTCTTGTATCGCATATTACTGGGAATTCAGTTCCGAACTATCCACACCGAGCCAATACCAAGTCGTTCCAGATGCTTGCGTAGATCTAATCATGAATGTAAACTCGGATGATCCTATCTTAATTTCACTCTCCCCTATTTCCTTAGAAAGTTTTCCGATCCAGCCAGGAGATCGTTGGTTTGGAATACGATTTTTACCTTCTGGAATTCGCAGATTTTTTAAAATGGATTTAGGAGAGATCAAAGCTCAAACTTATCCTTTTTATGAAATATTTCCGACAGAAGCCAAAGAGTTAGAAGATAAATTAAGAATTTCTAATTCTTTTTTCAATCGTATCAAAACATGTGATCTTTATTTTTCGGAACTTTTAAAGAAGAAGTCCTTAGAAACTGACCAACGAATCCAAACTTCTCTGCACGAGATATATTCAGATTTTCAAAAGCCCACTGAAAAATTAGGATTTCAAATTTCTTCCAGGCATCTGAGAAGATTGTTTTCCGAAAATATAGGACTTTCTCCTAAGGAATTTGCAAAAGTTCTTAGGTTCCAAACTGCTCTCAGAAATTGGAAGGAAAACGGCCAGTTGGATATTGGAGAAGGTTTTTATGACCAGTCTCATTTTATTAAAGACTGGAAGAAATTTACCGGTCTCACACCTTCTTCTTTGCGTAAATTCCGCTAATACTTTGTCCGATTTTTACAATCCTTATCTTTGGTTTTAGGTTAAATTCAAATTCATAGGAGAAACTTATGAAATTAAATCCAGGAATCGTTACAAGTAAACTGAAAGAAACCAAAGAATTCTATGTAGGAAAATTAGGATTTCAGATCGTTTTTGAGAATGATTGGTACATTCTTCTTTCTACCCCAAGCGGAAAACATGAAATTTCATTTTTACTTCCGGATCTTCCAGGCCAAAATCCCGCCTTCCAAAAAGAATATTCTGGATTTGGAATGTATATCACGATTGAAACTGAAGATGTAGATCTTCTTTATTCTGAACTGAAAAAGAAAAACTTAACTATTCTTTTGGATCTAAAGGAAGAAGAATGGGGAGACAGACATTTTGCAGTTTCTGATCCGAATGGTATCGGTATAGATTTCGTGAAGTATACGGCGCCAGTAAGCGCTTAGATAGACATTCCGTTTTTCTTGAGAATGTCCAAGGCGGTTTGTCTTAAAATTGGATGGACCACAAAATCTTCCGGATCCGGAGCTTTTCTTTCGGGTTCGGGATTTTTGAACTTATCAGGTCCGAGCCATTGGGAAAGTGCCCATAACATTCTTTGGAAAATTTCGTCTATCCTTCTCTGATAGCCCGCCTTCTTATAATAACCATAGGCTAGGATCGGAAGTTTTTTCTCGAACATGAAATGGTCTCCTAAACGAATGAGCCCGTCCTTGTATTCCGTTTTCAGAAAACATTCCCTGGCCTTTCGGATATCACCTTCGTTGAAGGCCTGATTTCCCTGACGGATCAGTTCCATTCTTTCTTTAGGATCCATAGTTTTACTATCGTCAGCTTTTCCGATTTCGCAAGGCTTTTTACCTTCTTCTTCCCTTCTGAAATCGGAAACGAAACAAAAAATCTTGTATAGAAGCAGAGTTCCCCATCATTTGTCTTTGTATGAGTACTTTAAAAGCGGGCTCCAAGGCCCCTAGTTTTACGACCCTGAACCAAGACGGGGAAAAGGTCTCTCTCAAGGATCTGGCAGGAAAGAACGGTCTGGTATTATATTTTTATCCTAAGGACCAAACCCCTGGCTGCACTACTGAGGCCTGTGATTTTAGGGATAATTTCGCGAGACTTAAAAAAGAAGGCTATAATGTAGTCGGCGTCTCCAAAGATTCAGTTAAGTCCCACCAGAAATTTATAGAAAAACAAGAACTCAATTTTACTCTTCTCTCTGATGAAGACGGAAGTATCTGCGAGGCTTATGGAGTCTGGCAGTTGAAAAAGTTTATGGGAAGAGAATTTATGGGAATTCTCAGAACCACGTTCTTGATCGGAACAGATCTGAAAATTTTGAAAGTTTATCCGAAAGTTAGCGTGAAAGGTCACGTGGACGAAATACTCGGAGATATCAAGGCGTTGGACAAAAAATGAAGATAGAAAGATCAAAAATCAATTTTAGCATCGGGAAGAACACTTCCAAAAATATTTATAAAGTAATCCCTGTTACAAAAGACAATCTGCCTAAAGAATTAGAGACCAAATTTTCTGATCAGATCCGTTCAGGAATATTCACAGCAGAATCCGGCCAAAGTTTTATAGATGAGTCCGAAAAAATTATCTACCTTGGCCTTGGGAACTCCAACAAAGTTAGCATTCGCTCTGTAGCTCAGATTTTCTTGAGTATAGGAGAAAAACTTCGTAAATGGGATTCAGTTGGATTGGAGATCAAACTCACCAGATTTTTGACCAAAACTCTTTCCCCTTCTTCTTTGGTTTATCAGATCGCAAATTCAATCGATCTAGGTGCATTTCCAATCAATGTTCTTACAAAGGATTTTAAAGAGAAAAAACTAAAATTCGGAAATGTAAGTTTCGTATTAGAAGATCCTAATGCAGAAAAATCTGCTAAAGCAGGTTTGGATAAATCCAGAGCAGTCAGCAAATATGTGAATGGCGCCAGATATATCGCTCACCTTCCTGCGAATCATTTCACTCCAGAAGAATTTGTTTCTCGTTCCAAAGAGATCGCAAAAGAAGCAGGACTAAAGATCACTGTAATGGACGAACCCCAGCTTAAAAAAGAAAAGATGGGTGGAATTCTTGCAGTTTCCCAAGGTTCAGATAAAAAGCCTAAGATGATCGTTTTGGAATATAACCCACCTAAGGCAAAATCCAAAAAGAAATTAGCTCTGATCGGAAAGGGTCTCACATTCGATTCGGGCGGGATCAGTATCAAACCTGCACAAGACATGCACGAAATGAAATATGATATGTGCGGTGCTGCTGCAGTGATCCATGCGATCGGAGCGATCGCAGAATTAGGCATCTCAGTTCCAGTAATTGCTGCTATCGGAGTTGCGGAGAATATGCCGGATGCTGCCGCTTTGAAACCGGGAGACGTTTATACTGCTCATAATGGACTCACTGTAGAAGTCCAAAACACGGATGCAGAAGGCCGTCTTGTTTTAGGGGATGTTCTTTCTTACGTAGGAAAAAAATACAAACCGGACTACATGATAGATCTGGCCACTTTAACAGGAGCAATCATCATTTCTTTGGGCCATGAAGCTGCTGGAGTTATGAGTAATTCCGACAAACTACGTGGGCTTTTGGACGAGGCTTCTACTTCTTCCGACGAAAGAACCTGGAATCTACCTTTATGGGAAGAATATGGTGAAGACCTAAAAAGTGATATAGCGGATTTACGTAATATTGCAGGACGTCCTGGTGGAAGCCTTTCTGCTGCAAAATACCTGGAACGTTTTGTGGATCCAGGAATTGACTGGGCTCATATTGATATTGCAGGAACTGCTTGGAGAAAAAAAGCATCTGGGACCCAAATTGGGAACGGACCAAGTGGATATGGCGTAAGGCTGCTTGTAGACCTGGCCGAAAAATTAGAAAAAAACCGGGGAGTTTAATCCCCGGCAATCTTCGATTCACACCATAAGAAGACCGACCGGTTTTACCGTTCTGGGGTTATCAGTCTTCCTCTTCCATATTTATATTTCCGAATACCGCAAACGAAGGAACGGTATATTGTTTTAAGTAAGTAAAGTCTGATTGTTTCGTATATAGATTAGAATCATCTATCGAACCAGGCGGTAAAGAAGTATCATACAACGCTTGTGCTGCATGCATTTCAGTTCTGCTAGGTTCAAATACACTTCCAGTCAACATTGGGAACATCAGATCTTTAGGATCTTGTGAATGTTGTAATCCAAGACAATGCCCCACTTCATGAGCAACTGTCGCAATAATATATTCTTTTGCGTCGATATTGCTTCCTTCCATTCTCATTGCATCAGCAGTTGCTTTGATCCTATCTTTAAAGATAAAAATTACACTGTTTTGAATAGTGGTAGTTGCACTAATAGAACATGCGGCAAGATAAAAAGGATTAGAAGAGAATAGCTGACAATCTTTTATATTCTTCTGAGAGATACCTTCGACATGGCATTTTCCTGACTCGGTAAATGCGATTGTATTTCTCATTCTGTCTACTCTGGTTTTAGCAGGATAAACATCTATACCAAGGCCCCATTTTTGAGCCGCTGCTTTTGTAAGTTGTAGGCCGCCTTTCATCTCTTCTCCGTATGCGATCCAGAGAAGTTGTTTTTCTTCCCAAGTGAGATCACTAGAAGGATTTTCCATTTGGGCACATTGCGAAAATGCAATAAGGCATAGTACGGACAGAGCTAAAGATACCCTCATTATTTTTTCCCCAGAAAATACCCGATTTCAGAGTTTTTGTTTTTAGAAATCGAACTTAACGAAAACGGATTTAGCTTTTTGTAATGTATCTTTAAATTTTCTCTATCGCGGGATCGATCATCGCGAGGGAGTTTTTCTTTTTATTCAGGCTTGTTTGTTAAACAAATCCCCGGTTCTAAATATTATGACGAAGCAGTTACGAAAATTTGCATCAAATATTTTATTTTTCGAAAATTATATTAAATAAATCGAATGTTATATTAATTTCAGTTTGAGAATCGTTTTGAGAAGCGAACGCAAATAAAAATACATATTTTAGATTAGTAAATTTATTTCCAAACTTCTTCTAAACGTTCCGATCTATGTTTAGAAATTTTTTACACCGAAAGATTTACTCTTCTCTTGGAAATTTATTTCCAACTGTTTATAGTTGAGAAGGTCTCGCAATTAACTCAAATAATGATTTGAAGAAGAGCAAAAACTAGAGTGAAAGTATGAGTGCTATGTCTTTGGAAAGAAATTTCCAAAATGAAAAATGTTTCCAGTGCTTCTTCTCTGATCCGTTTCCAATTTCTTAAGGGCCAGATTCTCCCCCGAAAACCCGACTTTTTTTTACAAACTCCAAAAACCGGATGGTTTTTTACTTGGTCCGTAGTGCGCCGCAAAAAGACTGGTCATAGTTGGTGCAATGCACCATAAGAGGAGGCAAGGAGAATGCTCCAGCCTAAAATCCGAAAAAGATACATATTCATCGCCTCGTTACCACTAGTCTACCAATCACTGGTAGCCCCTATCGCGGGTTCCTTGATAGGAAAGAGCGCGCCTGGTAGGAACTCCCTCCCAGAATCCACCCAAATTAAAGAATACATTCGTTCCGAAAGACCAAGCCTTACCGAATCTGAGCTGGAACTTCTCTCCTTAACCGTAGAAAAGGAGTCAGAAAGGATCAATAATAGCGCCTGCGGAGTTTATTGCCAAAAAGGAGAGAAGGCTGGGCTACTTCTCGGGATCATCAAAACAGAGTCCGAATTCTACAGGAAAGCAAGATCCAAGAAGAATGCATTGGGGCTTATGCAGATCATGCCCGGGACCGGATCCTGGATCGCATCTTGGGAAGGAAAACATATCAAGAAGCAAGACCTATTGGAGCCAGAGACAAATATCCATCTTGGAGTCTCTTATCTGAACCATTTGTTGGAAACCCATGAGGGAAATATCCGAACTGCCCTTCTCGCTTATAACGCGGGACCGGGAGCGGTTAAAAAATGGGGAGGAGTTCCTGCCTACGCAGAGAGCGTATTTTCAGGCCAGGAAGAATATTTAGGAAGCAGGGAATCATTCTAACGTTTTTGCATCCATAGAACGCAGGACCTAAGCATCTCACTCATACGCTTCCGATCCGTATGAGTGGGGTGCCCGTGGCCTGGAAGAAGCCACTCAAAATTATAATTTTCCAAGTCCTGCATGGACTTGGTTTGTTCTTCCCAAGAATACCAACAAGCGCCTTTAAAAGCGATCAACCTTTCTTTCTTAGGATCAAACGCAAGATGGTCCCCAGAAAATAGAAATTTATGTTTATATAATAGAGTAGAATGTCCTCTTGTATGTCCAGGCCCAGGTATTATCAATAGGTCCTGCTCGAGTGAGAATGGGTCCCTTTCTTTAATCACGATTTCTGCATTCGGGACCGCAGATAGATCTCCTTCGTGGATGATCCTTTGGGTTCCAAAGTCAGCATGAAATTTTTCGTGATCTGCTACATCATCTCTATGAGTTAGGAAATGGTATTTGATCCCACCCAGGTTTTTTATTTTTTCGGAAAGTGATGGAATATACCTGGGAGAATCTACGAGTACGTTACCTTCTTCCCGGACAATTAAATAGGAGAAGGCACCAAATGAATCCTTTGAATGGAAACCACAATGATAGACCTCATCTTGGATCTGTCTTGGAAAAGATAATTTTGCTTCTGTAAGATCAATTCGATCTTCTGTTCCGATAGAAGCTGTGGGACAGGCAACTAATGCTTGTAAGGCTTGGAATTTTTCGGATTCTGATTCAGGTTGTTTTTTGACAAAGGAACCAGTTTGGTCTTCTCCAAAAACGTCTCCCGCCAATATCCTACAGGTTTCACAATCTATACAACTGGAATCCACATAGATCTGTCCGGGAGAATTTTGGGCTTTTCTTTTTGCCAAAGTCGCCATACGGATTAGACTGTTTTTATTTCACCCAGTCACTTCTGTTAAAATACTTATCCTCTAAACTTTTTAATTCTCCTGTACGTTTGAGCTCCGACAGAAAAAATTCAAAATTACGGGAGAAATAAATATCTCCTTTAGGAAGTAAAGCACTCACATGATTTTCTTGAACTGGCTCAATGAGAGCTCTAAAATTGGATAAAATACTTCTTTGTTTGAGAAGCAAACCCTTGATATAAAGAGAATCTCCTACAAAACAATTTGCCTGTCCTTCTTTCACTGAATTCCAAGCGCTTTCCATAGAACCGTAAGTGAATATTCTGGAATTCGGAAAAATACTCAAAAGGTATTCATGACTGGCAGAAAATGCCCTAACAGAAAAGCTAAGTCCGATTACACTATCCAGATCCTTTACACTTCTGAAATATACTGTAGAGATAATATTCCCTTCTGGAGGAGGAGGAAGTGCATTCTTATTCACGAGCGCCCCTGTTGTAGAAACTAAATAAGGAGAACTGAAACTTCCTTTTTTAGATCTTTCTAATGTAGAACTTAAACCAGAAAATGCAATATCTGCTTCCCCGTTTTTGATTGCTTCCGCGTAATCTTCGAATTCTGGACGGTTTGTGAATGTGTATTTTACACCTAAGAACTCTGCGTATTTTTTTCCAAGTTCAGCATCGAATCCTGGAAATCCTTCTTTCGGATCAGAGATATAAAATGGGTCGAAGTTACGGTTTCCTGTAACTCTTAATTCTCCTCTTTTTTGGATCTCATCCAAACGAGAATTTGAGATACCTTGAGCATACGAAGAAGAAAGGATCAAAAAAGAAAATAGAAGTCCGAATATTCGAAACACCATTCTTTTATATTTTCTTAGCCCTTATGGATCAAGGGAAAAAACAGTGATCTATCATACTTCAGTCGATTGGATAAATAGATAATTTTAGTAAGAATCAGGGAACGTTTTTCCTTCTCCGGGTTTACTTATATATACAAAGAGAATCCTGGAATCTAATTTTGAGTCCTTTCGTACAAACCAGTTTATATAGTCCGCGTACATACTTAGTATTCTTCTTACTTTGTTTTTTATCCTGCGAGAATCGAGATGCGGATAAGGTAAGCTTAACCGTTTTTGGGGACGGAGTTGCGTTCAATATAGACGGAGAATTGGATATGGATAAGACCGCAAGTTGCGGAACGGCAACTCCTTATAGTTCTTCCAGCACTAGTACGACCACAACCACCACTACTACAAGTACAAGCACCACGAATCTATTTACAGTAATCACCAGATTATATTTTAAAACCGGAGAATATCTTTATCTCAAGTTTTTATATGATGCTACCCAGAACCAAGGATCGATTGATTCCACCCAAGGTTTTTCTTATTCAGGAGGAATCGGAACCTCTGCAGTGGTTTCCAATTACGGTAAAATTTATTGGGGAGGAAGTGGCGTGCCTGTGGATACAAGTGTTTCTAGTTCTCAGGCACTTTCTTATCTCACTGTGGATTTAGACCTGGTAGGGACAGCAGTCTCAAGTGGAAGTGTAGCTCTTTCTCTCACCCAATGTTATACTGTGGACAATATCAATTGTACTTCCGCAACTTCTACAAGTATGTGTTATACACAAGACGGGGAGACATGTTATAATACTCAGAATGTTTCAGGTCCTTCTGTAAGTATAAAAGGAGAAGTGAATTGTACAAGTAGTACAATTTCTTCAGGAAGTTCTTCTAGTACTAGTACACAATAAAAATAATTCGTCAGAAATAGTAGGTGATCACTTGGATTTTAATAAACTCAAATTATTTGTTCTTATTCTATTGGTTTCAGGATCAGAAAGTTTCATATTTGCTGAGCCTCCTCCACCGCCTCCATTCGGCCCAGAACCATTCGATTTTTTTATACCAGGAGGAGGACCAGGCCCAAGAGATAGAGAAGAGAAAAATTTTGAAAGATTTTCCAAAGAACTTTCTCTGACTCCTGAGCAGATCGAAAAAGCAAAATCAGCAACTGACAAAAGACAGAATATTAGCCGAACTATGGGAGAGAAGTTACCTGCTCTCCATGAATCTTTGCGTAAACTATTAGAATCTCCTAAAGTAGATCTGGTAGCAGTAAAATCTAAATTAAAAGAGATCAGCGATATTCAACTCGAATTAAGATTTTTGCACATAAAAGGCAGACTGGAATTTGAGTCCATTTTGACTCCTGATCAAAAACAAAAACTAAACCAACTCCATAAGGAAAGATTAAATAGACTCAAAGAGAGAAGAGACTTTCCTCCTCATCACCATGGTCCACCTCCCGGCCCTCCTCCTGGAGATAGAGACTGTAAGAACCTGTCCATAAATGACCAGGTTCTTGAAGCCCGAGACCAAATCTTTATCAGCGACTTAAGTTTTGGACCGGACTATAGATAGAATGACGGAATCCGAATTAATCCGGATCATAGAATCCAGCAAGGAGACTGTCCTTAAGTCCATCCGCAGGCATATTTTGCCTGGGATGGCTTCTTTAGTTGAGGACCTGGTCCAAGATACATATTTAAGATATTATCTTAAGTTCAAGAATAAGCCTAGTCTGGATCATCAAGAAGCAAATCGCTGGTTGTATGTAGCTGCCAGAAACGAATGTAGAAGAGCGATTCGGAAATGGAATAGAGAAGGAAGAGCTTATTCAAAATTACAAGCAGAGATAAAAGTTTCCGAAAAGAAAGAATCTCAAGATTTAGCAGCGATAGAGCCAGATCCAGACAAACGTAAATGGATGGAATCTCAAATTAATCTCTTGCCTTCTCCATATAAAGAAACTATGATACTTAGGTTGGGTGGCGAGAAGATGGAATCGATCGCTAAAAAACTGGATATCTCCGAAGGAACAGTCAAGTCCAGGATCTCTAGAGCAAAAGAATGGTTATCTCGATTCGCATCGAATCAGAAAGGAAGAGAAAAAAAATGAAAGAACCATATAACGATTCCGATCTAGATCAAAAAATTGGATCTCTACTCAATGATCCAGATCTTGCAAAAAGGATAGCAGGCAATATAATTGCCAAAGCAGAAATCCAAGAAGCTTCTAATAATAAGTTCATGTGGCAGGCAGCAATAGCTGCAGTCCTAATTTTAGGATTAGTGGGACTTGCGACTTTCTACACTCGCAGCATGAAAGAATCCGAAAATTCTTATTCTAATTCGCAAAATTCTGCACAATATCTGGCCTCTCCTATAGAAACAGAATATCTATGGGAAGATACAGATCTAATCATAGAAACTTCTTTTTCACAAAGATAGAAGGTCCGGACCTTATTTCTTATCCTTAAAAGGGACGAAGAAGGTCCGCAAAAGCAAGATCGACCAGTGTTGAAATCAGTCTGTTTGTAACTGTGGTATATTTTTATAATATTCTAATGATTCAGGATTGATAAGAGCATCTTGGTTTGTCACTACCTCTCCCTGCACTGTTTTTTTAACAGCGATCTCTACCTTCTTCATGTTTCGAGTATAAGGAATATCTGCAACTTGAATGATCTTGGATGGAACGTGGCGAGGAGAAACCTTGTCCTTAATTTCCTTTTTGATCTTAGATTCAAATGTTGGATCTAAGACTGCACCTGGAGCCATCTTTAAGAATAGGATCACTCTTACATCATCCTTCCATTCTTGGCCAATCACCACCGAATCTGCAATTTCGGAAATGGTTTCGAGTAAACTATATAGATCAGCGGTTCCAATACGGACTCCACCTGGATTCAAGGTAGCATCTGATCTTCCATATACTACCATTCCCCCATTAGGAAGAATTTCTGCAAAGTCACCATGTCTCCAAATATTAGAATATGTGTCGAAATAGGCGCCTAGGTATTTTTTGCCGTCCGGATCATTCCAAAATTCTAATGGCATAGAAGGAAATGGTTTTGTACAAACTAGTTCTCCCTTTTGTCCTTGGACTGGTTTTCCAGAATCATCAAAAATTTGGACCGCCATTCCGAGACCTAAAGATTGTAATTCTCCTGAATGAACGGGTAAATTAGGATTTCCTAATGCAAAACATCCATTCAGGTCTGTGCCTCCTGAAATAGAGGAAAGTCTTAGATCCTTCTTCCAAGATCCGTAAACATAATCAAATCCATATCCCGGCAAAGGAGATCCTGTTGATAATACAGCCTTTACAGAAGATAGATCCATACTCGGTTTGTATTTTTCCTTCTCCAAGCTAAGAATATATTTAGCTCCTACTCCAAATACTTTCACCTTACGGTCGGAAACAAAACGGAATAACACTCCAGGATCAGGATAGAATGGATTCCCATCAAATAGATGTATTGTAGCTCCAATAGAAAGAGAACTTACAAGCCAGTTCCACATCATCCATCCGCAGGTGGTATAATAGAAGATCCCATCTCCTTCTCTCAGATCAGTATGTAGTGCGAGTTCTTTCCAGTGATTTAGAAAAACTCCGGAGCCTTGGACCATACATTTTGGAAGTCCTGTTGTTCCGGAAGAATACATGATATAAACAGGATGATCAAAAGATGTTTGGTAAAATTCAGGGTCCTGGCCTAAAAAAGATTTATAAGATTCTCCTAATGGAATTGCATTTTTAGGAAATCCATCAGTGATATTCTTCTGATCGCCTGATCCTAAACTGGGATATTCAGAAACTAAGATCTTTTTTAGATCAGGAAGACTAGTAGATATCTCCTGGACAATCGCCGCAAGTGGAAGTGATTTACCTTTAAATTCATATCTATCTGTGGTGATCAAAATTTTAGGTTTGATCTGACCAAATCTATCTAAAACACCTTTGACTCCGAAATCAGGAGAACAAGATGTCCAAACAGCTCCAATACTTGTAGCTGCTAACATCGCAAGAACAGTATCAGGAACATTCGGCATGAGTCCCGCGATTCTATCTCCGGGTGCCACACCTTCCGATCTGAAATAAGCCGCAAGTGCTCCTACATTTTTATAAAGTTCAGAATAGGTCAGGCTCTTCTCCGCTCCACTTTCTCCCCTGTAAAAGATAGCGATTGTATCGTCTTTTTTTCGAAGTAAGTTTTGTGCGAAGTTCAGTTTTGCTCCAGGAAAGAATTGGGCCTCTCTAAAAGTTTTTCCAGCCCGGATTACTTCATCGTAAGTTTTGGAATGGAGAACATGCGCAAATTCCCAAAGTAGTCCCCAAAATTTTTCGGGAAATTCTGCAGACCAGGAATGTAGCTCCGTATAATTCTGAAATTTTTTACCGATCTTTCGTTCGGCAAAATTTTGGAATTCAGTAAGTCTTGAGTTTTGAATGAGTTCGGGACTGGGAGTCCAAAGGGTTTGATTCATGTCCGGCCTGTTATCTTCGTTTTTTTCAATCGAAGGTCAACAGTAAATTAGTTGTGAAGTGGAAGCCTTCCCGTAAGATTTGTGAGTCGATAAGAAGTCGGAGTTTTCCAGTTGTCAGACCTGAACCATCTCAACCTGCCTACGATCCTATTTTTATGCGTAAGTTTGGTCTACGCATTCCACGGTTTTTTACACCAGTTAGTAGTTGGGGGTGCAATCTCAGTCTTCCAACATCCAGATGAAAGACAGTCCAGGATGATCCTAATGGTTTGGATCGCAACTGGCGGGTTCATGAGTTTTCTGGGACTATTGCCTACGGTCCTTCTACTTTTATACGGAGCAGACTCAGAACCAGTGAAAGCCGTTCTTTGGACAAACACTTTAGCTCTTTGTTTTTTAGCAGTGCACTTTGTTCTTTGCGGAGTGATGAGACTGCCTAGGCCTTTACGCATCGGTTTTTATTTCACGATCTCTTATGCGGTGGCGAACTTAGTTTTTCTTTTTACGTACGGTAAAGTTTAGTTTGGCTCGTAATAAGCCAAGTTTTCCGGACCTTCATGGATTACGATCCGATCTACTTTACCTTTCGCCTCAGCTACACTGTCCTTTAAGCCATAGTAAAACCAACGCGCCATGTTTTCAGAAGTTGGATTGGTCTTCTTAAAATCAGAATGATCATTGATCAGAATGTGGTCTAACTCAGCTACAAGTTCCTTAAGCTTACGCTTAGAGGTTAAAAAGTCGAAACTGATCCCGTCTTCTCCAATATTCTTTTGGCCGGAGAGATAAACTTCTACCTTAAAGGAATGCCCGTGGATTGGCTCATCGGAGCCATCTGGGAAGTATTTGTAAAGATAATGAGAAGATTCGAACCTTTCTTCGATACGAATATAGAATTTGCCGGTTTCTTGAAAAAACATGGAATTGACTTTGGCCTAGGGAGTCTATATACTGGAACTTAAACCAGTACTTAGGAGATTTTCCCCATGTCGGAAGCGGTCAAGCCAAGATTTTTTAAAGAAATGACAGTAGGCGAAGCGATCGGTCTTCATCCTGAAGCAGGATTGGTATTTTCAAGTTATCATTTGGGCGGATGCTCTCATTGTTCTATCAACGAACTCGAAACTATCGAGCAAGTTTGTATGGGTTACGGTGTAGAAGTGGATGTTCTACTAGACAGTTTGAATAACCTACTCGAGGACGGAGAGTAATCTCTCCGCCTTCGGCTCTCCTAATCTACAATCCCTAAACTTGAGATCAGAAACGAAAATATTCTCTGATCTTTTCTGACTTAGTTCCCTTTGGACAATCTAACCAATCTAAAAGTTTAGTAAGAGACTTATCTCCTTTTTGATTCAAGGAAAGTTTGTTTAAAGCTCCTCTAATCCCCCAATACCTTCTGTAATCAGGCATTTTTGGCATTGGAAAATCCAAACTGATAAAAGAAAGTCCCACTTTAGTATTTCCCATATCTGTTCCTTTTCTCATTTTTTCCAAATCTTGAGCCACTGAATCCAGTGTTTTTCTGAACTTAGAAAGTGAAGCAGGATTTTCACGCTCTACTGCAGTTTGGTATTCTCCGATCCATTCTCTGATCTTTGTATATTTTTCTCTAGTCTCTATTGCAGATGGAATGATCTCAGAAAATTTAGAGGCAGATTCGATCACTTCCGCAACTATAGGTGGAAGAACTAACTGGAAATTATTCATCTTTCCAACAGGAGTCAGACTTGTGAACATCTTCATCCTTTCGTTATCGATCCATTCTTTAACTTCTGAATTTATATCTGTATGAGGTTCGAATAAAGGGACTTGCTCTAATAAGGAAGCACGAATTGGATGAGCCACGTAATGCGCTCCTAGAAAAGAACTTCGCCCCAGATTTCCCGCAGCTCCCCAGACCACTTGGCCAAAATACTCATGAGGTGATTGTTTATTCTTTCTATAACCTTCTAAATTTTCTTCCTGATGTTTTTTCATCAGATCGGTAACACATAATAATTCTAGGGCTTTGTTCCTGGAATCTGCAACCTCTGGGTTATAGGTAGGTATATCTACCGAAATGAGCAGACTTCCATCCAAGGAATCTAGGCTTTCGAAGGAATTCCAACCAGCAGAGAATTTATGGTCATAGAATATTTTTTCTCTTAGAACAAGTTCATTAATTAAATGAAATAGACTTTCTATTTGGACACAAGCAGTGCAGATCTCAGTCCAATCATAAGAATTTGTCTCTTTATTTATTTTTAATTCTTTGGAATTCGAAAAATCGGGACCTTTTGAATATAGATCGAATAGGCTTTCGAATGTCCAATTGTCCCAGAAAGAAGTATTGTATAACATCGTAAAGGCCTCGGATTTTCTCCTATATCCTTAAAATTGCAAACCAAATTACGTTGTTATGATGTTAGGTGATCACTCCCCTTTTTGGGGAATATAATAATACCGAACTCCGGCCTTGCGGAAATAATAGCGGATCTCAGTGGATTGTTTGTCAGTAGGTTGTAATCTTCTTTTAAAAGTATCTTCAGGAATACGGAATGTATCTCCTAAAGCGTCACACCTAAAAAATCTAATTCCTTCCGGATAACGGATCATGAGTAAGGAACCGGGCTCAGTTTCCCAGGCTCTACCTTCTCCTTCCCAAGAAAAATAAATGGATCTACTAGGGAAGATAGGATATTTTTTTCCTTCGTAAAGGACCTTGTCTTTGTTTCTATGTACGTTCCTGAATATCTTTTTGGGTCCGGATTTAACTATAAAATGAACAGTGCCACATCTAAAAGTGAGAAGTAGAGGAATTCCTCCCAAAGAGCCTGGCTCTATCCCGGAACCAGATACATTGGCAGTAACTTTATTCGTATTTTCCGAAATCCTTCCCAATGTGGAACGCATAGACTCATCTAAAAATTCTACAGTATCGTCTTTGCGGATCTTCTCTAATTGTCTATAGATGCGATCAAACTCTTGTTTTTCGTAAGCCTTGGTTCTTACAAAACCATCTAATTGTCTTTTTAGATTAGAAAGTCTTGCTTTAAAATAAGGAGTATCATTGCGGGAAGCCACATCGAACATTTCTTCCCAGACCGTTTCTAATTCTCTGACTTCCGAATCTTGGTCATAGGTATTCTTCTCCACCTCTTCCAAGATATAGCGAAATTTTCTTTTCAGATCGAATAGAAATCTGGAATCTTTTACTCTTTCCATGCCGGCTAGTTAGAATATCGGCATGCTTTTTTGCAAAGTCATGCCATTTTAAGTATCTAAAATTTAGTTTGCGTGTTTTCTCATCTTGATAGAAAGAATGATCCCGACCGCTGCCATGGACATAAGTAAGTGAGAACCACCGTAACTCATGAAGGAAAGTGGGATCCCTGTCACTGGCAATAACCCGAGTACTATCCCTATATTGATCGCCATATGATAGAATAACATCGCAACGATCCCTGACGCGAGCAAGGATCCGAATCTATCCTTACTTTCGTAACTGATCTGCAATCCTCTAAGTGGAATAGAAAATAAAAAGAAGAGTAAGAACACAGAACCTATAAAGCCAGTTTGTTCGGCCCAAGATGCAAATATAAAGTCAGTACTAGATTCAGGAACATGAGGAATTTTTCCTTCCGTCATTTCTGCGTTCAAAAATCCTTTTCCGACTAATTTTCCGGAACCAACTGCAGGTTTGGAAGCTCTTAATTGATATCCAGCATCCTGTTTAAATTCATCAGGATTTAAGAATGCAGTCAATCGGATCACCTGGTTTTCCCGGAAAGGAACAGTTTTCATTACAACTACTGCGGAGATCAAACTGATACCTAAGATCCCGAGAGGAATATAATAAGAACGTAATGTTTTACTTCCTCGAGCAACCCTGAGTAAGATCATTATAATACTGAATATGATAAGTGTTGCGCCTACTCCGATCAGTAATCCTTGGTTAGAAAGTAACTTAAATATAAAACTACCTTCTAAATCGATTACTTGATCGAATACTTCTCTCAATGCTGAGATTGTTTTGGGCGTGAGATTTGCTCCGGCGACTTCTTTACCGTCTAAGACCTGCCAGGTTTTTCCACCCAATCTATTCACTACGGATAGAAGGTCCGTTTTCCCTGTTCTTTGTAAGAATGCCAAAATATCATTTAGTAATGTAAGTTTGGAATATTCTACATACATCGGAAGAACAAGTGAGATCCCTCCAAATGTGATAAAGGAACCGATGTGAAAATAATCGGCTCCTCCTAAGAACAACATTGTAAATAAGATCGGCAAGAAGGAAACTGCAGTTCCGAAGTCCGGTTGTAATAGTATCAAAGCCATTGGAAGAAGTACGATCCCGAATGGGATGACTAGTACCACTAACTTCTTCATTTCTTTTTCTTTTAAAACTAGATACTGACCAAGTAATATCACAGTGGCTAGTTTTGCAAACTCCGAGGCTTGTAAAAGAAATGGTCCGACCTTGATCCAAGATCTTGCACCTCGACTGGAAGGAAGATAACCGATCCATTTTACGAGTGTGAGCGCTAATAATAAGATAGCAAACCCATATACAAATAACGCGTATGCCCCGATCAATTGGTAATTGACCCTAGACACGAACCACATGATCAAGAGTCCACCGAGAAAGAACAAAAACTGTTTGAACCATTTATGGCTCATGAGCCCAACACTAGGATCATCAAAATTATATTCTTGAGAATATAAAGTAAGAACGCTGCAGATTACTACTATGATGACCGAGCCTACTAAAAAGTAGTCAATCCTGTCTATGGAACGATCCGACATCATTGTATATTCTCCGGTGCTGCAGGAGCAGTTTCAGGTATCTCTGCAGTTCTTTTGAAACTTCCAGGAGGGAAAGCAGCTCTAAACATTTCTCTTGCGACAGGTGCTGCTCCGGCCGCTCCACCCACTCCATATTCTACGAATACAGCGACTACTACTTGTTCGCTGACAGGTGCATTTGCAGGCGCATATCCTATGAACCAAGCGTGGTTGGATCCGGAAGATCCTCTTCTTCTTGTTTGGGCAGTTCCTGTTTTCCCTGCTATATCAGGAAGCCCAGGTTTGTTTAATACAAATGCAGCTGTTCCATTCTTCACAACTAATCTAAGCCCAGCTTTAATAGCCTCTACTGTAGAAGATTGGATCGGAATGTCGCTTAGTCTCTGAGGATCTGTACGATTGATAATAGAATTATCTAATGGATCTCTGATCTCGTTGACTATATAAGGCTGGTAGATCTGTCCTCTATTCAATAGCCCTGCGTAAAACAATGTCATAGAAAGAGGAGTAACCGACATGAATCCTTGTCCGATAGAAAGGTTGATCGTATCTCCATCAAACCATCTGGTTCCATAAATTCTTTTTTTCCAAGCAGGAGAAGGAACCTGACCCGCAATTTCTCCCGGAAGATCCACTTTGGATTTTTGATCCAATAAGAATAAACGAGAATAGGTCAAGATAGGATCAGAACCTAATTTATATCCCAGATTATAAAAATACACGGAACATGATTTTTGAAGAGCATGAGCCAGGTCATTCGTACCATGCCCTCCCTTCTCCCAACAATAGAAAACTTGGTCGGGAACTCCAGCAAATGTGGATTTAAGCGTGTAGCTACCATTACATTGGTAACTGGTTTCAGGAGTATAATCCACCTTATGCCCACTTTCTAAAGCAGCAAGTGCAACTAACGTCTTGTATGTGGAAGCTGGTGGAAATTTAGATTGGATCGCAAGATTTAAAAATCCGCCGTTTGCATCCACTCTCTTATAATGTGCAGTTCTTTCAGATCTACTTTTTCCAGAGAGGACATTCGGATCATAGCTCGGATTAGAAGCCATTGCTAAAATTTCCCCAGTGGAAGGACGCATTGCAATCGCAGTTCCTCTGGCACCTTTTAGCGCCTTATACGCAGCAAGTTGAATGTCTTTATCTATAGTGAGTACAAGGTTATTTCCAGGAGTAGAATGTTCTACTACCCTTTCTTCTTCGATATTTCCTTCGGAACTTCTTTTTTGGATACGGAATCCGTCGGTTCCTCGAAGCCTTGAATCGTATTGGAGCTCCAGCCCATCTTTTCCAAGCCATTGGTAAGATTTTATTTCCCGGGTAAGAAGATCCGTTTTACTCGGTTTTCCTATATATCCTGTAACATGTGCAAGTGCAGGACCCATTTTATAGATCCTTCTAGGAGAAGGAACCAAGATCACATACTTAGATATATTATCAAAAACTGATATACGTTCCTGCTGGGCCTTGGAAATAGCTTCTAAAAGTACGAATGGCTTTTTGGTTTTGATCTTTTTAGAAAATTTAGGCTCAAGCAAGTCTTCTTCGTAATAAGACATTGGTATCGAAAGAGTTCTCGCGAATTCCTGCAGGAAATTTTTAACCTTAGTCGGATCGTATTTGAGTAAAGAAGTGTTTAATACTGCATCCAAACTGGAATAATTGGAAACAAGTGCCATAGATGTTTCAGGAGTGAGAAAGTTTCTGTCGAACATTTCTCCCCGAGCAGCAGGAATAGTTTCACTTTTTCTAACGAACTTCTCCGCCTTTAAAGAGTTATCAGTTCCTTGTACGATCTGAAGATTGAATAACTGGATTACGAATGCTATTAAAGCAAATGCAACAAGCCCAGAGAACATATACAGTCTTAGCCTGAAACTGCGCTCCAGTCTAAACTCTGTGGCTGAAGAAGATCCTCCTCCCCCCAACATTTTAGCCTTCCGCCTGCTCCAATCTGTACAATTTTCCCAATATCCAGAAGAACATAGGAGCGATCGCTCCGTTAAAGATAGAGGTACTAATAATGGAATAGTTTAGATTTTCATGAAAGAATGCGGAGAATAAAAGAGAAGAAGCAATCCTGGAAACCAAAGTTACAACAAGAGAATACAACATTATGGAAATCTGATTTTCGTGATAGGCAGGTCTTGCGAACTTTCCTACGATATAACCCATGATACAAAATGTAAGTGAGTGAAGTCCTATCTTGTAGGTAACAATATTATCTACGATTTCTCCGCCTAATCCTGAATCAGAAAGTAATCCGCCAAAAAATCCGATCCAAATCCCAGCCATTGTTCCCCTACGGAGAGCAAAGAATAGAACGAAGATCACCATAAAGTCTGGCTTAAATCCAGAAATCTCGAATAGATTTGTTCCATTCAAGAAGTGGGAGATCAAAATCCCGGCACCAATGACTATATATTCTAAGATCATTAGTTTGTTTCCTCGTCTGAAAATCCGGAGCCAGTACCTTCCGGTTTTTGAGGTTTAGGAGTTTCCGCAGGTTTGTTTCCTACTGGAGCAGGAGCCTTAGGCTCTCTTTCTTCTTTAGGATAATTTAATTCACCAAAGTAAGGATTTTCGATATTGATATTCTGTCCTTCAGGCCAAGTCTCCGCCCATTTTTCAGGAAGTTTCATTAAGATAGTAACAGACTCCAACATATCAAAACGAACAAAAGGTTTTAAGAATGCAGTTTTAAAACTTCCGTTGCGCGGACCTTCTTCAGTAATTATACCCACAGGAATTCCTGGTGGGAACATTCCGGAAGAACCTGAACTATATACAGGTTTTCCTATCTTACTTAAAGATTCAGTGTATTGGATCATCTCACTTGGACCCATTGGATAATCTCCGAAAATCCTTGGATCAATGATGATACCACTATCTATATAATTCATCAATGCTTCCATTCCTCTTCCGGAGTTTCCAGAAAGAGTGGCCCAAAGATTACTTTCGGGAATGGAAACACCCATATTATAATTGGAATTGATGATAGGTTGGACCACTGCTGATCCACCTGTGACCGCGATCACCTTTCCGACGAGTGCTTCTATAATTTCACCTTTTTGGTTCACCGCTCTTGCAGTGACAGGCATATAAGGTTTGATCCCTGCTTCTGAACCTTTGTCTATAATGATTGTTCGATAAATTGAATTCAAACGAACGGAAAGAACTTCCGCTTTGACTGTAGAATATTTTTGTTTAGTATTAAAACGTAATTCTTTTCTGAGACTTTCGTTCTCTCTGCTTACTCTTTCCAGATCTTGGGGAAGAATTTTATAATCATCAATTGCAGCTACGCAGGCATCTCTTTCCTGACGAACCGCTTCAAAAGATTCTAATTTAGTATAAGCTCCTTTAAAAAAGGAGCCAACTCCGTCGATCGAACCAGAAACGGAGTCCCCCACTCTCTGGAAACTTGCAATCCCTCTGACTAAAACATTACTTTTAAAAGTCAGGGATAGAAGAGAGAATACAACGCAGAATAAAAGGGAAACAGTTTCCTTACTTTTATTAACTTGAAGCCAAAGCATAAAAAATTCCGTATCGGACTCTGGTGATCAGGCCAGAGTTCGAGATCCGAATTAACGGATCCCTGGTTTTAGATACTTAACTTCGTCCAAGAATTTTCCGGTTCCAAGTACCACACAAGTCAGAGGGTTTTCGGCTCTGAACACAGGCACACCGGTTTCTTTAGAAAGATAGGTTTCTAATCCGCGAAGAAGACATCCTCCTCCAGTAAGAACGATCCCTCTTTCTACAATATCCGAAGCAAGTTCAGGAGGAGTTCTTTCCAGAACTCTTTTGATCCCGTCTAAAATTTCGTCGGTTGGTTCTTTAAGAGCCTTACGGATCTCATTGGATTCTAATTCAAGAGTACGAGGTAATCCGGAAATTGCATCTCTACCTTTTACTTCCATGGTCTCGGTTTTCTTTTCAGGGTAAGCGTTACCGATAGTAAGTTTGATATCTTCTGCAGTTCTTTCCCCAACAACCAGGTTGTATTGGTTTCTTAAATATTTGATGATTGCATCGTCGAACTCATCGCCACCAGTTCTGATAGACTCAGCGATAACCATACCGCCAAGAGAGATCACAGCGATCTCAGTAGTTCCACCACCGATATCCACGATCATATTACCAGCAGGTTCATTGATCGGAATATTTGCACCGATCGCAGCAGCCAATGCTTCGTCGATCAAGAAGATCTCGCGCGCGCCTGCTTGTTCTGCGGATTCACGAACCGCACGTCTTTCCACCTCAGTGATCCCGGAAGGAACTCCGATCACGATCCTAGGTTTTACGAAAGTAGTTCTATTATGGACTTTTGCAATGAAGTAGCGGATCATTTTTTCGACTGTTTCGAAGTCCGCGATCACCCCGTCTTTCATAGGACGGATTGCTACGATCTCGCCGGGAGTACGTCCCAACATTCTTTTAGCTTCCTGGCCTACTGCGAGCACTTTGCCCGTAGCCGCGTGGACCGCTACTACGGAAGGCTCGGAAAGAACGATACCTTGCCCTTTTACATGGACGAGAGTGTTTGCGGTTCCGAGGTCGATTCCCATATCGTTGGAAAATAATCCGTATAGCTTATCGAATATCATTTCTATCCTTTGCTGCCAGAAGGCTGGTTGATCTTATTTATTATCTGCAACATCCGTGAAAATCTCTAGGATTTTACGGGCGTGATCCAATTCAATATTTCCTGCCCGATCCTTACGGGCAATTCCAAAACAAAAAAAACGAAAAACAAATTGGAACCCATTGCTACCTCAAGAATATTGGGGAACTTATGGTCCGGGAAAACACCCTAGCTGCCATTGATCTAGGCACAAACTCCTTTCACATGATTATCGTCCGGGTCCGAGAAAACGGGACCTTTGAAGCTATCGCCAGAGAGAAGGAGAACGTTCGTCTCGGAAGCGGTTTAGAAGAAGGAGGAGAGATCGATCCTCCCGCATTTAGGCGTGCAATTGAGTGTTTAAAGCGTTTTAAGATGCTTGCTGATAACTCTAAAGCAGAGATCAGAGCAGTCGCTACATCTGCAATGAGAGAAGCTTCCAATCGTGCGGAATTCCAGGCAGCCGCCTTAAAAGAAGCAGGCATTAAGATCGATGTGATCAGCGGATATGAAGAAGCCCGACTCATCTATTTTGGGGTCCTACAAGGACTACCTGTATTCGATAAAAAGGTCCTGCTTGTAGATATAGGTGGAGGAAGCACCGAAGTTTTAGTGGGTTATAGAGGGGACATTTTATTCTCCAAAAGTTTCAAATTGGGAGCGATCAGACTCACCGAAAAATTCCTGAAATCAGAAACCCTGGATTCTTCTCAGATACGTAAATGTAAGCTCTATGTAGAAGAGACAATTCTTCCCTTCCGAAAGATCATCCGAGATCTAAAACCGGAAATAATCATAGGTTCATCCGGAACAATCCAGGCAACTGCGGGTATCATTCGAGCATTCGAGGGAGAAGAAACTGAAGAAAGACCTCTGAATCATTATACATTCCAATCTTCCGAGTTTAAAAGAGCAAGGAATATGATCTTAGATGCGGACACTTCTAAAAAGAGAAGTAAGGTCCCTGGATTCGATTCCAAACGTTCTGATATCATCGTAGGTGGAATGTTGATCTTGGATGAATTATTCCAATTATTGGACCTTCCTGATATGACAGTATCTGAGTTCGCACTTAGAGAAGGAATTATCTACGATACAATCCGAAAATGGGAACATTTCCAGGACTTGGAACATTCCAAACACCTGGATGATATTCGTCAAAAGTCCATCTTGAATCTTTTAGTTTCTTACACAAGAGACCAAGAATATGCCCGACATGTAGCTAAACTTTCATTGGATATATTTGATCAACTACAACCGGTGCATAGATTAGGAAAAGAAGAAAGAGAATATTTGGAAGCTTCTTCTTTGCTCCATGAAGTTGGGTTATTCATTTCTCATTCTGCCTATCATAAACATAGTTATTATCTGATCCGAAACTCGGAAGCAATGCTCGGATTTACCTGGGGAGAAATTGAAATCATCGCTCTCACTGCAAGATATCACCGTAAGAGCGCTCCTAAGTCTAAACATAGGGAATTCCAAAGAGTTGGTCCAAAAGAACAAGAGACAGTCGAAAAACTTTCTGCAATTTTAAGGATCGCAAGTGCATGCAATCGAAACAGACAAGGGCTGATCGAAACTGTAAAATGCCAGGTTCGAAAAAATCAGGCAATCTTCACACTGGTAACTAACCAGAACTACGATAAAAGTCTAGAACTTTGGGCCTGCGAAGAACAAGCAGATGCATTCGAGTCTGCTTATGGAATGGTACCTTTATTTCAGTGAATAGATTTAGATCTTTCAGCTATTTTACCGCATTAGTTTTGGTCCATTCTGCTTTTCTAAACTGTTTTACAGTGTTTCCTTATAAACAGGAAACAATTGACTCTCGTTTACTGGATAAAAAAGAAGAAGTGATCCTTTCCAATAAGGGAAGAATAGACTACGAATTCCAAAACTTCGAGTTGGTATTAAAGATAGAAGGCGCTTCTTTCCAAGAAACATTAGAAAAAAGGAAAACCTTGGAGACCAAGATCGTTCAATACGATTACAAGAAAACAGACGGATATAGACAACTGGATAACGATGAAAAACCTTGGAACAGATATATCCTAGGAATGTTCGCAGATCTAGGAGCTCTATTCGAATGGACCACGATCCCATTTCGTACTATTTCCAGAAAAAAAGAAGAAGAGAAAATCTCTGAGAATATTATAAAATCCGAAAAAATTAAAACTTTCGAATCGAAAGAGCTACAACTTATATTAAGAGCGGAAAATACGGAATTCGTAAATCAAATCCTGCAATCAAATACCATTCGGATCAAACTCTCAGAGATACAAAAATATTTCCCTAAAACAAATTCAATCGAGGCTTTACTCTATCACAAAGAAGAAAGGATAGAATACCAAAATATTCCAGTCGCAGAAGAAATTCGCAAAATGAAATTGAGATAATTATTGTGATTCAATCGGTCTTACCGCTGCATGTTTTATTCGAACTATCTATTGAAAACAGACAAAATAAAAGCTGGCGGTCTTGCTCTTCCTTAGTCGCATTCTCATCTATATTACAAATTCCAAATGCAACAGCAAACCTACTGCTGTAACACTCTTCACTATTAGAATTATCTCCGCCTAAATTAAGCAAAACATAGTTATCCAGACATCCAGATAAAAGACTTATACAAAGAATAAAAAAGATAACTCGTTTCATTTTTCTTCAGGATTCGGATTGGCCGGCCTCTTAATAAGGCCAATATAGCGACCCTCAATCTAACAGGCAAAAACGAAAAATCAAGAAATTATTTCATCTTAATATCCTTCTGTCTTCGCTGGACTCAGAGATCTGTCCTGTTTTTTCTATTAAAAATTCTGAAAGTTTTTTAGCTCTTGGATGTTCCGGAGTGATCGCAGTTGCTTCTGCCAAAAGTTGAAAAGATCTTTCCAATCTACTTTTAGAAGCATACATTTCCGCAAGATGAAGAAGATTATCAGAATCTACAGGATTTCTCATCCTATATCTTTCTCCTAAGTCGATAGACAATACTATCTTACCAGACTTGCGGAGAAGTTTACTTACAGTAAAAAGAAATTCAGTGTCAGTAGGTCTTCTTTGTACATATTTCAGACCAAGTTCTCCCGCCTTTGTATATTTTTTGCCGGAAGAATATTCCAAAGCAAGTCTTCTGCATTCCTGAACTGAAATCATCTTTTGGATCTCTGTTTTCTTTTCGGGATTGGATTCTTTAAGTTGAATTTCAGAAGAAGCTAAATTTTTCCTTGGTGCTTCTATCCGAAGAAGAGAAAGGTCATCAGTGATCTCACCTTCTCGTAAAATGAATTCATATGTGAGATCCAGATCTCCTTTTGCTTTTCCTACAATTTCTAAAAATCTGGAATCATCAGGATCAATTTCTGATTGGATCAATAGATCATCTCTTCCATCTGATCCGGAAAACAGAACATCTCCAGGTTTTAACTGAAATACTTCAATATGAACATTACGGCCTATGCCCGAATGACCTATCTTAAAATATTTTTCTTTAGGTTCCAAGAACATAGTGGTCTCATCGCGATACAAAACGGGAGAAGGATGTTCACAATTTATATAATATAGAACTCCTCTGGACTCATCTAGTAATCCTAAAAAGGCAGAAGCCATTAAGGAACCGTCGAATGCTTCAAAAACTTTTTGTAATTCTATAAACCAGTTCTTGAGCCATCTTTCCGGCCAGACATTTCTATATAATGCAGGAGTTCTTTCTATCATAGATCTGGAAATAGAACCTAAGATGATAGCACCCACCGCACCTTGCAAAGATTTACCCATTGCATCTGCATTCACAAATGCAATATAAGGTTTACCTCTTAGTCGAATAGAATGTGCGAGTGAAATATCTCCACCGATCTGTCTTTCTTTCTGTTTATAATTGAATTTTTTCTTCTGAACTGTCAAGGAGCGAAAAGAATATTCAGAATCCTGCAATTGAATGGAATGAAGAGGCTCTGTCAAAAGAGAAGTGAGAAAATAGTCTCCATCCTGGCTTAGTTTTAATTTTTGTATCTCTTCCAGACTTTTTCCAAGTTCATCTGCCGTTTCCTTTAACTGTTTGGTCCTTTCTTCTACCTTGGATTCCAAACCTTCGTTCAAAGATTGGATCTCCTCGTAAAGACCTCTCAATCTTTCTACAACCTTTCCTATCCGTTGTTCCTGTTTACCGAATTCATCCAAGGAAGAAGGAGAAATTTTCAGACCAAAATTACCTTCTCCAACTTCTTCCAAAAATCCTGTTACTGAAGAAAGTCTGGATCTTATCGCTTCAGTAACTATCCACGCAGTAAAGATAAGTGGAACAGAAAATAAGAAAGCCATGATCGCTAAATGTAGAAGTGGATTCTCCAAACGGATCCTTCCATCCACAGTTGCATACAACATATAACCTAAAAGGCTGAACGGCATGGAGATCATTGCCATAACCACCACAAGTAATCGTTTGGAATATGGAAAAAATAATCTGGTCTTAGCCTCTACTTCTCTGAACTTATTTTTACTCAGAGCCGGACGAATAGAGTATTCAGTAATAAATAGATAACTAATAAACGAAATTGGAATAATCCCTAAATACAATGCAGGAATTGTGGCAATCAGATTGGGTCTATAACCCACGATCAAATAAACGATTAGATGAGCGAGTAACACACCAAAAAACCAACGGCCTGCGATCACAATGGATTCGTAGATAGGCTGAGTAATATAAATGGATTTTGCAGAAGAAAGAAGGTTCGGATCTACAGAACTTCTATCTTCTAAATAAGATGCTTTCTTTAATCTGATATACCTAAGATAGAAGGCACCTAAAAGCATAGCTGTAGCGGCTATCGTTGCGGCCACTCCCATGGAAAGATATTCTTCCAAGGAATATAAAGAACCTGTTACAGCAGAAAAATATACTGCGAATGGTACAGGAACAGTGTGAGTAAATAGCTCCAACCTCCAGGTGAGAACTGGCAAAAGACGTGCTTGGCTCATTTTCGTTTCTCTTTTTCACTTAAATTAAAACCAACGCTGTAGCAATCGATACACAGATCAATATTTTATTTCTAATATAAGATAAAATTAAGTGAAATCATATATTTAAGAAAAGCGCCTAACGAACCTATATTAATATTATTTTTGATCCAAGGCGGATCGAATGCAGGAAAGGATTTCAGAACCCAAATAAGGTTTTTGGATAAAATAACTCACACCGAAATCATTTAAGGAAAGTTTCAATTCGGGCTCCATAAACCCGCTTGCAAGAAGTATTTTTACCGAACTATGAATCGCTCTTATCCTCTTGATGACTTCTCCTCCTCCAAACTTCGGAAGCCCCAAATCAGTCAGTACCAATTGGATTTCAGAATGTTTAAGAAGAAATTGTTCCACACCATCTTCTCCATCTATTGCCAAATACACTTTGTATCCTTTGGAGGTTAGAACATCAGCCAACATATTTCGAAGGAGTTCCTCGTCTTCTATAACAAGTATACTTTCATTACCTCCTAAAGATTCTGATTCAGAGTAAACAGGTTTTGTATTCACTGCAGATCTTTCTTTGGGCACAGGTAGATATACAAAGAATGTAGTTCCTTTTCCTAATTCAGAATCTACTTCTATCCAACCTTTGTGATTATCGATCACACTATATGCCAATGCGAGCCCAAGTCCTGTTCCCTTGCCTATATCCTTGGTAGTGAAGAACGGTTCAAATATCCTCTGTTTTGTTTTTTCACTCATCCCGGTTCCTGAATCGGAGATCCGAAGTATTACATACTTCTCCGCTAAACTTTTGGAATAACCTATCTTTAAATTTCCGGAATCGGCTAAGAAGGTTTCCAAACTCAATACGCCCCCATCTTGCATAGCGTCCCGAGCGTTCACGCATAAATTTAGTAAAACTTGATGTATCTGATTTGTATCCACCTGGACCAAAGGAAGATTTTCTTGAAAATCAGTAAAAAGACGGATATTTTTAGGAAATGTCTGGGAAATCAGTTTACTTATTTCTAATATGATATCGTTGATCTGTACCGGTTCTAGATTAAACTCGGTCTTTCTGGCAAATGTAAGAAGTTGTCTGACTAAGGAGGCCCCTCTTTGAGTTGCCATATGCAGTGCAGATACATGTTGGGAAAATTTTTCAGGATTGGTCCTATTATTTTCTATCACGGATGTATGGCCCATGATTATAGAAAGTATATTATTAAAATCATGAGCGATTCCGCTTGCGAGAGTCCCTAAACTTTCCAGTTTTTGAGCTTGTATAAGCTGTTGTTCTAATTCGGACCTCTTTTTCTCGACTTCTTTCAATTGAGCTTCATTCAATTTATGTTCTGTGATATCTTCTGCGACTCCTGCAACTCGTATCGTGTCTCCTTTTTCATTTTTAACAGGAAATGCCTTATCTCGGATCCATCTGATCTCCCCGTCAGGACGAACGATCCTATATTCTTCTCTATATTCTCCGCTGACTTGTCTAGTCTTCGCACTATTCAAAACCCTTTCCCTATCATCCGGATGGATACATTCCAACCAGGAGATCGGATTTTCCAAAAGGCTTTGTTTGGATCTCCCCCAAATCTGTTCGTATCCTTGGCTGATATAAACGATCTCGTTTTTAGAAAGACTGGTCATCCAAAACACTTCGTGGATCGCTTCCGTCAGCTCTTTAAATAATTCCTCTCCTTCTCGGTTCAGCCTTTCGGCCCTTCTTCTTTCCTCTATTTCGAAACCAAGCTCCTCGCTTCTTCTTTGGAGTTCGAAATTTTTTTCCTCCAACTTTTCCACTAACCTATGATTGTACTGGCGGAGGGGGCCGGAGTCTATAACCAATTTTTTAACGTTACGTTCCGATCTTGGTTGGCTAATTACTTTGGAGACTGTTTCTTCTAAAACTTTGAGACTAGCAGGCTTTTTTAAGAATGCGTCCGCTCCCAGATCGAAAGAAAGTTTTTCATCCGAATCGGAAGTGTAAGTGGCACTATGTATAATAATTGGAATATGTTTGAACTTTTCGTTCTGTCTTACCTGAGAACAAAATTGATATCCGTCCATTTGGGGCATCAGGATATCCGAAATGATCAGATCCACTTCCGTATTTTCCAAAATCTCCAAAGCTTCTAAGCCGTTAGAAGCAGTGTAAATTTTCCTAGATCCGTTTTCCAACTGAGCGGAAATTAATTTCCTGTTTTGATAACTGTCGTCTACGACTAGAATGAGCATAAAATTTAAGCCCAAAAAAGGACTGTATATTGATAAGGGACGAAAAAAATCTCCTGGATCATGGATTCAATCCCTTGATAAAACCGTTAATTTGATCGGTAAATTTTCTGGTATCGATTGGTTTTGTGATATAACCGTCGCAGCCCGCTCCATAAGCTTTTTGCGCATCACCTTTCATTGCAAAGGCAGTAACAGCTATGATCGGTATATCTTTTGTATTCTCTCTTTCTTTTAATTGCCTAGTGAGCGTAAGTCCGTCTATTCCAGGTAATTCTATGTCCATGAGGATCAGATCCAATGGATGATTTTCTATAATCTGAAGCGCTTCTTCCGCATTCCCCGCTTTTAAAACTTCATACTCATCCAATTCCAATAATTCGCAAATCAATTTGAGATTTACGATATTATCATCCACTACCAAAACCTTAGGAGACATTTATATACCGCTCGGGATCTTTCTAGGAAGTATTATAGTAAAAACTGATCCTTTTCCCAACTCACTTTTTACATTTATTGATCCGTTCATCAGCTCCACGATCCTTTTAGTTAAAGCGAGTCCGAGCCCAGTTCCTTGAAATTGTCTATTTGCTCCACTATCTATTTGTTGGAATTCCTCAAAAATCCTTCTTAGGTCTTTTTCATCTATTCCAATCCCTTCATCCTCGAATTTCATTCGAATACAATCTTTGCCATCCGCTTCCATATTCACTCTAATACTTCCTCCTTCATGACTGAACTTGACTGCATTAGATAATAGATTATACAATATTTGTTTTATCTTTTGAGGATCCAATGTCACTGAATCTGTAGACTCATCTACTTTTACTAAAAAATTGATCCTCTTCTTTCTTAATAATGGACGTAAGATAGAAGAAACCTCTTTGATCGCATTGGACAAGGAGAATGTTTCTAAAAATAATTCCATCTTCCCAGATTCTACTTTTGCAAGATCCAGAACGTCGTTTATCAGTTTCAAGAGATGATTTGCGCTATTTAATATATCTGTTAAGTATTCTTTTTGTTTTCCGTTTAAGGCTCCTGGTCTTTCGTCAGAAAGTAATTCCGAAAATCCTATAATACCATTTAACGGTGTCCTTAATTCATGGGACATGTTTGCCAGAAATTCACTTTTTAACCTGGCTGTTTCCTTCATCCTTTCATTCTGTTCTTCTAATGCAGCTCTTCTGAATTCCTCTTGTTGTTTTCTTTCGGTGATATCACGAATGGAACTGGAAACGAGCATTCCTTCTTCTGTTTCTAAAGGACTTAAGCTGATCTCCACCGGGAATTCTAGTCCGTTTTTCTTAAGTCCATATAACTCTAATCCGCTTCCCATCCCCCTGACTTTTGGATCGTTGAAAAAACTAATTCTATTTTGTGGATGATTTGCTCTGAATCTTTCAGGCACTAAAACTTCTACAGGTTTGTGTAATAATTCTTCTCTAGGATATCCGAATAATTTTTCTGCTTGGGAATTGATCAGGACTATATTTCCTTCCCGATTTACTATCACGACTGCATCTGGTGCGGATTCTAAAAGTCCTCTGAACTTTGCTTCTGCTTTAATTCTCTCTCTGACGTCTCGGATGGCACTCAATACTAATGTTGTTTCTTCCGTTCTATAAGGGCTTAAACTGATCTCTACTGGGAATTCTGTTCCGTTGGATTTCCTACCAAATAATTCCGAACCAGCTCCCATGGATCTTGTCCTGGGTTGTGTGAAATAATGATCACGATGAGAGATATGGTTTTTTCTAAATCTATCAGGAAGAAGGATCTCTACAGGTTGTCCCAAAAGTTCATCCATTTTGTAATCGAACATTCTAAGTGCTTGCTCATTAACAAATACGATACTTCCGGAATCGTTTACCATTACAATAGAATCAGGCAAAGACTCCAAAAGCCCTTTAAACTTGGCCTCGATCAACTTTGCGTCCCTCAAAGCTTGTTCGAATGTAATATCTTTTTCAGCTGGCTTCTTCATAATATTAGAAATTCATATATTAGAGACAGGTAGAATACTTGGAAAAAATTTCCAAAGCAAGCGGATTTCAAAAGATTAATATTGGAAAAAAATTATTATCCGTTCGTACAAGAAAGCGAAGGATTTTCTAAAAGATTAAATTAAGCGGGATTTAATTTATCAACCCAGAGAGGGCGGCTTCCTACAATTTCGGCCCCTACTTTAAAAAGCAGAATATACCTTCCTTCTTTTGGAAAAACCGCGTGTGGGATTGGGATACCAATTTCAACAGGTTCAGAGCCGTTATTAACTCGGATATTCCCTCCGACCCCTATTACTTTTTCGCCAGAATCTGCATGTTCAAGTTCTAGAGAAAATTCATGGTCTCCTGGGGAAAGATTTGTGACACACACATATATTCCCCAAGGAGGAAAGACTACGGGAAATTGACCGGTAAAGAACTTAGTAAAAGTCCCAATGATACCTTTTTTCCCGTTGTCTTCCGAGATAACCCGATCCGCAAACACTAATGCTAATAGGACGGGTTCTCCCACGTTATTCGACACCTAAGATCAGACCGAGTAGGCGTCTGAAACTAGTTGTTCCTGCTCTTTTGTATGGACTTTCATATGTCCTGCAGCAGGGCTCGCAGATTCTTTTCTTCCTGCGTATATGAGTTTTGTTCCGCTTGGAAGAAGATCTTCGAATCTCTCTCTTACAAATGTCCAAGCGCCTTGGTTTTTAGGCTCTTCTTGGCACCAAACAAAAGTTTTAGCATTTTTGTAAGTTTTAAGTACTTCTTGGATTTCTTTTGCAGGAAAAGGATATACCTGTTCAACTCGGATAAGCGCTGTGTTCTGTATCTTATTCTCTTCTCTATATTTTAGAAGATCATAATACACTTTTCCGAAGCTGAATACTACCTTCTCCACTTTATCCGCTTTGATCTCAGCTTGATCAGGAAGAACTTCTCTAAACGCACCTTTTAATAGGTCGTCTATAGGAGAAAGTGCCTCTGGGAAACGTAATAAAGATTTAGGAGTGAAGATGATCAGAGGTTTGCGGAAATTGCGCAGTATCTGTCTACGAAGCAAATGGAAATACTGAGCGGCATTCGTACAATTCGCCACTTGCATATTATTGTCCGCACATAGTTGCAGGAATCTTTCAATCCTACCGGAGCTATGTTCCGGTCCTTGTCCTTCATATCCGTGTGGAAGAAGTATCACAAGACCGGACATCCTTTGCCATTTCACTTCCGAACTGGAAAGGAATTGGTCAAAGATCACCTGTGTATTATTTGCAAAGTCACCGAACTGAGCTTCCCAAAGTACGAGTGCACTCGGATCAGAAAGAGAATAGCCGTATTCAAAACCTAAAACTGAAAACTCAGATAAGGAAGAGTTCACAACTTCAGCCCTAGCTTGTTTTTCAGAGATATGATTTAGACCTATGTATTTCGCTCCTGAGTTGATATCCACAAGAACCGCATGTCTATGGGAGAATGTTCCACGTTGGCTGTCCTGACCGGAAAGACGAACTCTAAATCCGTTCTCCAAAATCGAACCGAATGAAAGTGCCTCTGCCATTCCATAATCTAAAGAAGCTTTTCCTTCTGCCATTTCCTTACGGCTTTGCAGAAGTTTTACTAATTTGGGATTTGGAGTGAAACCATCTGGAACTGTCGTGATCGCTTTAACGATACGATCGATTTGTTCAGCGAGTAGAGAAGTAGCAGTGCCGCTATCCAGAGGTTCTTTGGAATATTTCGCCCAAACACCCTGCATAGTATCCACTTTCATTTTGATATCTTGTTCTTTTGCTCTTTGGAAAGAATCCTCTAAACCTTGAGCGGAACCGTTCTTAATGAAATCTAACTCTTCGCCAGTTACATCTCCATCATTTATCAACTTTTTCTCATATAATTGAGCGGTAGGAAGATGATTTTTGATGATGGAATACATCTTAGGCTGAGTGAATGCAGGCTCATCCATTTCATTATGACCTAATCTGCGGTAACAGATCAAATCTATGATAAAGTCTTTTTTGAACTTTTGGCGGTATTCCATTCCGAGTTTAGTCACTCGGTATACTGCTTCTGGATCGTCCCCATTTACGTGAACGATTGGGATTTGATAACCTTTTGCAAGATCAGTTGCGTATAACGTGGATCTGGATTCATTCGGTAAAGTTGTAAATCCGATCTGGTTATTGATCACAATATGGAAAGTTCCACCAGTTGTATAACCGTCCAGGTTCATTAAGTTGATGGTTTCTGCCACAACTCCCTGGCCTGCAAACGCAGCATCTCCGTGGATGGTGATCGGCATAAATTTAGAACGATCAGCATCACCATATTGTTCTTGGCGGGCACGGACAGATCCAGTAACAACTGGGTTCACTGCTTCCAAGTGACTTGGGTTGAACGCAAGAGAAAGTTTAACTTCTTTTCCGCTCGAAGTCATTTTGCTATTGGAATATCCTAAGTGATACTTAACGTCCGCATAATTTTGAGCTTTTGCATCTGCCTTCTCTTCGAATTCGGCAAATACTAAAGAAGCAGGTTTTTCGATCACGTTTACAAGTACGTTTAAACGTCCTCTATGCGCCATACCGATCACGAGTCCGTCCATTTTGAAACGTCCGGCTTCTTCGACAATGGTATCCAGCATAGGGATCATACTTTCTCCTCCTTCTAAGGAGAAACGTTTTTTACCTACGTACTTTTTAGCGAGGAATGTCTCTAAATGATCCGCTTGGAATAATTTTTCAAACAGTCTTAAACGTGTACTTTTAGGAAGAGGCGCATGATATTCAGCTGACTCAATCTGATGTTGGAGCCATTCTCTTTCTTCGTCGTTTACTAGATAATATTGCTCGTAACCTACAGTGCTGCAATATGCTTTTTCAAACCAAGCTACAACATCTTTCAGTTTTGCACGACCCAGAGAAGGATTCTGTGTGTCGACTACCGTATCCAAATCCGCAGCAGTTAGATTGCTCAATTTGGATTCGATAAACTTTCTATTCGGTTGAGAAATTCCAAGAGGATCTACATTAGCAGCTAAGTGTCCCTGTCTACGATACGCGTTTAACAGGTTGATAATCCCCATCTCTCTGATGGATCCTGCCTGAGCATCGGTAAAAGAAGTAGCAACAGCTGATTTTCCGTTGCCATTCCCGTTTCCGTTGGATCCGTTCTGAGGATATACTCCGTTAGTCTCTACTTCTTGAAAGAACAGGGACCATTCTTTGTCCAAAGAGTTCGGATCCTTCTTAAACTTTTCGTAAAGTTCTTCGAGTAATGCCCCGTTCTCTCCGTATAATGCCATCAATTGTTCGATTTTCATGATCGGATCTCCCCCACTAAGCGTGAATTGCCCACTTGTCTACGGCCATAGCGGCCTCTTTTACGACTTCGGACAATGTAGGATGTGCGTGGAAAGAACGTGCTATATCTTCCGAAGAAGCACCGAACTCTACTGCAACCGCAAGTTCAGCGATCATATCCGAAGCTCTAGGCCCGAACACAAACGCTCCCAATACCTTATCCGTTTTTTTATCTGCTAAAATTTTGACTTGGCCTTCCGCTTCGTTCATAGCCTTAGCTCTTGCATTAGGCTTGAATAATGACTTACCAACTTTGTATTCTACACCGGCAGCTTTAAGTTCTTCTTCACCTTTTCCAACCCAAGCCATTTCAGGCCAGGTATAGATAATGCTTGGAACCGCAGCGTAATTAACGTGTCCGGATTGACCTGCGAGTAATTCAGCAAGTGCAACACCTTCTTCTTCCGCTTTATGAGCAAGCATTGGTCCGTCGATTACATCACCGATTGCATAGATACCGGCTGCGCTAGTTTGGAAATGAGAATCTACTTTGATCCTTTTTCTTTCCGTTAATTGGACTCCTGTCTCTTCTAATCCGATCCCATCGATAAATGGTTTGCGGCCGACTGCTACGAGTACTACGTCCGCATCCAGTTCAGATTCTTTTCCATCGGGTGCAGCAATCTTTACTTTAGCACCTGATTTAGAAGCAGTCGCTCCTAATACCTTATGTTCGAATAAGAAATTAAAACCTTGGGACTCTAGACTTCTTTGCAGTAAACTACCGAAAGATCTGTCTACTGTAGGGAGAAGTCCTGGTAGTAGTTCCACCACTGTGACTTCTGCTCCGAGTCTTCCCCATACAGAACCGAGCTCCAAGCCGATAACTCCTGCACCAATCACCACCAGCTTTTTAGGAACTGCTTTTAGATCGATTGCATGGTCAGAAGTGATGATAGATTTTCCATCCACAGGTAAACCTGGGATATCTATAGGAACAGATCCTGTCGCCAGAACGATATGTTTTGCGCTTAAGACTTCTTTTTTGCCATCAGCGAGAGCAACTTCTACCTGGCCACCGCCGAGCAATTTTCCAAAACCCTCATAACGAGTGATCTTGTTCTTTTTCATCAAGTAGTCTACACCATCTGTGACTTCCTTAACGATAGTGTTCTTGCGTTCCATGAGTTTGTTTAGATCAAGAGTAACTTTGCCAACTCCGATCCCATGGATATCAGTCTTATGTAAAACTTTATGATATTCTTCAGAAGAATCCAAAAGTGCCTTAGAAGGGATACAACCTACGTTCAAGCAGGTTCCTCCCAAGGTTTTTCTTTTTTCGATGATCCCGGTTTTGAACCCGAGTTGGGCCGCTCGGATCGCGCCCACATAACCTCCGGGTCCCGATCCGATCACGAGTACGTCGTATTGTTCCGCCATGATTCCTTCTATTCCTTAGACTTCTAAAAGAAGGCGTGTTGGATCTTCGATCGCTTCTTTTACTTTTACGAGGAAGGTTACCGCTTCCTTTCCATCCACAACCCTATGGTCATAAGAAAGAGCAACATACATCATAGGTCGGATCACGATCTGATCATTCACCACTACTGCGCGTTTTACAATATTATGAAGTCCTAAAATTCCACTTTGAGGTGGGTTCAGGATAGGAGTAGACATCATGGAACCGTAAATCCCTCCGTTGGAGATGGTGAATGTTCCACCTTCCATATCGGATAGATCAATTTTTCCGTCCTTCACCTTATTGGCGAGGCGAGCGATCTCAGATTCCACCTGAGCGAAACTCAAAAGATCTGCGTCACGAACAATCGGAACTACAAGACCTTTTGGACCTCCAACAGCAACACCGATATCGAAGTAGTTTTTATAAACTAGATCCGTACCGCGAATTTCTGCGTTGATTGCAGGAACAAATTTTAAGGCTCCGATCACTGCTTTAGTAAAGAAACTCATAAATCCTAAATTGATACTATGTGTGTCTTTAAACTTGTCCTTGTATTTAGAGCGAAGATCCATCACAGCACTCATATCCACTTCGTTAAAAGTAGTGAGTAGGGCTGCGTTATGTTGAGCCGCAACTAAACGATTCGCAATTGTTTGGCGAAGTTTAGTCATCGGAACTACATTTTCTCTCGGAAGATTACTACGAGAAGCAGCAGGAACCGCTTTAGGAATTTCAGGAGAAGGAGCAGACTTAGCTGCCGGCGCCGCAGAAACCGCAGCAGCAGGTGCTGACTGTTTATTTGCAATTGCGTTTAACACGTCTTCTTTGGTGATCTGTCCGTTCTTACCGGAGCCAGAGATAGAAGCAGGATTTAATCCGTTATCATCTATCAATTTACGAACTGCAGGAGGAAGTGTATCGTTCTGCGCTGCGTTAGTCGTGTTAGTTGGTGCTGTATTTGTTGTGGAAGGAGTGCTTGGAGTAGGAGTGCTTTTTGCAGAGGCAGAAGGGTCAATGATTCCGATCACTTCTTTGATCTTGACCGTCTCCCCCGGTTTCTTGTTAATCTTTTGGAGAACTCCCGCTGAGGGGGCTGGCACCTCCATGGTCACCTTGTCGGTTTCCAATTCCACCAGGACCTCATCCTGTTCTACTCGTTCGCCTTCTTTTTTTACCCAGTTTGCTATTGTTGCTTCCGTAATGGACTCGCCCATTTCGGGAACCTTGATCTCTATCGACATCTTGATCCTACGGAGGTCGGTGTATACGTCCCGTTCCGGGACCGCCTCCATTTCACTTTCGGAAAGCGGAAAAATTCTGTAAAGTCGTTCTTGTCAAAACGGTGTTTTGGACGAATTTTCGCGTGCGGAACTAGGATTTTTAGTCCGCTTGCGGTTTAAATTTGCGATCCGTTTTTCCGATCTCTTCGTCGCTGATCTGGTATTCCAATTGCAGGAATTCTCTGAAATCTATTGACTTATGATGGTCTCTGTCTCCATCACATTGGCGGTTTGCTTGGACAGATTTTGTCACACCAGCCACAGTAATCGGTTTTAAGGTCAGGTTCTGGGTAACAGGACATACTCCTGGCTTAGGAGACAATCCATTATACGCACAGGTTCCTCCACCTTGCACCTCGTCCGGCTGCGGATCCATACCGTGCTCATCCTCGAAAGTCGGATAATTATCGCCGTTATAGAAACGACGGTACATTTTTCCCCAAATAGGAACTGCAAGAACTCCCGCAGCCTGACCTCTTCCAAGTGAGATAGAACTCTTATCGAACCCAAGCCAAATGACTGTAGTCAATTTAGGATCGAATCCACAGTACCAAGCATTTGTAAAAGAAGAAGTGGATCCTGTTTTTCCAGCAGCGACCCCTCTATAATTTCCTTGGTCAGGAGAATGGAGTCCGTTTGCTGCGGTTCCTCCCATCGCGACCATAGTCAACATTTTACGAAGAATATAAGCAGTACCTTCGCTGATGATCTGAATAGAACCATCCTCTGCTTCTTTATCCAATTCTTCTCTGACTTTTACTTCTTCATTATAAATTACATTTCCTGACTGATCGATCACATATCGAACAGAAAGTGGGATCACATTTCTTCCCTTATTTGCGATGATAGAATATCCCACTGCCATTTCGTAAGGAGAAAGTTCAGCAATTCCCAATGCAAGCGCAGGGCTTGGCATAAATCTACTCTTATCAGCTTTTGTTAAGCGAGAAGCAAAATCTATAACTGCATCCGCGCCAGTGCGTAGGAACACCTGCACAGAAACGATGTTTAATGACATGGAAAGTGCTCTGGAAAGAGGAACCATACCCTGGAAGTCCCCATCAAAATCCTGAGGAGACCAACCTTCTCCTTCTTCCGTAAGCGTGGTCAAAGGTGCGTCCATGATCCCAGTTCCGGAACCTACGATACGCTCAGAGATCGCAGCACCATACACAAAAGGTTTAAAAGAAGATCCAGTCTGCCTTCTTGCCTGGACCGCGCGATTGAATTGGTTTTTAGGAGTGAATTCATAACCTCCGACCATAGTTTCTATATAGCCGTTGGTATGATCTATTGTGATAGCAGCACCTTCTACGTGAAGATTTTTGCCAAATACAGCACTTCTTTTTTGGAATTCAGTGAATGCAGCAGACTCATTATCCGCAGGAAGAAGTAAACTGAGAACATCCGCTGAATCAATAAGTTCTTTTTCGAGAGCCACTCTGAAGTTAGCCTTATCATCTAAACGGCTCACAAAAGGAGGAGCCACAGGGAATAAGGAACCAATAAAATTATAAAGACCAACAAGACCTCTGTCCGCACCACCCGCATAATTTACGGTTACGCCTGAAACCAGGTCATCGTGTTTTTTGAGAGCCTTACGAAGTTCGTCCTGAGCGATCTCCTGCTTGCGGATATCCAGAGTGGTGTAAATTTTGAGACCACCGCTATAGATCCTATCTTCTCCCAATTCCTTTAATAATCTCTGTCTTACGAACTCAGTAAAATGGGGAGCTCTATTCAGCTTGGTTCCCCAAGTAGATTGAGAAGGAGATTGAGTGATTACGATCGGCCAGTATTTTTCCCAGAATTCGTCATGGATGCTCTGCACCTTATCACTCGGAACAAATCCCTGGGAAGCCATAAGTTTAAGAACTTCTATATGAGCTCTTTTAGAAGCCGCCGGATTTTTATAAGGAGAATAATCTACAGGAGCTTTAGGAAGTCTTGCAAGAAGTGCAGCCTCTGCTACATCCAGATCTGAAACATCCTTATGGAAATATACATCTGCTGCAGAAGCAAGACCTGTGGTTCCATGTCCTAAGTATATTAAGTTAAAATAAATTTCTAATATTTCTTCTTTAGAATATTCCTGTTCTATCTGAAGAGTAAACAGAGCTTCTACGAATTTACGAATAAAAGATTTTTTCCTATTATTCAAAACTGTTTTAGCAAGCTGTTGAGTAAGAGTGGATCCACCTTGTTTAATCCTGCCTGAGATAACGTTGACTGCTGCCGCGCGAAGGATTGCAGAGAAATCTATCCCGAAGTGATTGAAAAAGTTATTATCTTCTACCGAAAGGAATGCTTGGACCACATGAGGAGGAATATCTTGGTATTTTAGAAGTTGCTGCTTATGGCGATACAACTCTGCATACACCACACCATTGATATCATACAGCCGAGTTGGAGTGGTAGGCTGGTAAGAAGCAAGAATTGCAAGCTCTCCCCCCTCGTCCACTTCCGCAATAATGTATCCGAAAAATAGACCGCCCAATAAGGCGAAGACCAAAAGTGTTTTTGTAGCTCTGTGAATTCCTTCGCTAAATAGATTCATACGAGTTTGAATTTCATTCCTTCTCTAGCCAGTACAATGGATAGGTCCTTAGCTCCAAGATTTTCAGCATGGGTTCTGGCGTCATCCAAGATGATGGCTAAAATTTCATCAGAATAGGCGGGCTCGTGGTGGGTCAAAGCCAGTTTTTTGACCTCCCAGGAAGAAGCACAATTGACTGCCATAGTATAAGCAGTATGGCCCCAATCGAATTTTTGGAAGGATTCATCCAGTGTGTATTGAGCGTCCAAAACCAAAAGATCTGCACCTTTAAAGAATGGTTTTTGCTCCTGGATCAACGGAAAATCCTCCCCATTATACTCAGCGTCGGTAGCAAAAATAAAACTTTTCCCATTTTCGGTGAATTTATAAGCGATGGAGCCTCCGGGATGTTTGAGAGCCAGCCATTCAATTTTTATACCACCGATTTCCAGGACTTCTTCCTTTTGGAGCCTATGGAAATTTCTTTCTGAACCAAAATGATCAAAATGGATTGGGAAAAATCTGGGCTCTTGTTGGTATTTTAATCTCTCCGGAAGATCTTCCAATGGGGAATAGAAGGTAAACTTATTTCCAGGAATGTATAGCGGTTTGAAAAACGGGATTCCATGAATATGGTCCCAGTGAGTATGAGTAAAAAATACGGAAGCTTCTCCCTTTCCTTGTCCGAATTTTTCTCGGACTAAGTCCTCTCCTAGGACTCTTGCGCCAGTTCCTAGATCCACAACCAGCTCAACACCGGAAGAACCAATGATACGAACGCAGGTGGTATTTCCGCCGACCACATAATTCAGAGGTTCAGGCAATCCGTCGAACCATTCTTCGGGAGAAGAGAAAGCTTTTCCCTCCGACTTAGCGACAAGTCTCAATATGGAAATTACTTTCTCCCTGTATTCCTCGTTTGATAAGGGGGCAGGAATAGAGCCCCGGACTCCGTACAAGAAGATTTCCATCTTAGGAACATTTACTATATTTCCCTAAAACTGTCAAAGGAAACAAAATCCAGATTTAGGTTGTCGTTCGAAAGGAAAAAAGAAAACTAGGGAGGCAATGGGCTTAGAAAGAATTTTTGGAACAAGGACCCCTCAGGGAATCGCCTTCTTGATGGCGACCAGCATCGTAATCAATTTACTCCAATTAATCTTATTCTATTCGGGTTTCGATTTTATTACTCCGATTTTCGGTTTAAATGCGATCCTAATCACCAAGTTCTATTATTTCTGGCAACTTTTCACATATTCATTCTTACATAGCCCGAATTATCTTCCCCATCTCATCTTCAATATGCTCTATCTTTATTTTATAGGGTCTGTGCTGGAGAAACAATGGGAAACAAAACCATTTCTTAAAAATTATTTCTTTTTTACCTTCACCGGAGCGATCGGAGGATTAATTTTCTGGAGCTTGGGCTGGGCGGGACCGGAGGCAGTGGGAGCTAACGGAGGAATCTGGGGACTACTTGCAGTATGTCTCGTAAATTGGCCAAACCGAGAATTAAATTTCTGGGGAGTAATGCCAATCAAAGTAAAGTTAATCATCCCTTTACTTTTCATTTTGGATTTTTACGGAGAAATGATCCGAGGAAATTATAATTTCGGGATCACTGTGGGCGGCGCAATCGGAGGATTTTTATCCTACCTTTATTATACAAAACTTCGCTATAAATTCAGGATCAATTTTCCAAGCTTCTCTTTTTCCAGATGGAGACAAAAAAGAAAAATGGTCCGCTGGCAAGAAGAGATGAAAACCAGAGAAGAAGCAAAAGAAGAAGTAGATCGTCTCTTAGAAAAAATCTCAAAGGAAGGAATGAACTCTCTGAACAAAAAAGAGAAAAAATTCCTGAAAGAAGCTTCGAGCAAGTATTATAAGGTAGAGGATTAATTTCGGCAGAGGTCACTCGAAAGAAAACATCTGCTGATAACCTAGTTTAAATCCCTGATCATAAGTATTATCTTTTCTCATCCCGTACAAACCGCTGAAGAAAACTCTTCCTCCTTCTCCAATCTTATACTGAACCCCAGGATGAAGATTAAATGAATCAGAACGAGGAGCTGGGATTGTGTCTTCCACTGCCATACGATAGGTAGTCTCTAGAAGAAGTATCCAATTCGAATTTGTTTCATAAGACAAAGTAGCTCCAGCTTCCATATAACGATAATATTTATCTTGGACAGGATCTCTAAATCTAGAATCAGTTTCTCTTTCATATAGACCGAATGCTTGGAACTTAGTTCTACCAAAGTCTAAAACAAAACCAAGATGAGGACGAACCAAAAGAAGATCAGGATTTCTTTCTCCTATCCAAGGTTCAGAGGAAGAAGGTCCGTAAACGTTTACACCCCCTCCTATCGAAAATATCCCGAAGGTAAAAAATGTTTTTAGGCCTGCCTTCCATCTATCCCAACCACTCCAAGGTGTAGCCTGAGTAGCATATTGGTCTACATATCCATAACCCGCAGAAACAGAAAAATGATCTCCTAACTTAAGTTCCCCATCCAAAGAAATATTGCGGTTTCGATCATAATCTTTGGAATTTCTATACTCTTTCGCATCCGCACTGATTACAAAAATATTATATACTCCGACTGATTGTCCCCATACAGGATAAGGGATTACAGTTTTATCTGAGCCTAAAATTTCCACAATTGGACTCAAGAATATCAGAAGTAATAAGAACCGGTATTTCATAAGAACTCCAACCAAAACTCAGGCAAACTAGCTCTTAAATATTCTCTCACTCTTTGGGAAAGAATTCCATACCCTTCTTCAGTGAGGTGACCTCCGTCTAATAACATTTCACTATGGATCAGATCATCAGGATCAATTCTAGGTAAGAAGGTGACCTTCTCTTTCATTTCTAAATTGATCATTGAGGCTGCCTTTACAGGCCAAGGAACTCGCACAGTCCAGACGTTCAAGACTACTATATAGTCACAATGGTTGCTCAATATTTCCAAGGTCTTGAGTTGACGTTGCACAGTAGCATCGACCTCTTCCCAACTAGGTTCCGGATTATCCAGGAAATCATTTACACCACCGTTCAACATACAGGATCTATATCTTCCTGTTTCATTCCTAGCTGCTTCTTGGATCTCGTAAGTCCTTCTGCCCGGAAATGCTTTCTTATAAGTCTCAAATTCAGGGAACTGTTCTTCTACAGGCCAGAAGGCAGAGATACTATCCCCAAAAAGGGCAAAGCTAGGTTTGTATAATTTAGATGTTTTGGATTTTGTATCTTGGTCTATAACGCACGCCCCTAATAAAAGAGACATGGCCAAAACAAATACTGAAAACCGATTAAAAACTCCCCTGGTTTTCGAAAGGAAAGAAAGAAGTCCCAACTTCTTCTGTAAATAAATTATATTCATTTTTCATAATGCTCTATAAATTAGGACAACAGAAGAAAGAATAATGTTCCCTTTTTCTTAAAAATAGAATAACGGTGACCATAGTCCAACAAAACTTAAAGTTAACTTTAATATTATATTTTTATAATACAAATGGAACGCGGTTCATTTTTATTCGCACAAAATGTTCAAAATTATTCCCTGAGTGAGAAACTTAAAAAGAAGATCAGGACTGATGTTCAATTAGATGAATAAAGACTACAGTCCGTAGTAAAACCCATGGACGAAAACTATAGGCAGCTATACTCTGGTCTCGATATGCGGACTTTTATACTAGACCAAAAATCAATTCGGACACCTTATTATAATCTAGCCTTAGAAGAATCTATAGCAGTCCAACTAGTATCCGGAGGATATTCCGGCGGGGTTCGTTTCTGGGAAGGACCCAGATCCATCATAATGGGTCTTTCTGAAAAACCGGAACTAAGCGCAGGAAAAGAAAATATAGAAGGTTTCCTCGCGACATTCCGAAAAAGACAAGCTCCTAAAAAACCTTCTGCAACGGATCCAGTTTATGTAGCCAGAAGAGCAAGCGGCGGCGGAACAGTAGTGCATGAACCTGGATGGAATCTGAACTTCAGTCTTTTTGTTTCTCTAGAAGCAAAACCAGAATTATATCCAGTCTCCAATTCTTATAATATATTTTTAGGTCTAATATCTTCCGCTCTGAACAAACAAGGGCTCAAAACAAAATGTAAGGGTAAGTCTGATCTTGCATTAGAACTTTCTCCAGATGTATGGAAAAAGATTTCAGGCAATGCTCAGTTCAGAAAGAAGAACTGCATTGTCCAACATGGGACCTTGATCCTGGATCCCAGACTGATCCCCTTAGTGTCGGACCTCCTACCACATCCTCCGGAAGAACCGGAATACAGAAAAGGCAGAGCACATGAGGAATTTGTGACCGCCCTGCCCGCCTCTTTTTCGCCCGGAAAATTCAAACAAGACCTTTCCCTTTTATTTGCGGATTATCTGGGGGTTGAAATCCTAGGTACCGAAGCGGATCCTTCCTTCTTTCGAAACGTTCGCAAGGCGGCAGATCGGCTGTTCCAGGAAAAATATTCTGATCTAGGCTATATTCTGGGAGAATGATTCTCGCAGCACCACAGAGGAAAAAATGAAATACCTTCCCCAACAAGACCCCGAAATTTTCAAAGCTTTACAAGCAGAAGACCAAAGACAGGAACAAAACCTGGAAATGATCGCTTCCGAAAACTTCGTGTCCAGACCAGTTCTGGAAGCTTATACTTCCACGCTTACTAATAAATATGCGGAAGGATATCCTGGAAAAAGATATTATAATGGATGTGTAAACGCTGACGCAGTTGAATCTCTGGCTATCGAAAGAGCCAAAAAGATCTTCAAAGCAGAATATGCAAACGTTCAGCCTCACTCTGGGGCTCAAGCAAATATGGCAGTCTTCTTGGCTACCATGGAACCAGGAGATTCTTTCTTAGGAATGAACCTGGCTCATGGAGGACATTTAACTCATGGTTCTCCAGTAAACATCAGCGGAAAATATTATAAACCGATCCCTTACGGTGTAGATCCTAAAACTGAAACAATCGATTATGATGCTCTTGCATCTCTTGCAAAAGAGCATAAACCTAAATTGATCGTCGCGGGCGCTTCTGCATATTCCAGAACCATCGATTTTGATAAGTTTGCAGAGATCGCAAAATCTGTAGGCGCAAAACTAATGGCGGATATCGCACATATCTCCGGTCTAGTTGCTACTGGATATCATCCTTCTCCAATCGATAGTTTTGACTATGTTACCACAACCACCCATAAAACTCTGAGAGGACCAAGAGGTGGATTAATTCTTTCTAAATTAGAAAATGAGAAAGTATTAAACTCAAGAGTATTCCCTGGGATCCAAGGTGGACCTTTAATGCATGTGATCGCGGCAAAAGCGGTAGCATTCGGAGAAGCTTTAAGCCCTGATTATAAAAAGTATATTGAAACAGTACTCGCAAACGCTAAAGTTCTGGCAGAAGTTTTTGTAAAAAGAGGATTCAGAGTAGTAAGCGGTGGAACAGATAACCACCTGGTCCTACTTGATGTTTCTGTTAAAGGTTTAACTGGAGCAAAAGCAGCAGATGGACTGGACGAAGTGGGAGTTACCGTAAATAAAAACGCGATCCCGTTCGACAAAAATCCTCCAGCGGTTGCTTCCGGAATTCGTTTAGGAACTCCCGCTTTGACTACTAGAGGACTCAAACCTGCTGATATTGAAAAAGTGGGAAATCTTATCTGCGATTTCTTGGACAATCCGGACGACGAAAAGACCAAGGAAAAAGTTAGACAAGGTGTGAAAGAGATCACCCAACAATTCCCGATGACCAATTTCAGATTGGATTAAAATTTTTTAGACTTCTCCGGGATTTTTCCGGAGAAGTTATCCACTTCCTCGAATTCTTCCCTCTTCTCCGCCTCCAAACCAAGTAAACATCTTGACTAGTTTATAATTCTATTTAATGTTTTTGCATGCTCATATTAGGTCAGGATCCCGGAAACCCTATCCTGATTTGGCCTGAGTTCTCTTGGACTCCAATTATCAGCGGAGGGATCTTTTTAGTCCTTTTATTCTCCGTAATTTATCTATTACAGCGTTATCTGCGCAGACAAAACCTTCTCGGACTAGAATACAGAGCTAAGATCGTATCCAAACTTCAACTCCATCATTTCAATTCTAAGGACACCAATCTTTTTCATACATTCTTGGATCAGGTCGACAACTCGGATCTAAAACGATTGGCAGAAGATCCTTCTTGGTATCGAAAATATTTCCTTCCTGAGTTTTTACAATTCCTAGCAGAACAGAGTAATCTTCCCGCATGGAAAGATATATTGATCGTGCATACCTTAGATCATTTGATAGAAGATCATAAGGCCACTGCTAAAAACTTTATCACTGCAATTTTAGAAACAGATTCCGAGGAAAGATTTCCAGCCTTATTAGGAATACAAGAACTGGACGAAAATTCCCTAAATCGAGCAATACGCGCAAGGATCTATACCAAAAAAGTAGGAGCCACATTCTCTCTCACAAGATACGAAAGAATGTTTATCTTAGTTCCAGACGAGAACAAACAATGGCTCAAGTCAGAAGCAATATTGATCTCTCAAGAAGGAACAAATCTTACCTTACAGATCAAAACTTCTCCCGAATTAGATGAAAAGAAAAGTGAAGAATGGATTGAGGCTCATAAAACAAGCCCTGCTGGCCCTGCCCATCCTGGCACAATACCAGAAGAATATACAAACAGCTTAGCCCAAATTTTAGAATATTCAGGACTAAACCCAGGCGTTTGCGAAGAGATCACAAGGCTTGTAACCGCATACAAAGAACATCCCGGCCTAATACGCAGAAGACATAGACAAGAAGATTATAAAATATTAATACGATTATACAAAGTTTGTTTCATTAAATTCCGTTCTCAGGCCGCACATATCCCTAAACCTGTTCTTCTATTTATACATTTTTTCTTTCTGGACGAAGGTTTAGTTTCCGCAAAAAGATTACAGGATCTGGAACTTGCGATCACCACCTTAAAATCTTCTGTAAACGATCGCCAATACCAGGAAGTAAAACTTTCAGTTCACCTTCTTCCTGACTGGTTAAACCTGATACTCGCAGGCAAAAAGAACCCTTCCCAAAATCATTTTGGACAAACTTACGATCAGGTCCAAAAATCTAATCTTCGCTGGAACCAAGAAGCAGAAGCAAAGAATATAATGAATAAAGAATATCTTCTGCATATTCTAGATTGGGAATTGGAAAATATACTTTATATGGGACTTTTAGGAGTTTCCTTAAATCCAAATTTCGCGTATCCAATTCTATCGGAAGATCAATTTTACGGGGCAACAGAATCTAATCTAACTTTCCCGGATAAGATCTTATTAAATGCAGAAAGAGTTTTAAAAATAGATACGAGCATCTTCCATAGAGAAGTTACCACGATATCTCATACGGATCCAAGTAAAACAGATCAATATAGAAAAGAATTTTTTGCAGATTGTATCCTTCTACCTTATAGCGGAAACAGAGGAGTGTTATGGCAGGAAACAAGTGCAGGCAGCCAGGATTATAGTAGATTATTATTTCCTGTTGTTATGACCGAGAACGCTACATTAGTAGTTACTAAAACCTTAGGCGAATTCCGCTGGGAAACAGAAAGAACCACAAGAGGCAGAAAATGGAAAGATCCCATCCCTGCCTCTCTCACTTCGGAATATTATTCTTATTTAGAAAATTTCCAGAAAAATCCAAACCTAACTATTGAAGCAAAAAAAAGAATAGAGCAGCAATGGATAAAGGTCGGAAAGAACATTAAGGATATGTTTAGTATAGACTATGCTTACTGGATCCTTCTGGAAGCGGAAGGAAAGCCCAGACTCAACCGGGCCGTCAGGGAAATCTTAAATCGATTTGTTCCTATTCAAATTAAGATGTAATTGGTTTATTCACACTTAATCCTGTCCCAGCTTCTCAAAAGAATCCTTATATTCGAGAGGAAAATAGTTTTCATGATACGAATTTCCTTTTTCCTATGATTTTAGATTGAATCGATCCAAGGAAATCATCCGTTGAAATTTTTATTCTCGAAAAACGAATCAGAAGTCCCCGCCCTAAATGGACTCCGAGCGCTTTCTATTTTTTTAGTTATCTTATTTCATCTAGGGATTCTTAAAACAGATAACGATGTTATCAAATCGATTTGCCAGAATCTCAGAACCGGAGTAGATTTATTCTTTATGCTAAGTGGCTTTCTTATCTATGGAGGTCTCTTAGATGAAAATGAAAGAAGTTCTAAAATTGATCTAAAAACTTTTTATCTGAAACGAACTTTAAGGATTATGCCGGCCTATTATCTTTGCATATTGGTTGGTTACATTCAATCTCGTCATACTTATAAACTTTTTGAGAAGATACAAAATCCAACTCCAGATCAAATAATTGCTCATGAGTCCTTAGGAAAAGCACTTTCAAATTCATGGGGGGATGTTCTATACATTTCTAATTATTTTCCTGATAGATTATTCAATTATGGATGGTCCTTATCTATCGAAGAACAATTTTATTTGATCGTTCCCAGTCTGTGCCTATTTATTCTTTTCAAACTATCGAATACCACTAGAAGAATTTTAATTATAAGCGTATTCTTCATACCCTTTCTATTAAGAGGGGCGTACTATTTTGCCGGACTAAGTAAGTTCTGGATAGATACTCACACCGAAACAAGATTTGATGCAATATTAGTCGGCATGCTCATTGCCGAATTTGTGAGGTGGAAGCCCTCTGTTTTTAAAGAAAACAAATTTAAAACGAATCTGACCCTAAGTATTGGTGCTCTAGTATTTTTAAGTGTTGCCTTCTTAACACATCGAACGGCAGGAAATTTAGTCTTTCTTTTTACCTTATTTCAAATCGGTTACGCTCTTCTCTTTACAGTATCTTTAATTGAAGGTAGCTTTTGGAATAAATTCTTTAGCCTTTCGGTCTTTAGGCCAATAGCAAGGATAAGTTATACGATGTATTTATGGCATGGGGCCTTTATAACGATTTCAATATTTGCCCTATCAAATATATTTTTGATAAAAGATATAGGGTTTGCAACATTCCTATTTATCGGAATTTATTCTACCTTATTTGTATTTCTAGCCTGCATACCTATCTTCTACATAACGGAAAGACCTTTCTTGGCTCTAAGAGATTACTTAATAAAAAGAATGAAGAGAAAGAAAAATGAACAGTAGTCTTGAATTAAGACCTATCTTTTAAATTTTTCCCAATCTTCTCGGATCAAATGATAAACTTTGCAATCATCCAATCCGAATCTGCGGTTTTCTAAAAATTTGAATCCGAATCTTTCGTAAAACTTATGGGCCCTGGAATTTTTGGCAAGTGGGTCCACTAAAATAGAATGAACAGAAGACTTAGAAAAACATCTTTCCAAGACGTCCTTCATGATGCGAGTCCCGTAACCTTTTCCTAAGTTTTTTTCGTCACCGAGCCATATATCAATCGCCATAAAGCCGGATCCGATCTCTCCCCAATAATGAGAATCTTCTTTTTGCGGATCAATGATCTGCACGAAGCCTATAGGAGTCCCGTCCTTCTCCGCCATCAATTGTTCTCTCCAATCCGGAAATCTTTTGAGTTCGGTTTCCCAACCCCAATCATCATTCGGATCGGATTCGATCACATGTTCTTTTTCATCCCATTCTTCTAAAGTTTTTAGATCTCCATAATTCGCGACCCGAAGAACGATCTCAGATTCTTTCATGGAGAAATTTTATTAAAGAATTCCTTTAATTTCCAGGAATATTAATATCATAGAAGAAGTAACCCCAACTAAAAGACAACGGTAACTCCATCTCAAATATCTATATTTTGTAAAGTAGAGAGATTTTCCTAGCTGATATAGATCTCGAGTCAATGCTTCATATAAAGAAGAATCTTCCGAAGCGATCTCTTCCATCTTAGTCATAAATTCTTTTTCGCTCATAGGAGCAAAATGTCCGAAGAACAAAGGATTATCTTTGCCGTTCTTCTTTTGTTTGAATGTAGGCATCACAGCAAGTATAGCTAAACTTGCCGCAATTACGATAAATACCATCAGAGTTAGTAAGCCAGTTCTATAGGTAGGTCTTTGGACATATCCCAATGAAAGTGAAAGTATTACGAATGATGCTGCGATCAGAATATTTGCTTTCTGGTCTGCCATTTGGCTGAGCTGAGAATGATGTTGGTGGACGGTCCTAAAAAGATAATCTACTGCAGAGCGTGCACGGACCGTTTTGAAATGATCTGATTCCATACCTCCAAGGATTTTGGAAAATTTTTTTCGACAAGACATAATTGCACTAGTCCAAAGCACAAATTCCTCTTTTTGGAATTCCCACATCTCAAATCACTTTACATTTTTTAACATATCATTTATATAGTATATATGTATTTAGGTCCCCTGGAAGGTTTCCAAGACCAGTTGTTTCGCCCAGTCCTTGGCTGGAGCAGGGACAATGTTGGTCTTTTAACAGGAAGACAGGGAATCTATAAATTGGCCCTCCTCTGGGAATACGCATTTGCAGTTTCAGGATTTCAAGTTTTCAATTTGGACTGTGCCATTCGTTTCGACGTATTCACGATTGCAGAAGAGACCAGAAAAAGAAGAGTATCACCCGAGGCTCTTTTGGAAAAAATCTTGGTCCAAAGAGCATTCACCCCTTATCAGATTTTGGATTCTGTCCAAGAGATCTATTCAGCTACAAAAGAAAATACGATCTATTTCATTCTGGCTCCTTGCAAACAATTCTTTGATGGGGATGTTCAAGACGACGAGGGCCTTTTTCTTTTGGAAAAATTAGTATTATTATTGGAGCGTATACGTTCCAAACAGATCCCGATTGTACTTGTAGAATCCACAAAATACACTCATCCCAGTTTTCAAAAAATTTTCCCTAAGTTAGTCGCTCTTTCAGAAGATCTCTGGGAGCTAAACGTGGTGGAAGGTCATTCTTATCTAAAGATCAGGAAAGCAAAATCTATATACGAGATCGGAACAGATCCCGATCCAAAACAGGAGTTTATTTATGGGTAGGACAGTTATTCCATATTCCAGACAAATGCAATACATTGAGTCCAGTCTTGGGCAATACAGAAGAGGACTTCGTAAACCAGACCAGGAAATTTTTGATGAATTGATCCGAACTTCAAAATTACAGGTACAAGCTGGAGTGATGGCCTCTTCTCCTTATCCGATCGATATTATGCTTCTTACGATGATGATAGATCTGAAAAAGGAAATTCTTAAATTAAAAAAAGAAATGGAAGCTCTGCGGAAGCCGGAATGAACATCCAAACAGCCAAAGGATATTTGTTCGACGTTTATCATGCGGAGGACATAGTATATCTTTGGCTAAAAAACGAAGAAGGTGAATCTCAACTCTTTTTAGATAAATTTAATCCAATCATATATGCAAGAGGAGAAGCGGATCTACTTAAAAAATTAGTAAAACGACTTTTCGAATTAGATGCAATCGTAGATATCCCAGTTTATGAAAATAGAAATCTATTCTATGAAAACAAAACTGTTCCGGTCCTAAAAATTATCATTACCAGACCCTCTATCCTACCTAAGATCAGTCGCAAATTATTTGCTCTATATGGAAAATTCGAGATCTATCATTCAGATCTGGATCTTCCCACAAGCTACATGTTCCAGAAAGGGCTATTTCCCTTATGTAAGATGGAGATAGATTACACAGAAGATCCTGGAGCAAAAAGGATCGTAAATGTTAGGACAAAAGATTCTCCTTCGGAAATGGATTATGAGGTTCCCAAATTTAAGATCATGTATTTGGATCTCCAAAAAAGCCATAGGATCAATATAGAAAACAATCCTTTGATAGTTCGAACAGACAACGATTATCATGAATTATCCGGAACAAATCCAAGAAGATTATTAGAAAAACTAGATATACTCCTAAGGTCAGAAGACCCCGACATCCTTCTGACCAGATATGGAGATCAGGTCATTCTTCCCTATATATTCTACCAATCCCAAAGGCAGGGATTTCTTCCCGCATTGGACAGAGATAGGAGCACTCCTATCCGAAGGAATATCAGCACTAAGGGAACCAGCTATTTCACTTATGGAAATATTGTATTTAGGGCACCTTCTTATCCTTTATTCGGAAGATGGCATATAGATTCCAAGAATAGTTTCGTGTATAAGGAAGCGGACCTAATGGGAGTTGTAGAACTCGCCAGATTGTCCAGGCTTCCTATGCAAAAAATGGCAAGAGCATCCACAGGAAAGGCACTTACTTATATCGAAACGGATGTAGCTTTAAGAAGAGGTTACCTAGTTCCTTGGCAAAAAAGTGCGGTAGAAGCCCCAAAAACTGCACTTCAACTTTTAGACGCAGATAAAGGAGGTTTAGTTTTCCAGCCAGATGTTAGTTCTGGAAAAATAGCGGAGAATGTAGCCCAATTGGATTTTGCTCAGATGTATCCTAGTATTATGGCGATGCATAATATTTCTCCAGAATGTGTAAATTGCCTATGCTGTGAAAACGACGAGACAGTCCCAAAGGCACCGGATATAGGATATCGTATATGCGATAAACGTAAAGGAGTCGTATCGGAGGCCCTGGAGCATGTGTTAGAAAGAAGAGCTTATTATAAAAAACAATCCAAGATCACTTCCGGAAAACAATTAGAGGATTATGAAGCAAAACAAGCTAGTTTAAAATGGATGTTAGTCACTTCTTTCGGATACTTAGGTTATAGAAATGCAAAATTCGGAAGATTGGAAAGCCATGAAAGTGTAAATGCATTTGGAAGAGAAAAACTTTTACTAGCAAAAGAAACTGCAGAAGAATTCGGTTATGAATTCGTTCATGCAATCACAGACAGTATATTTATAAAAAATTATAACTCTTCTCCTTTAAGCTCAGCTGAACTTGATTTTTTATGTTTAGAAATTCAAAAAAGAACAGGGATCAGAATGGAAGTGGATGGGATCTATACTTGGCTACTTTTTCCTCCTTCCAGCCAAGATCCCGAAATGCCAGTTGCCAACAGGTACATGGGAAGATTCCAATCAGGAAAATTGAAATGTAGAGGGATAGGAGCCAGAAGAAAAGATCTGCCTTACTTTATCACAAGAGCTCAAGGTGAAATGTTAGAATGGATGAGAACTAAAGTGGCAATCAAAGATCTAAAAAATTCTGAACCAGAAATTTTATCCATATATCATAAATATGATTCTATGATCCGAGAAGAGCTAATCTCGCCGGAAGATCTGCTCCTTGTAAAGTCCAGCTCCAGAGAATTAGAAGAATACGAAGTAATGGGTGCCACCGCACTCTCCATGATGAAACTGAAAGATTTTGGGATGGATGTGCAAGCAGGAGAAAAAATAAAATATTTAGTATTGAACCAAAAAGCAAAAACCAAAGATACAAGGTATATGCCAGAAGAAGAATTACAACTCTATCCAAACAAGATCAAAAGAACAGGTTTTGATAAAGAATATTATAGAAAAATGTTAGTTGGGGTTTTTAGAGAAGTGTGGGCGGAATTTGCATCTTTTAAGGATTTTGATTCTCTTATAGACCCACAAGGAAGATTCGATTTTTAAATTAAAGTGCGCCTTTTTGCATTAATTCTAAATTCTTAATATATCTGTCCCTTTCTCCGGGATGATCTGATTTACTCTTAAACTCTAAACCCAAAGTTAAATTTCCATCCTCATCCTTTCCCCACCAGCGGATCGCGGCGGAAACTGTCAAAGGAGCCTGCATTTTAAATAGTACATCTAAAATAAAGCCCTCTTGTTTGGGTAAACTATCTATTAAATTCGGATCATGGATCTTCACCCTAAGTCCTCGGGCAGAAGCATCTAAGATCGTAAATTTTTCGGTGGTCTTGATAGTATTTGATTCTTTGATCCGGCCAACAACTTCGTCTGAAAGTCTGCCAAGCTCTTCCAAATAATCTAAACTGAGTTTTTTATCCTTACTTTGTATCCAAATATAACCTATAGGGATCGGTTGATCAGAATGGTTTTTGTATATAATAGGGCGAATAAGTTCAGAAATAATTTTTTGGTCTTTAAATTTTCGGATTATCGTTCCGATATCATCGTCAATATCTTTAGTATAGTCCAAACGATCCGGCCCTGATTCAGAATAAGAATTAGTGTTTTGTGTATCTTCTAATAACAAAGACTTGCGAGAACGTTTTACGATCTCGAACTTTCTATCCAAACCAGGTTTGAATGTCTCTATCACTATATTGTCTGAGCTATTCTTTTTAAGACGATTTTTATAATCTTCTAGATTAACCTTTATCAAAGTCGGAATATTGAACATATTCGCTTCGATCACAGTTTTAGGTGTGATTAGATTGGTAGCGACTGCTTTGCCGTTTAAAACAGGAACCCTAACAGTTTCCCGATTCAATTTTGCGATGGCGAGTCTTTCTACCTTTAATAGATAGAGGTCCTTCTCCGCTTTTTGAAGGAACTGACAGTCAATTTCTATATACTTTGCGAGGATCTTGAATAAGGAGACCTTCTTCTCTCCCGTTTCTTCCCAGCCCTCGGGCATACGGATAAGAACCTTTTCATCCTCTTCCAAATACTTTTTAATGACGGCTTTTTGGTCGAAAGGATAGATCTTAAGAGAAAGTTCCTGGTCTAGCAGATATTTCAGAATAACGTGCTTTTTCTGATCCTTAGAAACGATATAATCTAAAGCTCTGGAATTCTTTTCAAAATATTGCATAATACAACTAGGCTGCTTTTAATAAGCGAATTGACTCTTTTGGAATTAACCGACTCACAATTTATTCTTTGAATGTCTTTCGTTTTTGATTTTTTTCAGACAAAATCGCCTTCTTTTGGAAAAAAATTTTTACCAAATCTTATCCGTTAGGGAACACGGATCGACTAACGTATCCCTAGATTTAGGGAGAGTTTAAAAACCTAAGAAAACTCGCTAAAAAGATGGGTTTTAGCTACGTTTTCGTGAAGCGGAAGTTTTCATTTGATATGGAACTAATCTGTACTTAAAGAATAAATTTCTTAAAATTAATCGGTTGACTAGTTTAAAATTTGGAAATAAATTATTAATTAAACTTTGAGTCTGGGGAATCTATGAAAAAACTACTTATCGCACAACTTCTCATTCTGATCTTTTCTGCTCATTCAAAACTTGGCCTTTATGCAGACGGATGTTATATTTGTGGTTCAGGCTCTAGTTCGAATTGTAGGGATTATTGTAGTTATTCAGGTTCTGATACTTCCGAAAGTCGTAAAAAATGTGAGAAGTCAGGATGTAAGATCGGAGGAACGGCGAGTTGTCCTAGTGCCGTAAATTATAAAGTTTGTTCTGCTTCTATTTTCGATTCTCCTATCGATAAGAAAAGTCTCCTCGCATCCCTTCTCGCTAAATAGCTTCTATTCCCGGGGACCATCCATCCCCGGGTATCTTTTCTTATTTCAAAGTATTTATAAAATCAATTAAGTCGACACTGATCTTAGGAACACTTACTTCAAATACCATAGGTGGATTTGTTCCCAGTGTTGGAGTAAACATTCCAAGACAGCTCAAACTTCCAATCCCACATTCCTTAGGATTGGGAGAAACCCATAGCGCTCTCCATACTGAGTAATTATTATTGTATTCCAGTTCTTTGAGTAAATTTAAGTTTTTATCATATACTAAAACTTTTGTATTCGCAGTATACGCCTCGTAAGAAGGCAGTATCCCCAAAGTTACCACACTAAATAAACTGGAGAAAATAGTTACAAAGTTCAAACCAACATTTCTTGTTTTTTCGAAAACAGGGTAATGTAGGCCCACGATATAATAATCATAAGGAAGATTTTTGAAAGAATATGTATAATTCTCACCTGTTTTTGAGATCTCTAAAAACTTTTCTAGTTCTTTGATACCAGTTGGACCTGTTACCTCTAAAAAGGATTTTACAAATTTAGTAACCTTCTCTTGGACCAAATCCTTTCTAATTCCGTTTGGTTTATTTTCTCCCGGAATTGGAAAACTTCCTCCAATAGGTTCTTTGATCGTGCGGGAATATGGATCTGAAAGAGCTTCAAAGTCAACCGTTCCATCTGGATTTTTTAATTTAGTGGATTTAAAAGTATTAAATCCTAAATAAGCGATCCTAAATTTTTTAGTGAGTTGTTTTGTAGGAGTTCCCACATCGCCGCTTGGAGCAAGTGAGTATCTGGAAGCACAAGCATTGAATAAAAATAGAAATAAGACGCTGAGAAAGAGCAGACGCATTCAGAAACTCTAACCAATTCCCAGCTAAGATACCAGTAAAAAATTTATCGGGTAAAACCAAATTTTGGATTTATTTGAAAATAACCGACTCGATGTCCTTCTCGATAGCAGGAATTTGGCCCGAGTAAATATGCTCATTCATGTTGGCTCTCGCATTATCGCCGTTGAGGCATCGCAAAACTTCGCAAGATTTGGATGCAGGCATCCAAAGCGCAGATATTTCAGTGAATCTATTATTATAATCAAAACGTTTAAGCTCATTTAGGTTTTTATCAAAAATAATCACCGTAGTATATGCCTTTCCTTTTCCGACAAACGGAAGTATTCCTAAAGTGAAGAAAGAAAAGGGAAAAGAAATAATATGAAAGAAATTCTCATCTTCTGCACTTTCAGCAAAAGCAGGTAGATGGGTCCCTATTACATAATAATCGAATCCATGATCTCTTAGAAAATAATCGTATTCTTTTCCACGCGGCACTACATGAACATACTTCTTCATGTCCTCCAAACCGGATTGACGAACTGAATCCAAAAAGCTAAAAACGAAATTGCGAACTTTTAGCGAAGGAATATCTCGTCGGAATTGATTCACTTTTGCGAGCTCATCGGAACCGAAATCTCCATATAAAGGATCGGTTAAAATCCTTTTCGAATAGTCTAAACTAGCCGTATAAGTCCGTCTTCTGCCGTATGAAGCGGTTAACTCTTGTTTAAAACCCGCAAACCCGATATAAGCGATTTTTGGTTTTTTCTGATTTTCAGCAAGGGTCTTACGAACATAAGGCTCGCCTAATGTTGGATAAATTCGAGTACTACAGTCTATCGTTGAAAGAACGACGAATATTAAAGAAAGAGTAAATAACTTTCTAAGATGATTTTTCATACGGAGAGTAACGTGAAATTATTGAATGAATTCGGCAAGGATAATTTAAAATCTACTAATCCACCAGGCCTTCTTTGGAAGGAATCAACACTAAGACCAAGCAGCATAAAGCGATCACTAAAGTAACTGGAGTGAATATTACAGTTTCAGTAGAATTCAGAGAGAAGATATTCCCTATAGTATTTAAAGAAAAGACTGCAGCCATGATCCAAATTGCGATCCTTACAACTCTCCGGGGAATTCGAAATTTTATATATCGAGAATCTAACGCTATCACTATTAGAAAAAGCGAATTTAGAAGAATAGAAATTGATTCAAATACGATCATCTGTTCCCAGGTTTCTAATCTCCCTCCCCATACTATGGAGAAAGGGACTGCACCAGATATAATAATCGTATGAAAAATTAAAGAACAAGAAAAGAACAGAAGGAGTAAACCTGCAGCGAACTTTCTGATTAGTATCTTTTTATTCATAATTTCTCTCTTCCTATATTGCAAAAAAAATCCCCCAACGAATTAAATTCGGAGGGGGCTTTGTGAATTTTGAAACGGATAAAAGAACGTTCTTCTTTTACTTTTTCAGCTCAGGTGCCAGATCTGCCAGAGGAACCTTGTCTTTGGGAAGGTTCTTGTAGATATCATATTCAAATCCGTCTGCAGATCTTCCTTTTGAGTCAGGTGCTGCTTTAGGATCGTTTTTATGATTATATCTGTCTCTATCCTCTCTATCCAAGAAAGGTTTATAATCTGAACGATATCCCCATTTGAAAACGGAATCGTCAGGATTCTGAGCTACTACTAAACAAGCTGGATCCACGAAACCTTCGTTCTTCTCAGTTTTGATACGAACCAATTTTTTCGCGATGTAGTAATGGTTTCTGTAATCATAAACCTTTACTACAGTTCCTACAGGAAGAAGTTCAATCTGAACATTGGTCTCTTCGCCGGAAAGAATCCCAACTTTAGGATCTAATTTACCTTTTTCTAATGTAGGGCAGTTGATATTCCCTACGATTTGAGCGGTGTTAGAACAAGCTCCCAATAAGAGAGCTGCAATTCCGAGGATCGTAATATTTAATGCTAATTTTTTCATGATCCTTTTCCTTATTGGTGGTGGTGTAAAGCGTCTTCCAATCTCGGATCTCCCACCGGGATCAAAGGAGCTTTCTCCAATCTTTTTAGAACTACCAGACCGAATAATCCGATCACTCCAACCACGGATCCCAAAGATACTAAGTATCCTCCGAAAGAGAAATCCACGAAATTAGCAGGATATACCAGCCAGAAAATTTCAGTAGCCTGAGTAAACAACACCCAAAGAGAAACTTTCATTAAGAAATCGATATCTCTTTTGTTTGGACGGTTTAACAAGAGCATGAAAGGAACTGCGAACTTGATTGCAGGCAATGCTAAAGTCAGATATTCCCATCCGCCAGTTAGTCTTTGCTCATAGAAGAAAGTTTCTTCCGGAATGGAAGCATACCAGATCAACATGAACTGAGAGAAACCAACATAAGCCCAGAATACTGTGAAACCGAGTATAAATTTTCCTAAGTCATGGATATGGTTTTCGTTCACCAGATTTCCTAAAAATCCTCTCTTCTTCAGATAATATGCCATAAGCACGAAAGAAGAAAGTCCTGCCTGATAAGCTCCTGCAAAGCAGTAAACTCCGAACATAGTAGAGAACCAGTGTGGAGTAAGAGACATGACCAGCATGATAGAAACTAAGGAGAATGAAAGTGCGAAGAATATGATATATCCTCCGGCTAACTTCGCGCTAAACTGAGTATGTGCCACATCTTTGTCGCTGTCTTGGGTAACAGATCTTTTATAGAAAAGATATCCGAATGTAGACCAAGCAACTCCTAAAACAATCACCATCCCGGTAAAAAATCCGATGTTTAATAGTGGCTTTTTGTGTTTAAGAAGTTTATCAGCTTCTACCGCTTCTGCGTGAGTCCACTCATAAAGATCATGAGCTCCCAAGATCAGAACAAGAAGAAGAACTGCAGCAACAGGTACGAATAATCCATAAGTTTCGGAAATTCTACGAAGAGTTACCGGCCAATGAGCACCTGTGATATGTGCCAAAGAGGTAAAGAAAATCCCTGCAAGTGTAATTCCCAAAATGAAGAATACGCCGACTAAGTATGCGGACCAAGCTGGATTGGAATGACCACCTTCATGACGAAGTTCTGGATGTCCAAGACCGAAAGCCGCAAGACCAATACTCGCTAATCCTACTAGAATCATTCCGACCAGAGCGTTTCTGGTTTTGGAATCCAACTTAAAGTTGATTAAGTTTTGTTCTACTTTAACTTCCATTATTTACCAGCCGTTCTATTGTCGTATTCTTGTAATTTACGAACATATAATATGATTTTCCAACGATCCTCAGAAGGAACTTGAGAAGCATAACTTTTCATAGCTCCCTTTCCTTCAGTGATGATATGATAGATCTGTCCGTCGGAATATCCTTTAGCGATTGCAGATGTAAGTGCAGCCATTGGACTTCCGTCAGCCTGAGCCATATTCAAACGTGGAGCAGGACCTACTACAGTTCCGTTTCCTTGTCCTCTAACACCGTGACAAGGGCTGCAATACGTTTGGTATTTGATCTCTCCTTTTTGAAGAGTAGCCAGATCTCCTTTGATAGGATTCGCAAGTCCCTTGTTTGGAAGAGCATCCAAACTTTGAGTCCAACCAGAGTACTCGTAAGGGAAATATCCTTGAGGAACTGCTCCTACAGGAGGAAGACGTAAGGAAGTATTTTTCGGAAAATTAGAGTCCGCTTCCTGAGCCTCTCTTGCTGGAGAGTCAGCCATATCCGGCATGTATTCCATAGGAGGAGTCTTAGACTCGCAGTTCCAAAGTATTAGACCCGCGAGAGAAAGAGCAAAAATTCTTTGCAGTGAAATCATCAAAATTCTCCTATTTCACCGTCTCGACATGTTTAGAGCCGAGGCCTTTGATAAAGTCGGTCACTGAACCTTCTGAATAATTCGCAGAGTTGGAAGGGATCCAAAGTGCGAATTTGTCGGTAGTGATGTCCGGATGTAAAACCTTACGACCGGTTCTTGGAAGTTTAGCCAGGAAGAACAAAGCTGCAGCTGTGGAAAGTCCAGCCATGAACACTGTAAACTCGAATGTGATTGGAATATAAGCAAACCAAGCGTTGAAACTTTTTCCGGAGATATTGATCGGCCAATCGTATTTATGAGTTAAATACTGCATGGAGAAACCAACAGTGCATCCAAAAATTCCCATGAAGAAGGTTACCCAAGGAAGTCCGGAACGTGGAAGACCCATTGCGTCATCCAGTCCGTGAACAGGGTACGGAGTGAAACAATCGAAATTGGTGAACCCCTTCTCCTTTGCTTTTTGAGCCGCTTCTATGATCTGAGCAGGAGAATCGAATAATCCGAAAACTCCATTCTCTGTTTCTTCGAAAGTATGAAACTGTTCTTTCTTAGGAGTATACATTAATGATGACCTCCATCTTTATGAGGCATTACTGTTTTCACTTCTGCGATCGCGATTACTGGAAGTAATCTACAGAAGAGAAGGAACATAGTGAAGAAGATACCGAAAGTTCCGAGTAACATCATGAAGTCGTAAACTGTTGGAATGTATTTATCCCAGCTGGAAGGTAAGAAGTCCGCGTGAAGTGTCATTACGATCACGAAACGTTCGAACCACATACCGATGTTTACGATGATGGAAACGATGAACATTACAGGGATACTGTTTCTAAGCTTTTTAGACCAGAATACCTGAGGAGCGAATACGTTACAGCTGAACATGATGAAGTATGCCCATCCGTAAGGTCCGAATGCTCTGTTTACGAAGGTAAATCCTTCGTATTCGTTTCCTGAGTACCAAGCCATGAAGAACTCAGTCGAATAAGCAAGACCAACGATCAAACCTGTAACCATGATCACTTTGTTCATGTTTTCCAAGTGTTTCATCGTGATATAATCTTTCAGTTGGAAGACTTCCCTTGCGATTACCATCAGAGTAACCACCATCGCGAATCCGGAGAAAATCGCACCGGCAACGAAGTAAGGAGGGAAGATCGTAGTGTGCCATCCAGGAACGATGGAAACCGCGAAGTCGAAGGATACGATCGTGTGCACCGAAAGAACCAGAGGTGTAGACAATGCAGCGAGGATCATCGCAACAGTCTCTAAGTGAGACCATGCTTTGTTAGATCCAACCCATCCGAAGGAAAGAATATCATAAACTTTTCTACGAAGAGGAGTCGTCGCTCTGTCTCTCACAGCTGCGATATCAGGGATCAAACCGATATACCAGAAAACAAGAGAGATACTCAAGTAAGTGGAAACCGCAAAAGTATCCCAGATCAGAGGAGATCTGAAGTTCACCCAAAGAGGTCCTCTTTCATTCGGATAAGGGAATAACCAGAATCCCATCCAAGGACGTCCAATATGGATGATCAAAGTGGATGCAGCAGTTAATACCGCGAAGATGGTCATCGCTTCTGCGGCACGGTTAATACCAGTTCTCCACTCTTGGCGGAACAGATAAAGAACCGCAGAGATCAGAGTTCCAGCGTGACCGATACCGATCCAGAATACGAAGTTTACGATGAAAAATCCCCAACCTACAGGATTGTTAATCCCGAGGATATAAAGACCTTCGTATACCAAGTATCCGATGATACCTAAATCGATTACGGTAATAGTAAGAGCCAGAATAAAGGCCTTCCACCACAGAGAAGTGGGGAAAGCTTCGACCGGCTTGAGGATATCCTCGGTAACGTCACGGACGGACTTGCCGCCAGTGACTAAGGGTTGGATATCCAGGGCTTCTTTGATTGCGTTAGGTATAGACATAGCGCTTTAATTACTCCGGATTAAGCTCTTACCCTGGTCAAATATGCGACCTGGGGACCGACATTTAAATACTCAAGAACTCGGAAAGATCTAGGATCCGCACTAAGTTTGGAAACCTTAGAAGTCTTATCGTTGGTGTTACCGAAGCTGATCGCGTCTGCAGCACAGCTTTGCTCGCAAGCACAACGAACTTCTCCGTCTTTAAGAGTTCTGCCTTCGTTCTTGGCTTGGATTTTAGCCTCTGCGATTTTGTGAGCGCAGAAGTTACATTTTTCCATAACCCCTCTACCACGAACCGTAACTTCAGGATTGAGTCCGAGATATCTCGGAGTTCTGGATCCTTTTTCGGCTCCGGTATCGTTATACCAGTGCTGAGCCCAGTTATAACGACGAACTTTGTAAGGACAGTTGTTAGAGCAGTAACGAGTTCCAACGCATCGGTTATAAACCATGTCGTTGATCCCTTCAGAACTATGAACAGTTGCCATAACCGGACAAACAGTCTCACAAGGAGCGTTATCACACTGTTGGCACATCATAGGCTGGTGAGCGATCTGTAGATCTTCCGGTTTTTCAGGATCACCGATATAGTAACGGTCAATACGAAGCCAATGCATCTCACGACCCACTCTAACTTCGTCTCTTCCTACAACTGGAATGTTATTCTCTACTTGGCAAGCGATGACGCAAGAACCGCAACCGGTGCAAGCAGTCAAATCGATAGCCATACCCCATTTATAACCAGGGTATTCATGCACCGGATTTGCTCCGACTGCATAGACCATCTTACCGTCTTTTTTGATTTTAGGAATTTCGGATTCTTTAACTCCGGAAGCTGGATTCTTTTTCCATTCTTCCAAAGAAGTAGATTGAACCAAAGGACGATCTTCGTATCCGAAACCTGGGGATAAAACGTGGTGGTGCTGGGTGCAAGCAAGCTTGTAAGTTTTACCTGTCTTCTCAAGAGAAGTTACAGAAATTCCGGAGAAGACTCCGTCTTCTGCCAGAACATATGCGTTCTTACCTACTTCGTTACCTACTTTACCAGCTGCAGTTCTACCGTAACCAACCGCGATCCCGATCGTATCCTTGTGCATTCCAGGCTGAACCTGAGCAGGAAGTTCGATAGAACCTTTGGTAGTTTTTACGGAAACCACATCGTTAGATTGGATCCCTTTTTCTTTTGCAAGTCCTGGTGAAAGGATTACATAGTTGTCCCAAGTAACCTTGGTAACAGAATCCGGAAGCTCTTGTAATAGAGAGTTATTCGCTGCTCTACCGTCTCCAATGGAGCTTGTCTCATAAAGAGCCAAACGGATTCCAGCTGGATAACCTGCAGGCTTTTTCAGGGCTGCTTTATTGAAGCCACGAGTAGCACTTGCAGTTTTTCTGCGGTCTTTAGCTTTTACAGTAGTTCCAACTCTAAGAAGGTCTTCCCATCTTTGTTTAGAACCAAGTTTTTTGGTCCAAGAGTTCTTTACGTATTCGTAAAATGATTTTTCTCCGCTAAGAGATCCGCCTGCGAAAGCGATCAAGCTGTCCTCGAAAGAACGAGTATTGAATAGAGGACGGATCGCAGGTTGTTGGATAGAGAATATTCCCTTAGTTCCTTCTGAATCTCCCCAAGACTCTAAGAAATGAGTAGTGGAAGCCAGATAGTTGGAAGCAAGTGCAGTCTCATCCGCTCTGTCCGCAAGACTTACAGTTAAAGCAGCTCTATGAAGAAGGTCCTTCCAAGAATCGCCAGCTTGGTAAACCAAGTTAGTATCGTAGAGGAATAGAACTCCTACTTTAGTTTGTTTTAATGCTTCAGTAAGTTTGTTTAGGTTACCTGAATAATCAGCTAAACCTTCTTTTTTTGGAGAAGCGTAATCAACAGTCTTACCGTCGTTGTCTAAAGTAGAGTTTAAGAAGTTCACAAGGATCTGAAGATCAACAGCTTCTTTGGTAGAAGCAGCCAGACCACCCGCAACCACGAGAGATCTACCTTTGTTTGACCAAAGAGCTTTTGCTGTTTTGCGGATACCTTCTGCGCTAACACCAAGATCGCTCGCGAGACTTTCTACAGTAGAAGCTCCAGTAATATCTTTGGTGTTTGCTCCTAATTCTCCCAAACCTGCAGCAATTGCAAGAGCCAGTTTAGACTGGTCGCCAGGACGAATAGGAAGCCTAAGATCCGCGTTAGATCCAGACATAGTAGGAATGGATTCAGCTGCGATGAAGTAGTTAAGATCTTTTGCTCCATCTCTTAGGTTTCTGCGTTTAGCAAAATCCTTTTGGTGTTCTTCAGGAGACAACCATCCACCCATAAAATCGCAATCGATGGACAGGATAGTGTTCGCCAATTCGAAATTATAGTTAGGAACAAGTGCCTTTCCGTAAGAAGCAGCCTGAGCTTTAGAGATCGCATCTTCTGGAGAAGTGATAGAGATCTCTAAATGTTGTCCCCCACCTACTGCTTTTAAGAAGTCAGCGATGATCGCTTTGGTGGAAGGAGAATCAAGAGGTCTTGTTACGATTACAGTGTTACCTTTGTTCTTAGAAAGAGCTTCCTGAACTTTGGAATCCAAAGAGCTCCATTGGATATTCTCCACTTTTCCGCCGGAAACAGCCGCCGGATCTTGTGCTCTATCTGGATCATATAGATCAAAAATAGCAGCTTGTCCGGAAGCGCCAAGAGCACCTTGGGATACAGGGTGATCTTCGTTTCCTTCTAATTTTAGAGGACGACCATCTTTAGATCTTACTAAGTAACCGGTTCCGTTGAATGCGGTTGCATAGTAATATGCATGTCCGTGTTTTACGAAATCAAAAGTACCTTCGTCAGTTTTCAGATCCACATAAGGAACAATTTTTTCGACAGGCTTGCGTACACAATTTAAGGAAGTCATTGCGACTCCCGCACCCATCAATTTGAGGAAGGTCTTACGATCAAATTCCCCTGACTTAATCCTTGCGATGACTGGATCCGGAGAAGTGAAAAATTCAGAGCGCGCTAGATCCTTCGTTTCTTTTTCGTTATCTTTCAGTTCGAGGGAGAGCCAGTGAGCTTTCTTTTCTTTCTGGAAATTCTTTTTATCCATCTGTTATGCTATCTCCTGATTATCTGTGACAGGTGGAACAGTCGGTAGGAGCGTTATTCTCCCGGTGGCAGTTGATACAGTATCCCATATTCAGGGATGCTACCTGCTTGACCTTGACCATTTCAGCTACATTGCCGTGGCATTGTGAACAATCCACGCCTCTTGAGATATGGCGAGAGTGATTGAACTGAACATGATCCGGAAGGTCGTGGATTTTCACCCACTCGATCGGTTTGTTGTTCGAGTAACTTTCGCTCAAAAATTTTATATCTGGGCTGTTCTTTGCAACAAGCGAGTGACAGTTCATACAAGTTGAAGTATTCGGAACCGTTGCGTGCGCGCTTGTTTCTACACCAGTGTGACAATAACGACAGTCTATCTTATTATCACCTGCGTGAATCTTGTGGTTAAAAGGTATAGGCTGATCCGGAGAGTAGCCTACATATTTGGAGGGAGAAAAAATCAGGTAAGCCACTGCTGCAATAGCAATAAGCGGAACCGAAAGTTTCAAAGCTTTCTTATTCATTCGTGAGAAGTCCCGTGGGTTCCAAAATAAGGTTTGGGAACAAGGATTTTGGCTTCGGTTAAAATTGCAAGTAAACGCGTAAAAACGCGATTGGTTTGGCGATTTCTTGCATTTTTATCTGAGACTTAGTATCAATTAAATGGATACTATTTATACTTAATAAGGTCTATTTTAGAAGATAAAAGATCTCGAATACAAAACTAAGTTTATGATAGATATGATTAGAACGATCGTTCTTAACGATAAGAAAATTCCTGGCTTTTACTTTTTCATATCATTAAAATATGAATTCAAAAATCTAATTTGGAAAGAATGATGCACCGCGCACTGATCTTATTTCTGGGAATTCCCTTCGCTTTCCTAATAACAATCTCCACTATCGCGAAAGGTCCCATAAAAAAACTCAAAGTAACAAGCTTCAATTCGTACTTTTTATACGATGAGATTGGAGACTCACATAAATTCCCTAAAGATAGAAAGCACAGAACAGAAGAAGATTTTGCTAAGATCAAAAAGTTAATCCTATCCAATCATCCTGACATAATCGGATTCCAAGAAATAGAAAATGAAACCGCTCTTCATCATATTATAATAAACGAATACAATTGTAAAGCGACCGTAACCCCAGGATATTCCCAAGAATTAGGGATTTGTTGGAAGAAGGAACTGGGTGCACCAGTTATCAGTGAATTAGAACAACTTTCTATGCGACCAGGCCTCAGAAAAGGACTACTCGCAGAGTTTATATTCGATGGCAAAAAGATCTCGGTTGTAGTAGTTCATTTAAAAGCCGGTCATTCTCCTAAAGATAAGAAGGAAAGAAAAGAGCAAATACTGGCGCTAAAGGATATCCTACCCTCCTTAGGCAAATTTGTTCTATTAGGAGATTTTAATGAGGTTTTGGAGAGAAGAGTAGATCTATTAAAAATCCTGCAAAGAAATCTGAAACTTAAAGTAGCAAATTATAAGCAAAAATCAGATTGTTGGCAGCATCATGACGGCTTTATAGATTACCTGATCACGAATATGGATTGGCAACAAGGGAGTTTTGTCCAAGCCAAGTTTGAATCTGATGATGGTAATTTTGACGGAAACCCAAGTGCAGAAAAAGGCCTTTCAGATCATTGTCCCGTAAGTGCAGAATTATTATTAGAGAGATAAAGATCTCAAATCATTCTTTGAATTTGAGATCAAAGTTCTCGTTTCAAAACTTCTATATCTGAATTCAATTCTTGGACAGATGCCTTCATCTTTCCGTTATAAATTCCACGCAATCTAAGTTGAGGATCTAAAAGATATACGTGATCTGAGTGAAGAAAATCATTTTCAGTAAGTTTCTTTTTAGCGTCTTCCTTCGGGATCGCGGTGTCCGCATTAAATGAATCTCTTGCCAAAGTATAAATTTCCTTTTGGTTTCCGGTCAGAAGTTTCCATTTTTCATAACGGATCTTCCGTTTAGTTCCGTATTCTTTTAGGACCTGAGGAGAATCCAGATCAGGGGTCGCGGAGAAGGACAAAATCTGGATATTGGGATCTGACTCAAACTCCTTCTGGATCAAACTCAAGTTGTTTGTGATCGTAGGACAAATCCCTGCACATTTAGTGAAGAAGAAGGAAATCACAGTAATTTTTCCCTTACAGAAACCTTCTGAGATATTTTGATTTTCCTGATCCTTCATTATAAATTTAGAAATCTCTCTTGGCTTAGTAGAATTTTTATTCTCCCAAACAGGCTGCAGATCTTTTCCATAATATAAAGGAAGTTTGTCCTTTTGAGGAAAGGAGAAGTCAGTGATCTCTTCTGAATATTCTTCTTTTGGATCTTTAGTACAAGCTGTGAAAAGAGAAATGATAACTAAGCTGCAGAATAAAATTTTAGAATAAGATCGTATTTCCATCTTCGTTTCCTCTGATTTGACTGCATAATTTTCCGCCAGTCATTCCGTATGCTCTCCCCTGATAGATCACAAAATTCATATAGATCTGTCCGTTCTCTCTCCACATTTTTTTTCCGACCACTTTTCCATGGTCGAATTTTGCATAAGAGTATAAGGATCCTGAGTTTCTCCATTCCCATTGAGAACCATGGAACTGGCCTTCTAAGTATTCATTACGAAAACGTTTTTTTCCGTCAGGAAACCAACCCAGATGAGTTCCTATCTTCTTCCCCGCAGAAAATTCTCTTTCTGCTAAAATCTGGCCGTTAGAATGCACATCTTTTTCGATCCCATCGGGCAAACCATTCTTATAGGAAGTTACCCGAAAGATTCCCAATTCTTCTGCCTTTGATTCCAATCGTCCGTAAAACTTTTCTCCTCTATAAAAAACAATTCTTCCGTTTCGTGTGATAGAAGGATCAGTGCTTGCGACCTGAACAGGATCACAAGCGACTAAAAGAAAACAAATCGAGAGTAAATAGATCTTCAATCTGACCTCTGATCAGTCTACGGAACCTGGAGTTCCCTTGAAGTAACTTCCTATAATATATCCGTTCAAACCTGTATTGTTCTCCACATGATAACAATACGTTCCATCCGGAAATTCTGTTGGAGTGCAAGAAGTTGTATGAGTGTTAGAATCCAATGTAGGATAAGAACCTGATTGGTTTTTCTTTCCGTAGATAGGAAATCCATCCAACATGACCCCGACAAAACTATCATCATTATTCGTGATCTTATAAGGTTCGGTATGATAATGATACTTTCCAGTATTCTGAGGATGGCCTTGGGCAGGGTCCATTGTGTAATACTCAGTTGCAAAAGAATCTCCGGGAGCCGCTTGGTTATTGAAGATCACAACTCCCAATGTTGTAATTCCCACCGAATCCGTTCCTGCATTGGACTGAGAACAATCGGTAACTGTAGGAGTAACAGGAATGGTCATAGTGATATTCTGTGCAATGATATGATTTGGATTAGTGTGGAAGCCTGAATCCATAGAACTATCATAATAAGCACCATCTCCTGCACCAGTATAGTAAGAACTTGAATGAGGCGGCCTATCTGTAGTTGTGATTACATAATTGGAACCTTCTACAGTAACAGTTACACAATGAAAATTATCTTTTATCCAACAAGGAGCCTCTGCAGCGATACTAGTTACACAAGTAGGACCTCCAAGACCTCGGTCATCTGTTGTATTGTAAATTGCAGCAGAACAGGAAGCAGGACTCGTAAGAGTGGTAGGCATTGTGGTAGAAGTTGTAGGTGTACATTGAGAAGCGGAAAATAAAACCGCAGCGGAAGAAAGATCAGTTCCTCCGGAGCTATCACAGTTCCAAACAAAGGCAGCAACAGCAATCAATAGAATAGATCGTAAACGAAGCATAACTACTCCAAACTTATTAGTTCAGAATAATTTACGAAATCTTTCGAATGAATTCGACCGTCCCAATCGGCTCGAACCATATTTTTAAAATTTTAAGCAGAAACGATTTTGGAAATTTCTTCTAAATACTGTGTTGGTGTCTTTCCTGTGACTTTTTTAAAAGAAGTATTAAAAGTGGACTTGGAATTAAAGCCATACTCAAGGGCCAGTCTCAAAAAATTAGGACGCTCTTCTGAAATATTTTTCAAAGCTGAGATGATATCTTTGATCCTGTACTCATTTACAAAATTATAGAAATTTGTTTCCAACGTTTCGCTTAATATTTGTGTTATATAGAAACGAGGCACTTCCGTATTTTCAGAAAGTAGATCGATGGAAAATTCTGAATCTTTATAAGGTTTTTCAGATTCCATATAATTTCGGATCTTAGAGAGAAATTCAGGGACCATATCTTCTCTCAGCCCTGACTTTTCATATTTTTTGCGTTCTTCTTCTATATCCTCTGCTTCATTTAATGTTTTTTCTTTAAACGCATGAAGTTCTCTATGAGTATAAACTACAGTTTGCCTTACACCAAACCAGCAAAAGAAAACAGAAAAAGCTAAAACTGCAGCACCTCTAACTAACCTAGGTTCGTAAGTTTCAGGAGGAAGATCCGTAAACAGTAAACCTTCTAACAAAAAATGTACGCCTGTGGATATTACGAATAACACAAGGCTCCAATACATCCATCGTAGATCTTTAACACTGTCTATATTAGAAAAATGATTTACTATATTCTTCCTATGTCTGTTCAAAAGTAAGAATGTCCAAACAGAATACACAAGCATAGAAGTAACGAGTATCCCACCATTAGGATGAAATCCTCTACTCGGTCTATGCCAATCATGAGGATAAAATTCTTCTTCAGGAGGCTGAATAAAGAATAATCTAAATAAAAGTATAGATTCTAGAATTATAAAAGGAACAAAATGAAGAAGGTCCGTTCTTCTGAAACTTTTACCTTCCGTTGTTAAATTTCGAATATAAAGTAATAATAATGGACCGTATGTATAAGGGAATATAATGGAAAAATCTAAAAACTCAGGACCCCATTCGAATTTATGGACTAATAAATGTCCAAGATGAGGAGCTGAGAGAAAGATTATAAATACAGAATAAATAGAATCGAAAGAATACCTAGGTCTTTTGGTAAATATCAGGAATGCTGAAAAAACGCAGATCGTAAAAGAGATAATCGGAATCGCAGGAACCATGATTAGATCTGACCCGGGAAATCCCCCGGTTTGGTTCTCCATCTTCTATGTACCCAAAAATATTGTTCAGGATACAGTTTCACTTCTTCCTCTAATGCTTTCGTCCAAACTTCGGTGTAATGACGAATTGCAGCTTCTCTATCGGAGAATGCAGACTTATCTACAAAGCCAAGATCCTTGACTCGGACCATAACCTTTCCACCTTCTCCGCATAAAACTGAATAAAGTAACATTTTTGCACCGGTCAAATATGCCATCAATGCAGGACCTTGGTAAGTAGAAGCTTTTCGATTGAAGAAGTCCACAAAGATCCCGACCTTACCTGCATTCTGGTCAGAACCAAATCCTACCCAATAACCTTGTTTTAACATCTTAGTAACTTGGCTGGATTCTTCAGTGGAAACTAATTTGATACCATTCCTAGTTCTTAATTTATGAATGAGTCTATCCACATAAGGGTTTCGGACTTTTTTATAAATCCCTCCTCCCTTCATTCTGATTCCCATGAACTGCACAAGAATTTCCCAGGTACCAAAATGTCCAGAGATCAGAACAACTCCTACTCCATCTTGTATCGTTTTTTGTTCGATTGCTAAAGATTCTGCATCGTAAACAAGATACTTATCCATCCATTTACGACTTAAACGAGGAGCAAATAAGGTACCTGCGAGAAGGTCACCAATATGAAGAAAACTTTTCCATACAAGTTCCTTCTTCTTTTCTTCAGAATAATCAGGAAACGCATACGAAATATTATCATAAGCGATCTTACGATGTTTTTTAGCGAGTGGATAAAGAAGACATACCAAAAATCTTCCGTAGACTAAGCAGATCCTATAAGGAAGAATTCTGAAAGGTAGATAGAATAAGTATAAAAAGATATAGGGAATAATATAACGAACCAAAGTAGATCCAATTCTTGTTTTTCGAACATAAGGAATCGATCCTTGTTCTTTGACAAGCAAAAGAAGACCTTAGTATAAATGCACTTATACGAAAATAAGCTTTAGATCTCGCAAAACGAACATCAGTTCATCTGGTAAAGAATCTCAAATATAATCTGTGTTCCCAATTTTAAATTTTCTAAACTAATACTTTCATTCTTAGCATGAAGCATAGTAAGTTCTTTTTCGTTCAGAAGAACAGGGATCAACCCGTAACATTCCATACCAATCTGACGAAAATATGCATTATCAGTTTTACCTGGAGAAATAAAAGGAGCAGCCACACTTCCTGGAATTTTGCGAGTCGCAACAGAAGCAATTGTTTGGAATAAGATAGAATCCAATTTAGATTTATCAGAGTTCACTGTGGATGCCGGTTCCACTTCTACTTCATATTTTTCTGCGATCTTTTGGATCTCTTTCAAATATTCTAAAGGATCAAATCCAGGCAAAAGTCTCACATCCAATTTTGCTTCCGCCAAAGAAGAAAGTACATTATGACCTTTACCTTCTTCCGTTTTTAGACCAGAAACTGCCTTGGTATTTCGAGTGATCGCGCTCAATTGTCTGCTCGCACGAATTGGTCCGTACAATAACCTTCTCAAAACTGGAATATTTGAATTTTTTAATATAAATGATTTAGGAAAGGAACTAATACTTCCAAGCTGATAGAAAAAACCTTGGGTTTCCTCGGAGATCTGTATATCTGTATCGTATTCCAAAACTTCTGCCAAAAATTTCAGAAGTCTAAGACTTGGATAATTTTGACTCGGAGTACTACCATGTCCTTGGTCACCTTTTGCTCTTACATTTAGCCAAAGATTTCCTTTCTCTGCGTATTGGATATTGAAGATGGTACTTCCAGGAATGGCAACATCCTTGGTTCCGAAACTTCCTTCATTCAACATGTATCCATAACCTTTGAATAATTCAGGATGCGCTTTTAATAAAAATCTGGCGCCTTTCTCACTTCCGGATTCTTCATCCGCCATACTTAAGAACATTATCTTTCTCTTAAGTGGTACAGCTGATCTTTTAAGCTCCAAAAAAGAAATGATCTGCATTGCAATGAGGCCTTTACAATCTAAGGCGCCTCGTCCGTGAATTCTACCTTCTTTGATGGTTCCTGCAAATGGATCTTCTACCCATCCTTTAGGATCTGCCTCGACCACATCCAAATGGTTTCCAAGAATTAAACCTTTTTCGGGATTAGGAACACTTGGCTCAAGTTCTGCGATCAAATTCACTCTATCAGGAAACCCAGGTTCAGAGATAAACTTTGTCTTAATGCCTTCTTTTTCGAAAATGGATCTAATATATTCTGCGACTTGTTTTTCGTTTCCTCGAACAGATTTGATCCGGATCAGATCTGTAAGAATTTTAACTGCTTCTGCTTCTCTTTTATCCCAGGAAAGGATATGGTTCTCTTCCTTTAAGACCTGATCCTTAATGGGAGAAGATACACATTCCATAAAAAGAAAAACACAAACGATAAGTCCTAAGCTAGTTCCGCGCATTCTCCATTCTTAATAGATCATATACCAAGAGTCCAGAATTTACCGCAGTGATTTCACAGAGTGATATATATAGTATCAGAAATATCTGAAGATCTGAACGTATCTCTAAAGGATTTCTAACTAAGATTTGGAGTGAATTCATTGCCTGAGAGCGGAGCCAGGATGGCGAAGCGACCCGGAGCTCTGCGCAGGATGTGCAGGCGGAGGGGAAGGCAAGAATTTACTCCAAATCTCGTTTAAAAGCATTTTTAAAGATAGGCTCATAAATACTCCACGAGCCGTATGACTTCTGTGCTCTTCGTACGTATGAAATCTATGTGAGAAAGAATAGAGAATGAAAGGGAAAAGTAGCCCCAGGAGGACCCTGGGACCAAAACCAAACCAGGCTCATAACAAAGCCTACTTAAGAATTCGGTGGGTTTGTAAAATTTCCCTTATACTTTTTTTCTCAAATTTAGAAAAAAAGAATTATTTAGAATTCGTTTTCACGACCTCTTTTCCAGGTTTAAATCGGATCTTCCCCAAATACACAGTAGTCGTTAAGGAATCCCTTTTCGATTTTAAGAAGAAGCCTAGTTCAGGAGTAGCCACCTTATAACTCTGATACTCTGCAAAAATATCCAGATCCACTCGATTCGCAGTAAACTCATCAAAATGAGGCAAATATTTTTCGGAGATAAGTATCATTCTTTCTCCATCCTTCTGCAGTGCCTCAAATAAGACTTCAGGATCGAATAAGGTTCTAGTGATACGTTTCGAATAAAACGCATAAGATCTTTTAGAAGCAGGAACACCAAACATCAAAAATTTTTCTTTTCCAGGCTCTGCTTCTTGAATAATCTCCCCTACTTCTTTGGAAGGCTGGTAAGAAACAAGCAATGGATATGCATACAAACTTACTAAAGTAAAGAAGAAGGAAACGGATACTACCAAGGTCCCAAGCACTACATTCAGTTTGAAATACAGCAGAACAATCGCAGCAAATCCTAGATAAATCGCCACCCAAACATAATAAGAAAGTGGAACATCCATCACCAAGATCGGAAATAAGATCCCAGCAAATACAAATCCCAAACTAGTCAGATAAACTAAAATTTTACCTACAAAAGAAAGAGATCCTTCTGAACCTTCTATCAACTTAAGTAAAAATCCAGAACCAACGATGGCTCCTGCAGGAAGACACCAGTAAATGTATTGAGGAAGTTGGTATTTGGAAAAACTGATCAAAAACAAAAATAAGAATAACCAGAACGCAGGTACAAAATCCTGATCCTTCCATTCATTTTTTCGAATATTCGAGAATAAACCCTTACCCTTCTCTTTTACGAATCCAATCAAATTCGATACGATCCAAGCTATAAAAGGTAATATGAAAATCCCAAATGCCCAAGAGAAATTAGAGTAGAAGAATAAAGGATTGAACTTTTGGTCATACATCTTGACGTAAAAACGACCAAAAGATTGGACCCAAAGGAAGAAATAAGGTCCGTAAGTATTAAACTCTAAATACAAAGGAATGGACCATAAGAATGGAGGAAGTAACGCCAAAATCCCTCCTGGGAAAAGTTTCATCCCCAGAAGTCTTTTCCAGTCTCTTCTAAAAAGAATATCTCCGCCAATCCCTATTCCAGGGATCACAACTGCGATCGGCCCCTTTGTTATAAAGCCAAGCCCCATAGCGAGATACATCGCGTAGTAATAGGCGGGATTTTTCTTAGTTCCTAAATAATAAAATGCGAATACTAAAATGATATAAGGAGTTACATACACATCTATCTTAGGATCCACCACCATTGCGTACAATCCTGGAGACAATGCGTATAAGAATACGGAGATCCAGGCACGCTTACTATTTCCTGAATATAGTTTGGTGATAGTAAACACTCCCCAAAGAGAGAGAAGTGTCATTAGGATCGCAGGCAAACGAAATGCATAATTATTCTGTCCGAAAAGAGTAAAAGAAGAACTGATCTTCCAGAAAGTTAGGATTGGTTTGTCCAGGTATCTTCTTCCATTATCTCTGATAAAAAACCAGTTTCCGCTATCGGTCATTTCCCTACCGATCTCTGCATATTGGGAAGAATCAATATCGATTACATCCAAAGGAAATGTAAGAAATAAGGGCAGAATAGCTACAGCCAAAAGAAACCAAATAGAATATTTCGCAAAAGGGGTGTTTTTCCCATCCTGAACTAAATTCATATTTTTATAATACTCCAAACTTAATAAAAAAACGAAGGATCAATCCATTAGCCCGGATTCCATAAGGCAACGTGTAAATCCGGTGCAAGTTTTTTCGGACTCATAACAAGGCATTGCATATCCTTGTTCTCTCAAACATCCGGATTCACATTCCATTTGCATGAAACTTTTTTGGGATGCTTCCATGGGTCCCTTGGACTCGAATTGTTTCTCCACACAAGAGGTGAAAAATCCGCAGATCTCTTGGCATTTTTGTTGGTAGGGATCTTTACAATCGGTGATCCCGATCATAATTAAAGAAAATAAGAATAAGGTCGAAAAAAGGGACAGCCTCATTCCAGCTAGGTTATTCGATACGGATCTAAGGTCAACTTTTTGCGGCGAGCATTCCGCATGCCCCGTTGATGTCTTTTCCAGGGGACCTTCTGTTCAAGATAGGAACTCCTGCAGGTTCCAGATGACGCAAAAATTCATCTATTTCCTGATCGGTGGGCCTTCTCCAGCCATAGAACTCGGTATTCAAAGGGATTACGTTTATTTTACAATCTAATCGTCTAGCGATCTTTACCAATTTTTTGGCGTCTTCTACACTCATATTCACGCCAGGGATCATCACATATTCAAATGTGATCCTACGCTTTAAAACTTTTGTATATTCTAAGGCAGCATCCAAAAGTTCGGGAAGAGCGAACTTCTCCTCTATATCCATGATCTCTTTTCTTCCATTCGGATCAGGATGATTGAGAGAAATTGCAAGATTATAAGGCTCTTTGTTTTCTATAAATCTACGAATGCCGTTCACTACTCCAGAAGTAGAGATAGTAATTCTTTTAGCGCCCATTCCTAAAGCTTCTCCATCATGAAGAAGTTTTGCCGCACGCATTACATTAAAGTAATTATGCATAGGCTCGCCCATTCCCATAAACACTATATTTGTGGCTCTATCGCCTACGATCCTTTCTACCTGAAGGATCTGGTCTATGATCTCACCCGCTTTTAAATTTCCCATATAAGGAAGTTTTGCTGTAGCGCAGAATTTACAATTTAAGGTACAACCTATTTGAGAAGAAATACAGATCGTTTTTCTTCCACCGTCTCCAGAAGGGATCCATACTGATTCGAATTCTTTTCCACTTCCAGGAACAGATTCGAATGTAAATTTTTGGGTTCCGTCTACTGATTTTAAATGTTTTGCAACGCTAATGGAGGATAAGCTGAACTTCTCCTTTAATTTTTCTTTTAAGTCCTTACCGATTGTGGAAAATTCTTCCCAGGACTCATAACGATTCGCATATAATCCATTATAAATTTGTTTAGCTCTAAAAGGTTTTTCACCAAGTTCTGAAATGATCTGGGTGAGTTCTTCTAAGGTATGCCCCTTGACCGGAATTTTTCCTTCTCCATTCTCCAGGATCTCAGTATTGGGAATGGTTTCGTTCACTTGCAGGAATCCTTATATTCTTTTTCTGCGTCTGCATATCCCAAATCCCATGCCTTTTTATAATCCTTACAAGACTCTGCCTTTTTTCCCAAAGCAGCATATCCTAAACCACGGTTAAAATAAGAAACAGAATCATCCGGAAGAGCTTTTAGGACCTTGGAATAAGAAGCGATACTCTCTTTGTATTTTCCAGAAGCATAATATGCGAATCCCAAAGAAAAGATCGCTCTAGGATATTGTGGATCCAATTGTACCGCTTTCTGGGCGTCGGCTAAAGATTCTTTCGCTTTTTCTAATATACCAAGCTGGATCGCTCTTTCAGCAAATGCATACGACTTTATCAGGCCGGAATTGATGGCCTTATTCATGTCTTTCAGGCCTTCTTCTTTTCTTTCCAAACCAACACGGCTTAATCCTCTGTAAAATAATGCATCCAGATCCTTACCATCCAAAGAATATGCTGAATCAAAATCAGTTTCAGACTCGGCATATCTATCCAGATAATATTTACTCAAACCCCGATTATATAATGCGGAAGAATTTTTAGGATTCACAGCAAGATAACGATCATACTGTGCGATTGAATTCTCATATTCTGCAGAATTATAAGAATCTAAACCTTGCTGAAAAAGTTCGTTTAACTCTTGGTCAGTAAGAATTTCCGCTGGAGCTTTACTACTTGCTGATTCTTTTTCTAACTGGTCCAGAAAAGAACTGATCGTAGCTGTGATCCAAAAAAACACGGCGTTTGGAGTTTCAGCTTTAACTTCCGGTTTTACTGTAGAACTCGTCTGTTCCGGTTCATTAGAAGAAACTGTCTCCGGAGAAAAAATCTGAAATCCTGCCAGGATCAAACCGACAACCAGGAAAATACCCAATATTCTCTGCATATGATTTGTATGACCGGATTTTAAAAGGAATACCAGCTTTTTTCCGGTTAGGAAACAGAAGAATCCGAATGTTCGGAAATAACTTTCCCGTCTTCTAAGATCATTCTAATAAGCCTAGTCATCTCTACAGAATATTCCACATTTAAGTGTTTAGTCACACCTTCGCAGAAACCATTGATGATCAGAAGTTTTGCATCGTCTTCTGAAAGTCCTCTGGACTGGAGATAGAATAACTGATCCTCATCAATACGAGAAACAGTCGCCTCATAGTTCAAAGTCCCATTCTGCCCACTCACATCATTATAAGGATACGCATGTGACTGAGAACGATCATCCATCATCAGACCATCACATTTTACATGGCTATATGCGTTAGAAGAACCAGTGGTGAATTTTACCAAACCTCTGTAAGAGTTGATCCCACCATCCAAGGAAACACCTTTTGCTAAAATATTGCTGCGAGTGTTTTTACCTACATGGATAATTCTTGCACCAGTATCTTGGATCTGACCTGAACCAGCAAAAGCTAAGGATAGAATATCACCTGTAGAATTATCACCTTGTAATACGATACCTGGATACTTGATCGTATTTGCGCCAATATTCACATCTGTCCAAGTAATATGAGCCGCTTCATGACAAAGGCCGCGTTTAACAGTCCAGTTATACATATTTTTTTTCCAGTTCTGGATAGTAGTGTAGAATATTTTAGAATTCTTATGAGCGATCAGCTCCACCACTGCAGTATGGAAATTTGTGCCCTTGTCTTGCACAGAAGAACATCCTTCAGAATATTCTAACTCAGCTCCATCTTCTGCGATCAAAAGTGTTCTTTCGTACTGACCGGAAGAAGCAGCACTCACTTTAAAATAAGCCTGTAAAGGCATAGGAGTTTTAACACCTTTCGGAACGTAAGCGAAAGATCCTCCCGAAAATACTGCAGAATTTAATGCGGAGAATTTATTGTCCCCGATAGAAACAACAGTTCCGATATATTTGCGAACGATATCCGGATATTCACGGATCGCAGTATCTATATCGCAGAAAATAATTCCAAGATCAGTAAGTTCTTTTTTAACGTTAGCGTAAACAGTCTCAGAATCTTCCATGGCTTCGATACCAGCCAGGTATTTTCTTTCGTGTTCAGGGATCCCAAGTCTTTCAAAACTTTTTAATACTTCAGGATCAACTTCGTCCCAAGATTTTTTCTTTTTATGATTTGCGCCTATATAATGCACATACTCGTCTATATCCACTTTGAAGTTAGGAAAAAATCCCCAACCAGGCATAGGCTTACTTTCATAAACTTTAAATGCCTCTAGACGGAATTCAGTCAGCCAAGCAGGCTCATTTTTAATATGGGAGATGGACTCCACCACTTTGCGTGTAAGTCCTTTGGGAAAATTATCCGCACGATAATATCTATCTTCGTCGGAAATGATCTCAAGTGCTTGTGCCATAATATTCTTCTCCCATATCTTAGACTTTTAAAAGAAAAATACAATCTTTTCCGAAAGTCCTAAGTGCGAGTTTTGCCCGAATCAGGGCTATATAACAAGATTTTAAGGGTATAGAAGGGTGACCAGGAGAAATTAGAAAGGAGAATCCGGCCATAAGACCGGATTTCCATTTATATTGGATTAGTTTACCGCAGAGAAGTATTCTTTGGACTTTTCTGGATCCGCTTTCATAGTTTTCTTTCCTTCGTCCCAGTTTGCAGGGCAAACTTCGCCGTGTTTTTCCACGTATTGGAAAGCTTTCACTAAACGGATTGCTTCATCTATGTTTCTTCCTACAGGAAGATCATTGATTGTAGACTGACGGATCACTCCAGCTGGATCGATGATGAAAGTTCCTCTCAAAGCCATTCCGCCTTCTAAAAGAACTCCGTAATCTCTTGCGATTGACTTGGTTATGTCTGCAACTAGAGGATACTTGATATCTCCTAATCCGCCTTGTTTACGAGGAGTGTTCTTCCATGCAAGGTGAGTAAAAGCGCTGTCTACGGAAACTCCCAGAACTTCCGCTCCGATTTTTTTGAATTCGTCTAGTTTTGCATCATACTCGATGATTTCAGTAGGACAAACGAAAGTGAAGTCGAGGGGCCAGAAGAATAGAACAACCCACTTTCCTTTATAGTCGGAAAGTTTGATTTCCTTGATTTGCTGACCGATTACGGCTTCTGCTTTAAAGTCCGGTGCGAGTGAAGTAACTTGAGGCATTTTGCTCTCTCCTATTTAGAATCATTCTAAATTTAGACAGCCAGGATGGAAAGCAGTTTTTCTTTTTTTCTAAAGTTCTAAAAAAAGAAAGGATCGAATTTCTTGTCCTTATTTTTGCCTCATTTTATCCCAATTGTATAATTAGTTTTTCAAAATATTACCCATTTGAGGTATATGTCCAAAAATCGGCAATTTTGTCATTTGTACTGGGCAAAAAAACCTAGGTTTATACTAACGTCACATGGGTAAAAAGAAACTTTCTATTCTTCTAATTGTTCTTTTTCCTTTCCTATTCGGGCTTGCTTGCTCTTCAGGCGAAGTGATGATCCAACCCCAATTAACTGGAAAAGAAAAAGTCGTAACGCGCGTAAGAGGCGAGGCTTGTGGACATATCGGTCTTCTAGCAACCGCTTATTATTTCATTCCTTTCAATCTGAACACCAGAGTTGAAAGAGCATATACAAATGCTATGATGCAAGCTCCTGGTGCTGTCGGGCTTACAAACATAACCATTGATGAATCATGGTATTGGGCACTCTTTACTACTGTAAGATGCACAGTTATTTCGGGAGATGCAGTAAAATGAAAAATTTTCTTTTAGTTCTATTGATCACCTGCGGGATCGCAATGGGTTGTAATTCCACCCAATTGGTTTTCCCTCCGCAAACTCCTCTTAAATTGGAAAAAAACCAGACTGTTGCTAGTTATCCTATTCAAGCAGAAAGCTGTGGATTTCAGTTGCTTCTATTCATTCCGATCAGCGTAAACGACAGACAAGTTTCCGCGTATCAAAGATTGACTATGCAAGCTGCTGGAGGAGTTCTTTCCAATATCAGAATGGAAGAATCCTGGTTCTACGGCCTTGTAGGAACTGGATACTGCACGAAATTTTCCGCAATGGTTAGTCGAGCTCAGTAAGTATCTCAAAAAAGCTATCGTATACAATTTATACGATAGCTTCTCTCCTAAATTTTCAGCCCTTAGCCATTAAATATTTCTCCATAAACTCTGTGATATCCTTGATGTTCCGGTTGATCATCTTTCTGAGTTCAGGAGGAATGTTCTGCGATTTAATCACACGATAATAGTTTAAAGCATTCTTCAACATTTTGCGGCGAGCGAATTCCTGTGCCTTGATCAGCATTGGCTTATACTTATAATATGAGTATTCCATAATACTGTAATTCTTGGAAAGTTTGAATGAATGAGGTATCTTTCCAAAATCATAAGTCAAGGTCAAGAAGGGAGCATCATCCACTTCTGGAGGTTTTAATTCCAGAATACCATGGATCATTTTAGGCTCGTCGTCCCCTCCTCCACTTTGGCTTTCAGGCCTATCTTGGTCTAGAGGTTCGAGACCTCCATCCAGTACCTCGATTTCAGGAGCTTCTTCTGTATTTGGAACAGGAGAAGGTGCAGATCCTGTAGGGGCACCTGGTCCTGCGAGCGGAGGAATTTCAGGAGTATATTCTTCGTGTTTGGTTTCATCTACAGGATCAGGAAGATCTATTTTAGGTAAATCGACTGGGCCTGGTGCAGGAGCAGCTTCTCCACTTGGAGCAGGTGCTGCTTGCGGAGTTCCTTCAGGTTCTCCTCTTAAAACTTTATCTTCCGGATCAGGTAAACGGATCGGAACTAAATCTAACTGAGGAAGAACAGGTGCAGCATAACCTGGTATCTGATCTGAAAGAGGATATTCTGGTCTTGGCCAATCCTGAGGTAAAGGTTCCTCTAATGCCTGCTCTTCTCTTTCTTGGCGTTTTTCTTCCGCCTTCTTTTTGAGATAATCATCTCTCTCTTGAAAGAGATCTTCTTTTCTTCTATCGTCTTCCCCTCTTCTATCTTTGCGGGAGCCTTCTCCGCCTCTTCTCTCTCCTTGGGAGCGACGATCTTCTCCTGTCCTTCTATCAACAAGAGGAAGGTCCTTAAACTTATCCCATTCATCCGAGAAGAATGTATCTTCAGGCAGATCCATCTCATTTGGATCAAGATGTTCTGGATCCTTAGGTTTTGGAGAAGGTTCCGAAGGAGCAAAATCCTCAGGACCTACAGGGCCTGGTCCTTCACCTGGAGGTGCACCACCTGGTCCAGGCGGAAATCCACCCGGAGGCGAAGGAGCTCCTGCACTATAAGATATAGGCGCTCCTGGTGGTGGAGGCGGCATTGGCCCAGAAGAAGGAGCATAAGAAATAATTTGATAAGATACTGGCCCTGGGGGTAATTCAGCAGGAAGTTTGGGCGCCTCAGTTCCAGGAGGAGCCTGGATCTGAATAGGATTTGCAAATCCTTGAGAGAGACTACCACCTAAAGCTTGGCTAATGTCCTTGATCGCTTTGACCAAGTCTCCCATTGGAATAGGAGGTCCTGAATAATTAGGATCATCTGGAGTATAAGTCTCTTCCTCGGGAGGAGTGTTGATATGATCTTCTATCGCTTGGATATTATTATCAATTTTTTCATTAATATCCGAATCAGGAATTCTAGCGTTAGTTCTCTTTAAGATCTCCAACGCACCTAAGAAATTTTCTTTATCTACTAATGCTTCTGAATGTAAAAGAGGTCTTCTATGATGCGCATAACGAGAGTTATTACGAATGATATCATCTGTTGCATGAGGAAGTTGTAATTTATCCTTCTTCTTTAATCCTGGATAATTAGGTTTTTCTTCACTAGCAGATGGAGGACTCCATTCTTGGTCTGGCTTCTGTGATTCTGGTTGCCCCGTTCCTTTTTGTGGCGGAGAAGAAGAGGAAGAAGGAGCAGAATTTTGATCTCCTACGTTGACTAATTTTCCTCTGTCAGCGGAAGAAGGAGCTCCTGCACCTCCACTGCCCGACCCAGGACCGCCACTGCCGCCTGAACTTCCACCACCTGGAGAAGGCGCAGAACTTCCGGAAGATCTATTCGGATCTCTGAATAAAGTGTATGCTCCTGCTCCCGCAGAAAGTAGTCCTAATAATAAAAGAAGTGCAGTCATCTAAAAGATTCTTATCTATTATTTTCGACATAGTATTACGTCGTTCTTAAACAGCAATCAGTAGCTTTTTCGGATTGACACCATGAATGTTAAGTAATAACTTGACATATATGAAATCAACGGTTCGGGAAAACCTGAGCTTCGGGTCCAGTCCTGACAATCCGGACGGTCTTCAGTTAAAGATCACCTTTGATGAGGACACTAAAACCGCTTACGGTGACTATACGGTTCCTGAAAAGTTCCAAGGGTCCCCAGACGTGATCCATCCCGGAATCATCGCTACTATTTTGGACGAAATCATGGCCAAAATCAATGAGGCGATGAATTTTAAAACAACAACTGGCGAGTTAACGATCCGCTTCTTACAACCTGCGCAAGTAAATCAACCTCTGCATTTACGTGGCTGGTTCGTTAAAAAGAACAAAAAAGTGATCGAAAACAGAGCCGAAATTGAGAACGAGATCGGTAAAATCGTTGCCCGCGGTAAGGGCAAATACATCGAACTCGATTCCTGATCCAATAAGGAATTATAAAACCCGCCGATGTGGTGGAATTGGTAGACGCACTGGATTCAAAATCCAGCGAGGGCAACCTCGTGTCGGTTCGACTCCGACCGTCGGCAGGGTTATTTACCTACAGAAGTAATCGCTTCTTCAAATGTATCCTTCTCCACTTGATCAATCACCTCTAAGATCAAATCCATTTCTTCTCTATTCAGTCCAGAAAACAGTTCTTCTCCTTTCGTAAGAATTCCTGCACCGAGCATAATACCTTCTACTTCCTGTTGAGTATAAGTTTTAGGTTTGGACTTCATTGTTTTAACAACCGCATCCATAAGTTGTTTGATCTTAGAAAGAAGTTCCTTATCTGAAAGTGTCGCAAATAGTTTTAAAATATCTTCTCTAAATTCATCTGCATCTTTTTTAGAAACAGAAGCTAACACTTCATTGAAGATAGATTTGTTTTGGAGATCCTTCCCTTCTTTTAATAATTCTTTCGCTTTGGAAAACATGATCTCTTCGAATCTATGAGCAGTTACATAAGAATGTAATGCTGCAAATCCTGCTTGGAATGCCGATTTTAAATGGCGGCCTAGTTTGAATACTGCCATACTCAACGAACCCAAGAGGCCGAATACTTTTGGAGGAGAATGTACAAATCCAGCCAAGGATTCAAATGCTCCGTCTAATTTTTTCCTGCCTTCATATTCAGGATATAGAAGTTCCAAAAAGTATCTTACCAGAAGATTTACTTTCTCTTCTGGGATAGATGAGAACTTAGGATATTTAGAAAGATTGTTTTTGGAATATTTTCTTTGGACGGCTTCTCTATAAGCACTTATCAATTTAGGAAATTCTGGTTCTTCTAATAACGATCCCATACTCGGGATCAGTTTGGAACAGCTCCATAAAGATGGAAACTAGATTTTTGTTGTTTCGCGCAGAGCACACGGAGAACGCAGAGGCTCTATTTTTTCACGCGAAGCCGCAAAGAAAAGAAGATACGCATGTAGAAGTTCCTACCTTAGCGCCTTTGCGAGATAATCCTAAGGTATCCAGTGCAAACGAATTAATTCATATTTCGCAGAATTTGCTTCCGCGAGAGCCTTTTTTAGATTAGGCAAAACCCATGGTTTTGTATTTTCTTGGAAAGTATCTTTGTAATTCCAATTATCTTGGAACATTCTTTTATAATATTCTTTCGGATCTACAGTTACGATAAATTCTACTCGTTTGAGTTTTGAAAATTCTTCTTTAGATAAACTTACGCGAAGAAGAGCGGATTCTCCAGGATACAGTCTTGTATCAAAAATTTCTTTCTGCAATTCCAGATCTAACATCCAGCCCAAAGTTTTCTCAGAGATCTTTCTTTTTTGTCCGCTTATAGATTCTGTCCAAACTTCTAAGTTTACTTTTGGAACAGAATAACTTGGGAATAAATGTCCTATTCCAGAGTTTTTTAATTCAGAAATAATCTCGGCTCCTTCTTCTTTTTTTAAAACTTGTAAAGAAGTTTGGACCCCTTGTTTTACCATTTCCCGATCAGAGATACCTTTCCACTCATGTTTTCTATCAGGCATATGGCAGTTCTGGCATTGCACATCTGATTTTGCAAATTCGGACCTTCTCCATTGTCCATAAGTATCCATCAGAAACTTCCCATTTACCTGTTTTGCGGTCTCCGGAGATTGATGACAGTTTTTGCAAAATTCCGATTCTTCGAATTCTTTTTGAGGAATAAACCCCTGGTGAGGAATATTTGAATTTTGGAATATTCTATTTTTATTTCCTTCTTTACGAAATGGCCCGTATACTTTTCCTTTTCGAAGATGGCAACTCGCACATTGCACTCCGTTTTCTTCCGAGCCTGGTTTCCAAGCGGAGCCTGTGACTTCTTCCCAACCTAAACGTGAAAGTAATAAAGTTTTGGTTTCTGGATTTGGGCTATGGCAGTTCATACAATTTTCGGATCCATGTTTTCCGATCCGAGGTAATTGCCAAAGAAAGCCCGGGCCTATGGCCCGGGAGTGAAGAGTCGACTTCCAGGAACCGAACTGATGTAAATGGCAACTCCCGCAAGAGGCCGGGTTCGGATCAACTGTGATCGAGCCTTGGGATTCGAGGGGGAATGCCCAATGCCTCTGGTGAAACCCTTCTTCTTTACAAAATAATAAGAAGAAGGCCGCCGCAAAAATTGCGACAAAGAAGAGTGAGGAAATTATCCTCCGCAAGGATTTCCTCCTCCACCTCCTCCTGAACTACCACCACCTCCCCCGCCACCGGAAGAAGCAGAACCTGAAAGATATTTTTTATCCTGGTCTATGATATCATTCGTACCTTTCGCAAAACTACGTTCGGGTGTGAAATAAGTTCCTAAATTAGAAATATTTGATGCGTCTATTCCAGACTTTCCTACGTTATATGTGATTGATTCGGTCACAGAAGAACGATCCGTTCTCCATGAAGATACTGCACTTATATTGGACCAGTTCCCATTGGAATCGTAGGCGAGAGATCCCCATTCTACCCAAGAGCCATCATAAAATCTGGTAGGATATCCAAGGATCGCAAGAGTTGCAAATCCAGTGATGGAAGATCTTACATTAGTTCTGCAATACGCAATGATTGTCTGGCCTTCCGCATATCCGTTTGTAGATAGAAGATTTTGGAGATCCGATTTTGGTAGGAACTCCTTGTTTGCATTAATAAAGTTCGCAAAGGGAATACTTTTTGCTCCTTTCACATGCCCTTCAAAGGGTGTATAACAGTTAGGAGTATCGGTACAGGTATAATTCGAAGGTCCTACAGTAGTTCCAGTTCCATCATATTCTGTAGGAGATCTTGCATCTAATATGAAACTTCCTCCAGCAGGAGCTGGAGTAGAACCTTCGAATGTTGGATCCGTAATACCTTGGACTGCATTGAAAACATCTGCAAGTGTAGCTTGTAAGATCGTATGATCTCTGTATAGACTTCCGATAGTGCCAGCCCCGCTAGTTGTAGGAACCGTGTAGGAAGACCCGCCAGTAAGTTGAGAAGCACCAATCTTTGTAGAAACTGCGCCATTCAAAACCGCAAGATGGGTTCTTTCCACTCCCCAATAATACAAAGTGTACCAAGAGCGGAGTGTCATCATCAGATTTCCGTCTGTAGGAACATCTTGTGCAAGAACGATCAGATCAGTTGCAGGGTTCACACCGAAACGTTTTAAGAACGCATCTATATTTTTTCCTTCCGGAACAATTGTCTCAGTATCAAGCAGACCATTAAATCTAGTCTGACCAAAAAAAGTATAATCCGCAGAAGTTGCAGTGATCCCATACACTCTTACTCCTGTCTCAGGTCTTATATAAGAACCGGAAAGCGCTCCTCCACTGATCTGAAAGATGATCAATCTTCCACTAATCGTAGAAGGACGATTCGCGGCCCAATTGGATCGCCAAGACTCCAAAGTGGATGCAGTGATCAGTCCATATGTATTATTATCATAAACGTCATTGGATACTGATAAAAGTTGAGAAGTCTCAAAAACCTGTACAGGTTGAACTATAGCAAACTTTTGATACGGAGTGAGATACTCCGGAGCATCGCAGGCGCCCAAAAAAGGAATTAGTAATAAACAAATTCCTAAATTTTTAATTTTTAAACCGAACATATTCTCCTCCGATCATAAATTAAATGGAAAATTGATCAGGAACCCAAAGGTTCTTAAAATTGCAGTGTTATACCCGGCATAGGTATGAGAATAGAAGAAGTTATAGTAATTCCCGTACTTATCCGTATAACCTAAACTCACTTCGAAGTTATGATATACTTCCTTTCTTCCCCAGGCAGGCCTTTCATGTTCCAGGTAGTAATTGTACCAATCTGTTCCAAAAGGCGGGATAGAAGGTGTATCTACTTGGATCAAATTTAGAGGAGGTGTTCCTTTAGGATCTGCAAACGCATATCCTCCCTGACCTATCTGTCCTCTACTTCCAACGATGAAGATGAATGAATCTAAGAAACGTTTGTATAAAGCTCCATAATAGAGGATATCATCCGGTACAGGTTTCTCTCTTCTACGATAACTCCATTCACCTAAGGCACCAAGTCCCCAAACATTGAAGTCTTTACCTAGATAAATATTTACTTCCGCACCATTTGCTCCATCTCCTAGAGCCTGAGGGTTTCTATCATAATCACCCTTTTTGATCCCACCAAGTCTTACGCTAACTGTTGGGATCCAGATAGATTCATAATCGTATTCATCTAAGACTTTATAACGTAATCCTGCTCTAGAATCTATGATCCCATACTTATCTGGCTGCTCCGGAGAAGTTAAGGTCCCATAATAACGATCGATTAGCTGGACCCTTCCCAATTTACCGAAACCTGTTTGCAGATCCGCAGTAAGCCTATCAGTGATCCCGTATTCAAAAGCAAGAGCTCCTACGTTGATCCGAACATCATCATCGTACGTATTATGGTATTTTCCCACATATGCTGAATTATAAACTGAATTCACCGCAGTCGTCCTAACCCATAATTGCCTTTGGTAAGGAGCCCAAACCGTTTGAGAAAATAATTCTCCAATAAAAAGTGGTTGGGCCAAAAATAGAAGGGGAAGAAAAACTCCCTTCTTAATTAAAAATTTCATTATATAAAGATTCCCTGATTAATCCTTCTTTTCCTCCAACTTCACGTTGAAGCGGATACTTACGAAAAATTCCAAAGCGGAAATCTGTTCTTCGGATAATTTGCCTGCCAAATCCTCTAGGTTTACCCTTCCTTTTTCGGAGTTGGGTAATGAACCTTGCAGGTATTCCAAACGGTTTTTCTGAGATTTTACTAGATCTTCTTTTTTTTCATCTAAGGCGACTTCTGCATTATAGATTGCCTTGCCCAGATTGAACTTTTCTCTTTCTTTTCCACGAAGCGCCTGTCCAGCAACTCCTCCACCTCCGAATCCACCTGAGGCCAAAATAATCTCCGAAGAAGAGAAAAATAATACGCCGATTAGCGTATATATATATAATATTTTCATAAAGCAGTAACTCCCTCTTTTTATCTTATGTTACAGAATTGAAAAGAGCGGAGATATCTCCGCCCCCGTTATGTAATGTAGCTTATTGGTTTTTGTAATTCCAATCCTCTACGAATGCTTGTTTGGTTGTGGTCGCCGATGAATTGATTTGGAAATAATCTACTACGGATTTTTTTACACCTGTATTATAGTGTGGTCCATCTCCGGATCCTCTCACGCCAGATTCGATTGCACCTTGAACGTCTGCGGCGAATTTAACTGGAACAGAAGGATAAGAAGAAGCTCCTGCAGTTACGTCGTCGTTGAAGTTTGCAGATGGGAAATTACCTGCCAATAATCCGAAAATACTCCATCCATCTTCTAAGAATACGGAAGGACGTCCTAAGATTAGCTGTGTAGAAATACCGCTGGTTTGAGTTCTTGTATTCGTTCTGCAATACTGAAGAATAGTTTGGCCATCTTCATATGCGGGTGCGCCTGAGTTAGGTCCACCAGTGGTTCCGTAAGTATCCCAGATATCCTTAACATCAGCTTTGGATTTAAATTTAAGAGTATTAAAAGTTCCAGCAGCAGAAGTAGAATAAGCGTAACCATTATCTAAAGAAGTACGATCTACTACGTTATAGTGAGGAACAAATACTGCACCTTTTAAGTGACCCTCGAAAGCGATAGCACCGCCTCCTGATTTTGTAGTCCCGGTAGTATTCTCTCCACCGTTATACTCCTGCCATCCAGCAGTAGAGGTATATACGCTGATATCGTTGTTATTGTTAGCAGTTCTGTTATCAGAAATTACAACAGTAGAAGAAAGTCCCTTCACACTGTGATGTCCGTTATTCTTAGCAACTTCTATCGTATCTTCTATACTTAATGTTAGAATTCTGTTATCTACGTTCTTAAGTTGTTTAACAGAGAACGTACCATTCAAAGGAGGAACAGACTCGTCTGTATCATTACCCAATTCCGCTTCAGGAAATTGACCTTTAATAGTTCCGTTTAGGATAGCAAGATGTTCGTGAGCCACACCCCAATATCTTAAAGTATAATGTTGGTGACCGATTGCTCCATAGTTATCCCCGTTACCACTTGCAAAAACGATTAAATCCTTAGTAGGATCTACTCCATAAGTTTGGAACCACTCGTCTACACTTGCTCCACTTAAAAGACCGTTTCCACCTGTGGTTGCAGTGCTACCGGGAATAGAGATCAAACCATTGTATCTGGTCTCTCTAAAAGTTTTCCAAGAATAAAGTGCAGTATTGTTTCCAGTAACGGAGACAAAAACTTTCACTCCAGTAGTTGGAAGAATTAAACTTTTATTCGCATCAGCTCCCACTTTGTTTGCTTGGAAGATCACCAAGTTTCCGGTAATACCTGCGGGCTTATTATTTGCCCAATCGGTTACCCAAGTTCTTAAAGTAGATGAAGTAATCAGACCATATTGGTTTGCATTATAGTCATCCGCAGATTCGATCGCAAGATCGGAAGCGCTTGCTATTTTAACACTTGAGGTTCCTCCCCCAAGTGCAGCTAACGCAAGTGCGGAACTGTCAGAAGATCCTTCTCCACAATTCCCGAGTAATCCCAGCGCAATTGCCAGGAGGCTCGAATTAATGAGCTTATTTTTCATTTTATTCTCCTTTGCTGGTCCGGTCGGGGTTCCCTCATGTTTATTCCACTGCGGACTCTAAGCACAAAGTCGAGAAAAGGTTCTGTTTTCACCATGCTTATTTCAATATAACGAACATATTATCCAATTAAATGAACAATATATTGTCATGAGCGGACAATTTTTTAAACAAAACGGAGCGAACTCTAAAAATTCGGAAACAAAATGACTATAGAAAATGTTTTTTGTGAACGTAGGAGGCGTTATTTTCCGTTAAAGCGGAATATTCAAAAAAGAAAAATTACCTTTTTATAAAGTGATTTTTCTTAAAAAGAAACCGGTGCCCGCAGATAGATCAAATCCGCTCCCCATTTATAAAAAGGATCAAAAACCAAAAGATAGGCCAATGCCAGGACGAGTCCCAGACTTAAGATCCATTTTTCCTGCTTAGAAAATCCATTTCGAGAACGGATGAGCCAGAGGGCTATCCAAGCCGGATAGAATAAGTGAGAAAACACTCTAGTCGTGTCCCCGGTAAAAAAAGTAATCAGCAAGACTCCGAAAAAGATAAGCAATAGAGAGATCTTTTTACGGATCAGATTTTCCAAGAACAAGAACACCAAACCGTTCCAAAAAGATAATAAGGTAAGAAGAACATGTTTCTTATGCATGGAATACCAGCGCCAGAAACCTAAAGACTGGGCAGTATCCAATCTTCTTTCGTTCCATTCTATTCCATTCAGATAAAAGATCAGAAAAGAAGAAGCTCTCCCTACAAACATCCCGACCAAAAAGATTTTCAGAATATCCCGATCGATCTCTTTCTTCTCCCAGAAATACAAAAACAAAACTAAAAAGGAAATGATCAGGAACTGATAAAAATGGGTCCAAGATCCTAAAATAAAAAGGATGAATAGAACGTATAAATAAACCTTCTTCTCCCTGTCCTGTTCCCTAAGATCTAAAAACAAAATCAACAATATAGACCAGAAGAATGTAAGATGGTCCGGAAATCCGATCCAACTGCCTTGGATCAGATAAATTGGAGAAAGAAGTAAAAATAGACCTAAAAATATCCCAGTAAAGGCACCTCTGAAATAGGAAGCGTACGAGATCAAAACTGCGGAAATAATATATAATAAAAACTTACAATATCTTTTAAATTGTTCCGGAGAAAGATCTATTTTGAAAAATCTTAAATGATAAGGAAATAAAAAAGAATCAGAATCGTATTCTTTAGAAAGATCCGACTTAGAAAGATAATAAAACCCTGAATTGATTACCTGAGACTCAGTAGAAGTTTTGTATAAAAAATAAGAAGCTTCCTTTAAGAAAAAAATAGAAACAAGTCCGATGAGAATGGACAATATTAGTTTTTTTCGTTTGGAGAAACTTTTTTGGATCTTCTCGAAAACTTTCATCTAACCAAAAACTTTTCATTTGATGAAAAGTCCGGATTATACTCTAAAGACCCTCAGGAATTGCAATTAACAAAACTCAAAATACAGATCTATTTCAATCATCAGAAAGAGAGGATGACCAGATCAGATACGAGTCCTTCTCCCCTAAATTTGCAAGTTCTTGCAGATCCTTTCCTAAGAAGGTCATACTGTCTCCTTCTTGCAAATCGAACCATTTACCACCCACTTTCAAACGAAGCGCACCAGATTGTAGGAACAAATTCTGTCTTTGTTTGGATTGTACTTTTGTAATAAAAGTTTTAGCAACTCCAGAAAGAAGTCTGATCTCAAATAGCCTAGTTTGAAATCTAGTTTCTTCATGAAGAAGAGGACGGATCACATACTGATTCTCTTCTACAGAATTTTCACTGGAGTCTTCTTTCCTGAAAATTTTAGGAAACTCTTCCTTAGAAAATTCCATGAGACTGGACAAAGGCAAACGGATTGCCTTTGAAATTTTCCATAATAAAGCGATAGAAGGTGCAGCTTTTCCAGATTCCACGAGGCTTAACATTCCTCTACTCACCTGAGATAATTCTGCAAGCTTTCCAAGAGAAAGACCTAACTCTTGTCTTCTCTTACGAACCAAGGTCCCAATAGATTGGATCAGACCTCTTTCAATCGGATCGATCGTTGGCATACTCGGTTCTCCTCACTGGACCGGAATTATGTTTATTCCGAACAGTTATAATAATATTTTATCCAACTTATTGGAAATACTATCCAAAATAACAATCAAAATTCTTCCAAAAAAGAAAAAAATCTGATTTAGCTCAAAAGAGATGGTTTTTCAAGGGAATTGGTGATTTTAGAAGAAAAGCGGTTCCTGTACCAGATAAGAAGAATCGGAAAGAAGCTTAAACTGATCAAAGTTAAGAGCCATTCAGGATGCGCATAATAACCTTTTTCTAATACGGACTTCCAATCTCCCAGGTTCGCGTAGTTTAAATAAGATATCTGTCCCAAGAACAAAAGTATCCAAGACGGCCAAAAGACTCTGGGTCCTGTAAGCAAAAATGGGAACATCCAAAGTAAATACCAAGCATTTACAACAGGCGAAAAGTAGAAGAATAAGAAGAATACAATCCCTAACTTCTCCTCATCTCTCAAACCCAAAGAGTATTTTTCATTCAAAAAGAATAATATAGTGATAAGTGCAGGGATCGCCCAAAAAGCCCGAGAGAATTCTCCAAAGAACGAATAAAGAATATGATAACCTAAAGGAAAAAATGTAAAACTTCCTATAAATCTAGTTAGAGCGGTAAAATCAGTTTCTTTGGAAAAGAATAGAAAAGGAGAATATGCTAATACTATTCCTAAAAGTGAAAAGGTCGCATCTATCCCCGCATTTTTCCAATTCTGATCTTTGTTCCGATATGATCTCAATAAGAAAGGAAAAAGTAAAACTCCGAATCCTTTTACAGCTAAACTGAGCCCCCAAATAAAGAAGGCCAAACGAAACCTAGACTTCTCCGCTAGATAAAAAGAATAAAACAATAGAAAAATCCCTATAATATCCGGATGAGAATTTAAAAAGACTTCTTTGATCAGAATTGGATTCCAAAAGTATAAAGAAGAAGACCGAGCTCCGTATTTGGTCTTGATCAAGAAGAATAGTAGAATGTCCGGAACCAAAAGAAAAAGTTTGAGAGCCCAAAGTTTCCAAGGGAATAGAATATGAATGAGATAAAAATAGATCTCAAGCACTGGTCCATAAATGGTAGGCCAGTCAGGATGATTGATCCTAGAAAGTATTTCAGTTCTAGTAGGATCTAATTCTCCAAAAAAAGATTCTGGAGTGATCCCATAAGGACTTCCCTTTTCGGAACTGATCCATCCATCCCAAAGATAACGTGCCCAATCATCTTCAAAGATAGGAGTAAAAAAGATCAAGATCACGCGAAGGATAAGTCCTAAAACAAAACTTAATCTTCCCGATGTTTCGAAAGTTTTAGTAAAATATAGAAATCCATAAACAACACTTAATCCGCAAAAACCTAGAATATATAAATTTCCAGTTAAACTTCTTCCTTGGTTCTTCATCTCCCAGAAGAGAAAAATAGATAGGTAAGCCAAAGAAGCCAGAATCCAAAGCAGATTCGTGAAATTCAAAATGTAGCTTCTTCTTTCTTTATTTCTTCTGAATTCCAAGGTCCATTTTCCTTTTCATCGTTAAATACCATTAAAATCCTGGACAATTGTCTGTAATATTAAAAATATTCTGCTATATAGGATTTTTTGTATTACTTATTGACGAATTTTGAAACCTCTCTCAAGTTAGCCCAAATGAAACTCATAATCTCTTTTGCCTTAGTCTTTCTAATCTCTTCCTCCCTTTTCGCCTCCGAAAAACTTTCCGGAGTCAGAGGATGGTTTATCAGCGCACCCGAGGCATTATACCTGCACGGACAAGGCGCAGTATTCGTAGATGCAAGAGAAGGTATCAAAGTATCCACATTCTCCAAATCTGTTCCATTAGGTTGGCAGGAGATCTCTCAAAAAGAATTTCCTAACCAGGGAAATTTAGTCCAGGCATCGGAAGCGAAGGAACTCCTGCGTAAAAAAGGTTTGGATACAAGCAAGATCGTATTGGTATTCGGAGATCCTACAGGAGGATGGGGAGAAGAAGGCAGAATCGTTTGGTCCTTACGTACATTAGGTTTTTCTAAATCATTCATAGTAGATGGAGGGGTTAACGCTTTGCAGAAGGCTTCGAATTCTCCTGTTTCTAATCGCCCAGAAATTCTTTCTAAAATAAATATTTCAGCTGCTGAGAATAAAAATTGGTCTGCAGATTCAAAATTGGTCCAAACAGAACTTTCTGATAAAAAATTCGCCTTTATAGATACCAGAGAAGAAAGGGAATTTTTAGGACAAACTCCTTACGGAGAATCTAGAGGAGGCCATCTTCCTGGAGCAAAATGGATCTATTACAAACAATTTTTGGATAAGGACGGATATCTATTAAGTGAGTCTAAAATTGTTTCTAAATTATACGAATTAGGGATTTCCAAAGATAAAACTGTGATCTCTTATTGCACTGGAGGAGTTAGATCTGGATGGATGACATCTGTTCTAGTTTCCCTGGGTTATAATGCAAAAAATTATGCAGGATCTATGTGGGAATGGTCTTCTAAAGGGGATCAAAACCATCCCCTAGTAACTAGATAATATTTTTATAATGTTCTTAAATAAAAGAAGAAGTTTAATATTAGCGGTTATATCTTTATCCTTTGCCATTAGTTTATTCTATTGTATTTTTACTAAACCGAAAGATCAACCGATCCCCGTGGACGAGGTGTTTTCTCAGGCTCCTTGGTCCAAACCTTTACCACATCTTCCTCCTCTTGCTGGAGTGGGAGAGGTCAGAGCGGAGAATTGTGGAAGATGTCATATCGAAATTTATGCAGAATGGAAAACATCCACTCATGCAAACGCACTTTCTGATCTTCAATTCCAATCTGAACTTTCTAAGTCTTCTTCTCCTAGATGGCTTTGTTTAAACTGCCATACTCCAGTTGCGAACCAAAGAGAAACTTTGGTTAATTATCTAAATAACGGAGATTATAGGACTCCTATAGAAGAACCAAATCCTAACTTTGATCCTAAAATGAAAGCAGAAGGAGTTACTTGCGCAGTATGCCATGTTCGTTTGGACGAGCAGGGAAATTCTTATGTATTGGGTGCAAACGGAACAACAAAACCTCCTCATCCAATCAAGATTGATCCTGATAAATTGAGAAATAGATGTCTAGACTGTCATAATGCAAATTATGTTTTAGACGACCAATTGGTATGCGCTTTCAAAACAGGGAATGAGTTGGAACAAAAAGGGAACTCACACGGAAAAATCGCCTGTGGTTCCTGTCATATGGGAGAATTACAACGTAAACTAGTAAAACCAGAATTAAACACTCCAATCAGGACTTCTCATAAACATTCTTTTATCGGAGGAGGAGTTCCTAAAAAATTCGAACTCTATGAGAAACAGATCCCTGGAGGATATAGGACTGGTTTAAAAATCGCACCTCTCCAATTAAAGAAAAATGGAAACGATCTAGAATATTTAGTTTCTTTAACGAATGAAAAAGCTGCTCATAATATTCCAACAGGAGATCCTGAAAGGTTTATACTTCTGAAAATTTCCGTATTGGATCCAAAAGGTAAATCTTTGGCGGCCAAAGAGATCAAGTTCGGACAAGAGTGGGAATGGTATCCTAAGGCAAGACTTGTTGCAGATACTCGTATTCTTCCTGGAGAAACCAAGGTTTGGAAGGACCAATTTACTGGAATTGAAAAAGGTGCGTCTAAAATCGTATTCGAAATTTATCATACTAGACTGAAAGAATCGAATGCAGAACATATGAGAAAGAATAGTGAAAATGTTCACTTAGATATTCGCAAAAAGATATCCGAGATAGAAAATTTTTATCCTTTTTCCAGTATAGTCCATAAAGAAGATATTGATCTGAACTCTGGAAAGACTAAGATCTATTCTCCTGAAGAACTATTCAGGATCTCTAAAAATAGAAGAGGAGAATAATCCATTTGTCGACTGCTCCCTGGGCAAATTCTAGATTTTTGATCCCTGCCCTAAACGAAGAAGAATCCTTACCTAAAGTTTTGGATTCTCTCTTTGGATTTGGGATCTTGCCTAGACAAATTCTGATCTTAGACAATGGATCCAAGGATTTAACTCCTCAAATTGCAATCGATGCAGGAGTGGTTCTAGTCCAAGAACCAAAAAGAGGTTATGGTGCTGCCTGTTTAGCTGGGATCCATTATCTTCAAGAAAGAAAAATTTCTCCCGAATTCATAGTGTTCATGGATGCAGATGGTTCAGATGATCTCAACAATCTAAAAGATCTATTCTCTGCATTCTCCAAAGATCCAAACACAAATTTTGTGATCGGTTCCAGAACTTTAGGAAATGCAGAGCCAGGTTCCTTGTCCTTCTTACAGATATTCGGCAATTGGCTTTCTTGCTTTTTGATCCGCATATTTTATGGAGTAAAATTTACTGATCTTGGACCATTTCGTGTTTTAAGATGGCAATCTTTACTGGATCTAGATCTACAAGATCCTACTTGGGGATGGAACCTTGAAATGCAGATCAAGGCGATCCGTAATAAATTCAAGATCCAGGAAATCCCTGTTCATTATGGAAAAAGAAAAGGTGGAAAATCTAAGATCAGCGGAAATTTGATCGGGAGTTTTAAGGCAGGGGTGAAAATACTTTATATTTTCTTTAAATTAACTTTTTTCTCGAACAGATCCAGATAAATTTTTATCCAAGTAATTTTTTCAACTTAGTCCAGGTATAAGGCCTCTTAAGCACTTTTACAGAAGGGTCAAAATCCGTATTGGAATTCCATTCTGAAATTACGATGATCCGATCTTTATTTTTGAATTTCTCCCAACCAGAGTTTTCAGTCGAAATTTCTTCTTCTGCAAACATCGCATACATTTCTGGATAATTTTCTAAAACAGTTTTCGCTTCTTGCAGATTATAAACAGGGAATATTTCAAAACCTAATCTCTTTAATAGAGCAGCTAAGTAGGTTTGGCCCTTTAAATTTCTTTCTAATACCAAAATTTTTTCATTTCGGTTCTCAGTGATAATTTCAGGACTTCTACTCAAGGGAAGGAAAATCTCAATACAGGTGCCCTTACCGATCTCACTATGCACATGGACCATCCCATTGGATTGTTTTACAAATCCGTAAACCATCGGCATTCCTAGACCTGTCCCTTTTCCGGATTGTTTAGTGGTAAAAAATGGTTCGAATAATCTTTCTAATACTCCTGCGTCCATTCCTGAGCCTTCATCTCGGATCGATATGATACATGCATCTTCCATATCCACAAATCCAGGTATCATGGATCTATGCTCTTTTCCTGCAGGAGAAAATCCTGTGCTTACTAAAATCCTCCCCCCTATAGGCATCGCATCTCTTGAGTTCAAACAAAGATTTAGAAGAGCATTTTCCAGGCCATTCTTCTCAAAAGAACAGAACATTGGAAATTCTTCGAAACAGAATTCTATACTGACTATATCGTTCCGGATCCTTGTAAGTATATCTGCAAAATCAGAGATCACATGACTTACATCTGCTTGCTCCGGATTTAACGCTTGTTTTCGAGAGAATGCGAGTAACCTTCTGTTAAGCTCGGCACCTCTTCTGACCGCATCTTGCGCAGAGAATACTCTTTTTAGAAGTTCAGGCGTTTCTCTTAGGTTTAATTCTAAAAGATCCAAATTTGCCAAAATGATATTTAAAAGATTATTAAAATCATGGGCCATTCCTCCTGCGAGTTGGCCTACCGCATCCATCTTCTGGAGTTGTCTTAGAGAGTCGTTCCATTCTTTCTCTTCCGTGATATCTCTTCCTATGCAGAAGATAGTCTCAGAATCAGGAAGGCGGACAGTATTCCAGCTCATATGGCGAACTTTTCCATCTTTAGTTATATAACGATTTTCGAATCCTTCTTTAGAGGCCGAGCAAATTTTTTGTTTAGTAAGTTCTGCATCGTCCGGATGTAGGAATTCCAACAAACTTTTGTTTTTGATATATTTTCTTTCATAACCTAAAATTCTATGGAAAGCAGAATTTGCTCTTCGGATCACACAATTAGAATCTACATTAAGAATAATCTCAGAAGAAAGTTCTATCAGTGCTTTTCTTTCTTCGTCCGCTACCCTTCTACTTACAATTTCTGCAAATCTTTTAGAAACAACCCCTAATAGATCCAAATAAGCTTCTTCTGGATTCAAAACTCTTTCGGAAAGAAGTTCTATCTCATAAAATCTTCCGTGAGAAAGTATAGGTATTCCTATCCAAGAACGGAAGCCTGCCGCGATAGCTGCATCTTTTCTTTTTAGTTCCGTATCAGTTACTAGGTCCGGTATAAAATGTAATTCTCCCGATTCACTTACCTTCTTCAGTATTCCTTCTTTGGTACTGAAAAATTTATTTATGGATTCTTTTCGGAATAGAAGTTGTAGATCTGAGTCATAAACATACGGATCCTCTTCATTTATATAAACAGTATTGTTTTTGGATCTCCAGATCTGTCCATAGGTCCATGCAGTATTTTTAACTAATGTTTTGAGCACTTTTTCAAATGCAGAACTTAGAGTATCTGAAGTGGAGATGTCCCAGAGTAGACTTTCTCCTATTGCCCAGGAAATTTCTTTCTTCTTCCTTTGGGTAATGTCCTGATAATAAACTAAAAATCCATCTGGGCGAGGATAGATCCTAGCCTCTATCCATGAATTAAATGGTTCGAAAAATGTTTCGAATATGCAAGGCTCGCCCGTTTCTTTTGCCTTTTTGTATTGGATCTCGAAGTCTGTTCCGAATGTTCTTGGAAAATCTGTAAGTATATTTTTGCCGATCAGGCTTTCTTTAGGTCTACGTAAGACCTCTTCTGCCTTTTCATTTACGTACGTTAGGTTCCATTCTAGGTCCGCAAATATAAATGCATCAGGATGATCGAATACCAAACTTGATTCTTGGTTTGTTTCGGGAATTTTGCCTGGAACCTGTTGTTCCGATAGTTTGTTACTCTTTCCCGAGGACATTCTGCCTAGGGTATTATTGTTAACCGAATTTGGAAAGAATTTCTGGGATTTTTTCGGGATGAACAGGTTTAGAATAATAATAACCCTGCCCCACATCGCAACCTGCTTCTTTCATTAATCTTTCTACTTCTGCCGTCTCGATCCCTTCTGCGACAACATTCATTCCTAACTTATGCCCTAAATCAACAGATGCCTGACAAATAAACAAGGATTCTCTATCCCTTGGGGAATCCATAACAAATGACTTGTCTATTTTCATTTCAGTAAAAGGAAATCTATGCAATTGTTTCAATGAAGAATAGCCTGTGCCAAAATCATCAATAGATAGGCCTATTCCTCGTATCCTGAGCCTAGTTAAAATATCCTGAGTAAAACGAATGTTCTCTAAAAAGCCAGTCTCAGTGATTTCCATTTGAAATTGGCTTTGTGGAATTCCTTTATTTTTAATTTTAGCAAGTATCCTTTCGGGAAAGTCTAATTCTGTCAAAGTTACAGGAGACACGTTAACCGCCACACGTAGCTTACGGCCATTTGTATGCCAAATCCTTGTCTCATCCAATGCTATATCTATAATTTTCTCAGTCATTAGATTTAAGATGGTCGTTTCTTTCTCCATTAAAGGTAGAAACGAATCAGGAAATACCAATCCTAGTTTAGGATGGTTCCATCTCACTAAAGCCTCGAAACCTTCTACCCTGCCTGTTTTTAGATCAAACTTAGGCTGATAAAATAATACGAACTGATCGGAACGTACTGCGTCTAAAACTTCTTCCTTTTCGAATGTTGGACCTAAATTTCCTTTTCCACCTGATTTGGTACGAGAAGAAATATCTGATTCTTTTTCGGCGATCGCAGATAATGTATTTCTGATATCAGAAACTCGAATTGGTTTTTCCATGACCGCAGCAATATGCAATCCATATTCTCCGGCCAATGTTTCCGCGCTATGAAGAGTCCTTCTGTCTGCTCCTGAGATCAATATTACATCAGGATGAACATCCTTCTCGGACAAGAAGCGGATCACGTCCACTCCATCCATACCTGGGATCATGAGATCTAAGATCACACAATCAAAACTTGGGTCCACTTTGTCTAAAAAATCGGGAGCAGTATGAGATAATGAAACCTCGAAACCACAATCAACTGCGATCTCTCCCAAGATCTTTGCGATCTCTTCTTCATCGTCAAGGATCAGAAGTTTTTTAGAATTTCTTGAATCCGTCATGGAAGAGTTTCTCCGATATTACGAACCGCTTCTTTCAATGATGTCTTGGTATATGGTTTCCGGACCAATGGAACAGTATTAGGAAGTTCTAAACTTTCACCTCGGCCCGAAGAAGTAGCGATTATTTTCCCGGAACCAAATCTTTCCAGTTCTTTTTTCAGATCTATCCCTTTAGAATCCGCTAGTTGGAGGTCCAACAATACGAAAGAGATCTCCGGATCGCCTGAGAAAAATTTTGCTAATCGTTTCATATCCGAACTCACATGAGGTTCGTAACCCAGTTCCCTTAAGTATACACAAGCTAATTCAGCAGTTTCTCGATTTTCTTCCATTACCAAAGTTTTCTTTTTGGTAGAGAGAACCTGTTCACTTCTGTCCTGCTCATGCGCCGGCAAGAATATTAGAAAACTGGAACCATATTCAGGCGCAGTAATAACTTTTAAAAAACCGTTCGATTGTTTTACAAAACCGTAAACCATGGTCAATCCCAAACCGGTTCCTTTTCCTCCACCCTTGGTCGAAAAAAAAGGATCAAAAATACGAGCCTTAGTGGCATCGTCCATACCTGTCCCTGTGTCGGTAACCGTGACTAAAAAATAATCCTTTGCTTCTAAACCCGAAATTTTAGGCCCTTTTGTATCTCCGTTATGCACAAAACCGGTAGAAATAAATATTTTACCGCCTTCGGGCATAGCATCCCTTGCATTTAAAGCAAGATTGAGTATAGCATTCTCTAGTCCGGTCTTTTCTATGTCGCAAACCGATATCTCATCAGAGAGCTCGTATTCTATTTCTATTTTTTCAGTCCTGATCCGATCCAGAATAGGAATGAAATCCTTTAATACCCGGTTTACGTCACATGACTCAGGATTTAAGGCCTGCTTTCTGGAAAAGGCAAGAAGCCTTTTATTGATCTCAACCCCTCTTTGAATTGCATCTTGCGCAGAGCGGACCCTTTTCATCAGATCTTCAGAATCTTTCAACTTCATTTCAAGAAGATCTAGATTTGCTAATATTACATTTAATAAATTATTAAAGTCATGAGCCATTCCTCCTGCGAGTTGACCCACTGCTTCCATTTTTTGGGAATGTCTAATTCTCTCTTCAGTATTTCGTCTTTCCGTAATATCTCTTTCTATCCCCATCAAGTGAGTGACGATGCCTTGCTCATTTACGATTGGAAAGATATCCATCTCAATCCAATATTCGTTTCCATCTTTATCGTAATTGATGATCTCTTCAAAACAAGGTTTAGCTTTCGAGATTGCTTTTCGGATCCTATCTAACACTGCCCTATCTGTTTTAGGGCCTTGTAAAATCCTTGGAGTTTTTCCTAAAACTTCTTCTCTTTTATAACCTGTTAACCTTTCAAATGCACCGTTTACATATACAATCTTTGGTCCAGGATCATCTATAGGAGAAGCCTCTGTGATCAGGAAAATATCTTTGGATCTCTCAATACCTATCTTAAGAAGATTTAGATTTTCTTCTGTTGTCTTAGCTTGTAATACGAGTCTTATGGAACGATCCAAAAGATCAGCGTTTACATTTTCTTTAATCAAAAGATCTGCAAAATGGATCTTAGAATGTTTAAGGACTTCTTTGCTTTCTGGATTTTCTGCAATTGCAATTAAAGGAAGAAGAGTCTGAGACTTCGATAGTACTTCTAAACTATTTTGGGAATTGAATTGGAATAATATAACGTCAAAAAATTCAGTCTTGGTCTTATCCAAGGCATCTTGAAAATCCAAAGCTCTGGTACAGTTAGGAGTAAAGGATTCGATACCTCCGAGTAGAGTTCGGATCCATATATATTCTTCTTCCCTGTCTTCTATAATTAAGATACTGGATCGCATTTGGCATTCGACGAAAAAACGAGTCGTTTAACCCGAGTTTCCGTTCCTAAAAAAAATCCGATCTGAGTATTTTTAGCTATCAGAAATCTGCACAGAACATAAGCCTATTGAAATTTCTCAGCAGGAAGATCCGGATTTTGGGCAAGAATAGAATACCGCATTGGTTCTTAGGATCTATACTATTCTTCTTTTTTTTAGGCTGCCAACCAGGAAAAGAAAACCCAAAAGTCATACAAGGCATCCTCGACCTCAGGCAATGGAATTTCCAAACAGATGGCAATATAAGTCTAGATGGAGAATGGGAATTTTATTGGAATGAGCTTCTTCCCAATTCCAAACCTAAAGAACCATCATCCTCAATCTCTTATCTAAAAGTGCCTGCAAAATGGGACAAAGGACGTAACGTCACTCATAAATACCCGAGCTATGGTTTTGCGAGTTATAGGGCGAAAGTATTATTACCCGAAGCAAATACTCAGCTCAGCCTTAAGATCTCTTCTATTAGTTCCTCTTATGTTTTATTTGTGAATGGAAAAGAGATCTCGAAAGGAGGGAATGTAGGGAAAGAAGAATCTGAATATTCTCCCGGTTATAAACCAGGGGTCTTTAGTTTTATATCAGACAAACCAGAGTTGGAAATCGTGATACATGTTTCGAATTTCAAATATTCGAACGGCTCCGGGATCTGGAATCCAATCCAGTTAGGTAGTATAACCGATATACAACAAGTTTCTCTAAGAGCCACCATGTTGGATTCTATCACATTCGGGACCTTGTTTGTGATGTCATTATATCATTTTACTTTTTATCTGATGAGAAGAAGGGACCCTTCCGCCTTATTTTTTGCATTACTCTGCTTGTGTATCGCTTTTAGAGTTTCTTTTTATGGAGAAAGGATCTTTTATAATGTATTCCCAATTTTCAGAAACTATGAGTTTTCAGTAAGAGGAGAGATACTATTCTTATTTTTACTTCTGCCAGGTACAATTTTATATGTACAATCCATATTTAAGGAGCAATTCAGAAAGGATAAAGTATTTAATATTATATTTTATTTAAGTCTTCTTTTAGTTTTCTCCGCCGCTTTCTTCCCTACAAAATTATACACTATGTCCATCTTCATTAATTCTTTAGAAGTAATGATGCTTGGGATTTTGACCTATTTATTTTTCAGATTAGCATTCATGTCAATAAAAGGGGTAGAAGGAGCCAGAATCTGTTTTTTCAGCCTCGTAGTAAATCTGATCACAGTAGCAAATGATGTTCTATATTTAAATAAGTTTATAGATTCTTTCTATATGGTCCATTATGGAGTCTTAGCTCTTGTTCTTTCTCAATGTGTATTACTTGCCTATAGATTCTCCAAAGGATTTGTGCTTGCGGAAGATCTGGGAGTAGAACTTAAAAAACTAAATGTAAATCTGGAACAGATCGTAGTTGAAAGAACGGAAAATCTAAATGAGTCTTTGAAACTTTTAAAAGGAGATCTTTCTCTCGCTAAAAAGTTACAGCAGAAAACCTTACCTACTCTCAATCTAAATGGTAAGAACGTTTCCATTCATCCATACTATCTTCCTATGTCAGAAATAGGAGGAGATTACTATGATATTTTCGAACTGGAACCCGGTTATTTCCGTTTGTTCTTAGTGGACGCGACAGGACATGGTGTACAAGCGGCACTTCTTACAATGACTATTAAGGCAGAATTTGAGAGTATTAAGTTCGTCAAAGACCAACCTTCTCGAATATTAGAATTATTAAATGCAGCTTGTTGTCAGAAATACAGAAGTATTAATATCATATTCTCTGCGGTTTTAGCTGATATAGATTTGAATAATAATGTTCTGTATTATTCTTCTGCGGGACATCCTCCTCAAGTTTTGAAACAAAAACAAGAAGGCGCAGATTATCTGTATTCAAGAGGGCCAATTATAGGCCTTAAAAAGGAAGCTACTTATAAAAATGTGACCGTACCTCTTCTTCCAGGAAACAGGATCTTTTTCTTTTCGGATGGTATTTTTGAAGAATTCGACCAAGAGAAAAAGGAATTTGGAGAGAATCGGGTTCTATCTATTTTGAGCAGGAACACAGGCATCCAGGAAGTGGCAGAAGATTTGATCTCGGAACTACAAATTTTTGTAGGCCCGAGAGGATTCCAGGATGATGTTACTCTACTTGCAGTGGAAGTTCATTAGAATTCTTTAATTTTCAAAGAAGATACAGGCAAAGAATACAAACCTCTGGAAGTTTTGTCGAAAGAAGGAAAATAGACCCTGTCTTCGAACGGAACTGAAACAGAGATGTCCTTAATCTTAGAACCATCATGCATCGAATAATAGAGAGGTTTCTTGCCACTCGGATCGATTACAAGTATTCCTGTATTATGAGAAATAGGCAGGATCTTTTGAGGCAACGATAAGATTACTTTCTTAAGCCAAGGATTCTTATGGATAAAATTGACAAGCCCAGATCTTTTTTTGATAATTCCAGTCCAGATCCTTCCTTTATCATCTCGTTCCAGTCCATCAGCGAGACCGGGCAGATTTTCAAATAGCACTTCTGAACTTCCTTGATCTTTTCCAGATAAAAAGGCTCTAATGATCCTAAACTTAGTGGTTTCAGTAAATACAACCGACTCTTCTTTTCCATCTGGGCTTTTTTCTAGAAGTATCCCATCCACAAATGTAAAACCAGTTAACACAAGTGAGATAGTATTCTTGTGTCGATCCAACATCCAAAGTTTTCCATGAGGATAAAGACCAATTGCTTCAGGCACTGCACCACTGCCCATAGCCGCATCAACCCTTTCGAAAGGTTCCGTTATATAGATACGATTTCCATCTTCGGATGCTGCCAGATCATTACATAAAGAAAATGGTCTCGAATTAGAAGAGTTTAGATCTTGAAGACTTACACCATGCATCTCAGAAAAAGAATATACTTTTTCCAATTCTTCTTTTTTTAATTTAGGAAGATCTAAAATGATTGGATCTACCTTTTTAGTTTCAATATCTACTTCGTAAAGTCCTACTCTATTTTTTTCCTCGTAGATTTCTCCCCCGAGTCTGGAAGCACACACTAAAATTTTATTCTTAGCCTTACTCGAATATTGCATTCCGGCAGGATTAACTGGTGGCTTTACCCATTGCTCTGCTTTTCCAGTTTTAAAATTTAGTCTCCAGATCCAACCATCCATTCCGGAAGCATATCCAAATCCTTTAGAAGGATCAAATATTAGATCATCATGACCAGGTAAATCAGTCATCTCCACTTTTAGGTTAGTTGTAAATGGATCCTGCTTGTCCTGGACTTCTAAAATGGAAGCAGGTACTTCTCCTAATTTATAAGGCTCCCCTATTTTAATTTGGGATGGCCCGCACGAGATAGTGATGGAGATAATTATGAATATTATGATTTTATGATTAAACTTCATACTGCTTCCAATAATTTACTGTATTTTTTTACATGAGGAACTTCTTCGTCCAACCAATACGCCTTATCCTTTTCTACTACAAGGATCTCTTCGAATTTAAAACCAGTTTTTCCTCTTCCTAAATGGGGTTCTATCGCCCAAAGACCAGTCCTATCTCCCTCATGATCCGGAGTCAGAAGTTCTGGTAGCACCTTATGGCTTAAAAACTCAAAAGATCCTTGCAGACTGAACCAACTTGCAAAACTAACAGGCAATATTGGAAAAGAAATATTAGGTAAATGAACTTTATACACTCTATGCCCAAGCACTGCAAATGGATACAACGCATGGACATTATCAAATCCATTTTGTTTTGAGTCCTGATCTATCTTATGCCAAATTTCAGAAGAACTCATAGAAGAAGAAAATAGTTTAGGAAGTTCTGATCTAAGTTTTAATAGATATCTCATTCCATTATCCAATTCAGGATTTTTATTCAAGGAAGAAGAATATCCTATATCACCAATATAACCATCCACAACGGGAGACACATCTAAGATGAAAGATTCGTTTGCTTGTAATCTTCTTTTGCTCGGATGAAATTGAGTGAATCTTTTGTAACCATCAAATCTTGCGTGTTCTCCAAACCATGCAAAAGGACGATGTAGGAACACTTTGACTCCATGATCTTTTAAGAATGTTTCCATTCGTTTCACTGCTTGTTTTTCGGTCCAACCTTCTTGTATTTCCTTTTCTGTCTCGGTAACACATTGGTAGGCCAATCTTTGTGCTTTTAAAAATCCTTCCTTTTCTTCTTGGGTAGGAATGTGGATAGATTTGGAAGTGTATCTGGAAATTTTGGAGGAAAGTTTGGATAATAATCCTCTTTTTCTTTCTAATGGCATATAGTTTCTCTAAGCTCGGATAGAAAGAAGAGTAACAGAGAGTGGAAACTTCTGCTTGAATGATTCCGGTATTAGTAGGATTTTTATTAGATCAAATCACCTGATTCACAAAACCGAACTTCAATCGCTTTTAGATGCCCGAAAAATAGAGAAGGAACAAATCCAAAATTCTCCTTAAAGGTTCTAGTAAAATGAGCTGAGTCGGAGAAACCTGCAGAATGTGCCGCTTCTGTAAGGCTCTTTCCTTCTTTCAAAAGTTTTGCTGCTTCTAAGATACGGACCCATAATAAATATCTACGCATTGGTATCCCAAGATTTTCTTTGAAAAGACGAATAAGCCTGTCTTCTGATACAGAAAAATTTTTACCGATCTCCTTCATTCGAATACTATCAGGCATTTCCTTACGGATCATATTAGCGATCTGAATGATCCTTTCATCCATTACCTTTTCCAATTTTTGAAAAGGATAAATAGACCTAAGTAGATCTAAATGTAATTCCCAGGCTTCTTCATCGTTTAATTTTCCGTAATATAATTCCCATAACTTTTCGACCAGAGGTAAGAAAGGAGAAATATCTAACTTCTTCACTTCTCCTACTTTTGCGAACTCTGAGATGGATGAATATTCGTAGGTTTCCGGATCTATGAGCAAAGCAATCATCTCTACTCCGGGAGAAACAGTTTTATGATATGTATTTGGCCCGACCAAGGCCACACGATATTCTTCTTTTCCTTTTTCAGTTTCTATATGGATATTATCTTTTAAAGAGATAGCCAAAGTGGCTGCATAATGAGTATGGAAATCTGTCTGCATTGAATTTGTTGCAAACATCACACGACCATTCCATAGATATACAATTCCCCTAGTTTCAAAATCCATCTATGATCAAACTCACCATTCTTGTCCTAAAAGAAACAAGGAGAACGATTCTCATTGTAAAGAGAAGAAGATCAAGAAAAAAAGGTCATAGCCTATTTGGGCTATATTGCGATCCTTTCAAATTTTAATTTTGTTGTCCGTATAATACCCTAAAAATTCTATATTATTAGCTATTAAAAAGAAGGCTTGTCGGAATTTCGGATAATGTATCATCTTCTAATCTCTTTTACATTCTTTTTTGTAATATTCACATCCTGCTTCCAATCTTCCGGCGATCCTCAACAGAAGCAGCTTACTACACTTGCTGCTATCTCTGGAGTCTCTCTAGGTGGTGACCAAGACGAAATAATCCCGGCAGAAGCTCCAAAGATCGAAATTCTTTCTATCAGTCCTGAAAATTATAAGCCTGGAGATTTAATTACAGTTAATTATAAGATTACTCGGGTAGGCAGCGGAGAATGGATGGGGCCAATTGAATTTTATCTTACTGATCTTAATAATTGCATGGAATATTGCGAATCGATATTGGATACATCTAACGATCCATGGTTAATACAAGATCTAGGAAATTTTACGAGCTACTTTAATTCTACTTCTTGGCCTTACGGAAATTATAACTTTTCCCTTAGGATGTTTGGGAATGGCCAAACAGTAGCCAAGTCGAAACCATTAGAAAGTGTAATTACTCATGCAACTGCTTCCACATTGGTAATGAATGGCTCCGTTTTGAACGCAACGATAACTTCTTCATCAGATGAAAAACTCTTTAAATTGAATGTAGAATCGACGTATAAAGATTTTATAATAGGCATCTCAACTGGAGATATGCTCAGCAATGTTTCTCTTTATCCACCAGGTACTAACGGATCGAATCGGATGAATTACACAAGTGTTTCTTCCGGAAGTTCTATTCGATCAAAGGGTTCCGCATATTATCCTCAAACAATTGGAAATTACGAAATTTTAGCTTCAGACTCCTCCGGCTCATACCCTATTTCGTTTTCCATCCAAGCGAGGAATACACATGTGTCAGGAGGAGGAAGTTGCAATTATATAGGTTCTTTCTTTGAAAGTCTAGGCTGTTTAGATTTTAGCTCAGGCACTGCTATGAATACAGCAGAATGTGCAACTTTCCAAGGCGTTTGGAATGCCACTCAGACTTGTGCACAAAGAAACCCAGGACTCACTGTATTAAAAAAATGTACTAGATTTGAACGAATCGACTCCTCGAACTTTGAATTTCAGACCAAAGCATATTATTCGAGCACTTCCAATACAGGTATCAGCTGCACTGACGGCATATAGAGATTGATCTCTACTCTTTGATCCAGATCAAAGACAAAAGAAGGTTCCTTTCTTATAATAGAGAGGATGAAATCATTTCTAAATTTTCGTTCTGCAATTTGGTCGGTTGCCTTTCGTCCATTTTTTTTATTTAGTTCATTTCATGCTATATTCGCAGTTCTTATCTGGATCTTGATCCTATTTTCAATCATTCCTTCTCCATTTCTAACTGGAGGAATTCAGATACATTCTTACGAGATGGTCTTCGGTTTTGGACGTGGAATAATTATAGGATTCCTTTTTACTGCAGGTCAAAATTGGACAAAAAAAGTTTTGGCTAAAGAAGGATATTTAGCACTTCTATTCGGACTTTGGTTATTAGGTAGATTCGGATTCTTATCAAATCCATATCTTTCCTATATCGCACTTACTGCGGATCTGTATTGTGATCTACTGGTTCTCTTCTATCTAGCGCCTCCTTTATTCACGAAAGGCCAAGAGCATAATCGAGTTGTTGTGGTAACTTATTTCCTTTTGTTTTTACTTCATATTCTGACTGCATTTTCATTTCTAAATATTTTTCCGGAAGGATGGAGCTTACATTTCATTCATCTTTCTCTTTTCATAATACTTCAATTTGTGATCTTGATTGGGGGAAGGATTATGCCCTTCTTCTCTTCAGCAGCTATTCCGGGCTCAAATCCAAAACGATTTCTTAAATTAGAAAGTTTGATAAGATATGGAGGATTTCTATTCTTAACAATAGAAGCTTGCGCCTTCTGGTTTCCATCGATCGTTCCATTTGCAGGATTATATTGTCTTGCTTTCGGAATGTTAAACTATTCTCGTTGGCTTTTCTGGGAACCATGGAAATCCAGAAAGGTAGCTATCCTTTGGATCTTACATTCAGGTTATTTCTGGCTATGTACCGGATTTTTAGCGTATGGACTTTCTCATTTAGGATTTTTTCCTACTTCTTCCGCCTTTCATATCTTTACTGTAGGAGGGATAGGAGTATTCATTTATGGTATGATTACAAGAATCTCTCTTGGGCATACAGGTAGACCAATTAGAGCTTCTAAATCGATCGTATTCGGTTATATCTTGATAAACTTAGCGGTTATCGCCAGAGTGTTCCTTCCATTATTAAATAAATATAGAGAAGCTTATCTATTTTCTGCAATATTCTGGATAAGCGCATTTCTAATATTCGCAATTCAATATTCTGAAATTCTAATAAGTCCAAGAAGATTCGCCAGTTCCTGAGATTTTTCAGCTTTTCCTTCCAAAATTTAGATTTGACCGACTCCTTTCCCATAAGGAGAATTCAAATCGGGCTTTATGCAGGCATATTTCACGGAAATTTTTCGTTCTCTTCTTAGTCCGATACGGATTATATTTTTGCCTTCCGTAAAGATCTATTGGTTCTATATTCTAAGTTCGATCCTGATCACTCTTCTATTAATTGTATGGAGAGGATGGAAGGAAAAAGGATTTAGTTCCAAGAATTATTTTCGCGAAAACGTATCTAAGAAGATCTGGCTTCATGAATCTGCACTATTAGATTATAAATATTATTTAATAAACACTTTCTTATTCGCACTATTCTTCAGTTATTTCGTTATATCAGGGGCAAGTGTATCTAGTCTCCTCAGCGGATCTTTAGTTAAAATATTCGGGCAGACTAATTATTCTTTCTCTTCTCAAACATTCTTTATTTTTGTTTATTCGGTCTTATTTTGGCTCGCAAATGATTTTGGTAGATTTTTTGCTCATTGGCTTCTTCATAAAACGTTTCTCTGGGAGTTCCATAAGTTACACCATTCTGCAAAAGTGTTAAATCCCCTCACAGTCTATAGAGTACATCCTGTGGAAGCGATCTTAGTGAATTCATTAGGAGCTATTTGTTCTGGGATCATAACTGGGATCGCAGTCTTTCTATTTCCAAACGGGATCAATATGTTGTCTTTCTTAGGTGTGAATGCAGGAATATTTGTATTTAATCTATATGCGAATTTAAGACATTCCCATATAGGTCTTCGATTTCCTAGATGGTTAAGTAAAATACTATTAAGCCCAGCCCAACACCAAATCCACCATAGCACGGATATTGATCTTCAGAACAAAAACATAGGCGTATCCTTTGCTTTTTGGGACATTCTTTTCGGAAGTCTTTATATTCCAGAAGAAGGAGAAGCAGAACGTACAGTTTTCGGTTTAGAGGAAGAAGAAAATTCCAATTTCCGTAATATACTGAAGATCTACTTTTTACCGTTCGGAAAAATCCTCGGCCAACTTAAGAATACAATCCTTCTCCTTAAAAAAGAATCCAAATCTTGAGATAAATCAAAATCATATCAAAGCGTTTCAGTCTATTAAATTGATCGTGATCAATGCGTTTTATGCTCATACGGAGTTAAACTTAGTTCGTTAGAGTCTTTCGAGATGAAAACGATTACAACTTGGTTTTTAACTCTGATCTTTTTTCCACGCTTGCTTGTTCCTGCGGAAGGAATCGTATTCGAAAAATTGTTTTTAGGAAATTCCATCTGCCACTGTAATCATAATTCAAACAGAGAAACTCACCCAAGTAAGGAAGATAATTTTTTCAGCACGAAAACGGAACTAGTAAAATCAACTCACTATGGAAAACAAGAACGTCCGAACTGCCATTCTAATCCGGAAATAACCACGCATGAATGTGGATGTAAAAAAGAGAATTCAGATAGGCTCTTCTCTCAAATCAGGATTTTTTCCTATTATCTAATCGCTCCTTACATAAATATTATCCCTACTCTTGAATCTACTTGTAAAATGAAGGACGTATATTTCGGAGAATTGTCAAAAGCTTATAACCGAAAACTAAAACGCCCTCCTAAACATCTTTCCTTAGCTTAATCGTATCGTCTTCCAAGATTGCCTATTCTGTTTTGGAAGAATCTTATATGTATATTCATAATATAAAGGAAAGTAAATATGCTATCTCGCTATATTTCAACAACTGCGATCATTCTCGCATTCTTTCATTTCGACTGCTCCCAGTTGGGTTCTCTTTCAAACGGAACTTCTTCAGAACAACAGCTTATGCAAACCCTCGTTCTCGGAGTCGCAGCCAGGGAAGGATGTTCCATTCAAAGTTTAACTCCGATCTCGAATTCTCTCTCTTATGTGCATGCTAGGCGCACAAGATACGACATCCAAAACTGTTCTCCGAATGATTTAGAAAGTTTGGAATTTACCGGCAATACTTCTCAGCTGGAAAAAGGATTAAGTGGCAATTCCTCTGACTCAATATTTTATAGTTTGGGAAATGTTGTTCTTCCTAACTCAAGCGGAGGAACAAATTTAGAAGTTTCCTTCTCCTTAGAATCCGGTGGAAGCCTAACAGCTTATGTTTATGGTTCCGGAACTCCAATCTCTGGTCCTGCATTTCGGCTAACAAATTCCAGTAAAGAGCAATTCTATTCAGATATGTCAGGAAACTTTGAACTGGTAAGTAAGGGAACAGCAGCCTTATCTTCTGATACGAATTATACGTACTGCATCGATTTCCAATATACAAATTCGGAGCAATGGATCAATGCATGGCCGAAAGCTTGCTCAAAAGTGTCCCAATCGGAACGAAATTCAATGATGATGTTCCCTATCATGCAGATGATGAGTGTGCCTGTCTATTCCGGAAACAGGATAGGTTTCATCTTGAATGGGGCAAAACTAACGTCTTTTACGATCGGATCGATTTTGTCCCAAGTCGACTGATCATTCCACTGGGGCCGCTTAGCGGCCCTCTTTTTTGATCCAGATACTCGGAGGGAATCATGAAGTATCGCATTTCCATAATAGTCATTTTTATTATATTTTCTTTTCATAATATTAGTTCGAATGAGATCGATATTCCTAAAGCGGCTAAAGAGGTAGATCCTCACGCACATCACCACAAAGAATCCAACGACCAAGCCCATCAACATGAGTTAAGAGCGGATCAAATTTCCCCAGCAGGCCTAATGTTTCCTCATGTTCACAAAAAAGGTTCTTGGGTTTTAGATTTTCGTTATATGGGAATGCAAATGTCGGGATTACGAAACGGAAACAAATCTATGGGGACCTACGAGGCTTTATGGTTTCCTCAATTCGATCCAAGTGTTTCCATGCCCACCGGAAGTTTGTTAACGGGAGGGCCAAATATTCCTCAAACTTCCGTCAACGGGTATCGTTATATGTCGGTTCCTAAATCCATGTTAATGGAATCTTATATGACAAGCGCTATGTATGGAGTTTCAGATGACACTATGATCATGTTCATGGTCCCAGTCATAAAAAATCAAATGACGATGGAGACTAGCAATTTTGATTCCTCTGCAATGAAATCTGGAGGTGTAGGAGATATTTCTTTTTCTGCAGCTCATCGTATTCTAAAAAGGAATGATCACGAAATCTTTCTGAATTTTGGGCTCTCTCTTCCTACCGGGTCCATAGACGAAAGAGATTGGATGCCGATGATGGGAAATCAAAAAGTCCCTTATAATATGCAACCTGGAACAGGAACGATCAATTATTTACCAGGAATCGGATATTCAGGAAAATCAGATCGATTTTCTTGGGGATTAGGAGCCAACGCAAATCTACGCAGCTCCAAAAATCAAAACCAATATCGTTTCGGAAATGTTTATGAACTCAGTTCCTGGATCGCATATTCTTTATTTCCTTGGGCAAGCGTTTCCATTCGAGTGCAATCTGTTAATTGGGATAATATAAAAGGGCAAGATGGTTCATTGGATCCGAAAATGGATCCTCAAAACGATCCGAATCGACAAGGTGGCCATCGTACAGATGCGTTAGTCGGTATGAATTTCCTTTTAGAAGAAAGAATTCGATTCGGTTTTGAAGCAGGAAAACCTTTTCACCAACATTTGAACGGTCCTCAACTTGCAATGCAGACAATGTTCAATGTATTCGTCCGTTATGATTTGAATTGATACATAGTGCAGAAGGCCAGGATCAGTTTGTAATGAGGGCCTTCTGCTTATTTAGAAGTTTCGAACTAAAAATCTTTTATAAGAAATACTTAAAGGCATCATAATCCAAAATATTAAGAACAAACTAGATAGTAGGACTACTATTAGCGTTCCTAAACTTCTGATTAAAAATGCACCGGAGAATCCGAGTAAGACAGAAGCCTTTGTCTGTAAAATGATCAAAATCCTCACCAGATCAACTGGATTGAATAGAATCACAAGTAATGCGGGAATTTCCACCGGATAATCACCTAAATATATACTCAACATAAAAACGAATGAATCGAATAGTAAAAAGAAATATAACCAAACAAGCAAGGCACCGGAAACGATCAGCTCCCCTTTTTTAAAGAAGGAGGCTAATAAAAATCCCAAAGAAACGAATACTAAAATTAATATAGTTCCAAAAAAGATTAATTCAAAGAATAAGATCGCAAGCTTAGGTTCAATGAAAAGAAACGGTAGTCCTGGGAGTGTAAGTCCAACCAGGAAACTTAAAAAAAGAGACAAACTTACTCCGCAATATTTTCCAAAAAAATATTGAGTTCTCGTCAATGATTTGGAAAGAAGTACTTCTGCAAAAGGAAGTGAATCATTGAATGTTAATCCTGCAAACGTAATGGAGAATAAGGGAACTACAAATAAGACCAGATTCATCTGACTTACAACTAATCTTCCACCGCTTTCATCCCCGAAATAGTTGAGCGCTCCCGCAGAAATCGCAAGAAAGCCAGCAAATACAAACATCCATTTACTTCTGATATTTTCTTTTAGTTCGAATAAGATTAATTCATTCATCTTTTTACCGAATACTTAGTATTCCAAAATTCCATTAAAGCGTTCTGAAGATTTCCCTTATCTCTGTTCTTTACAAAATTTACAGGAGAATCATCGATCAATAAAGAACCTTCCGACATTAGTAAAAAACGATCAGCGACCTCTTCCACCTCGTTTAAGATATGGGTTGAAAAAACGATCAAGGCCCCTTCTCTCTTTTTTCTAAATAATATTTCTTTTAAAAGATTCGAAATATAAGGATCCAAACTCGCAGTAGGCTCATCCACTATGTAAACAGGTTTACGAATCGAAAAACATTGTAGAATATTTACTTTTTGCTTTGTTCCTCCTGATAAAGATCCAAACTTTATATTTTCATAATCCTTTAAACCGAGTAGATCAAATAATTCTTGAAATTCTTTCTGATCGGAAGATTCCAATTTTTTCAAAAAATCTACAAGCTCGGATACCTTTACATTTTTTGGAAACAAAGGAGCTTGGGGCATATATCCGATATTAGAGTTAGTGTGCCCTTCTTCTCCCTTAAATTCTATACGACCATAGATTGGGTTTACTAGGCCTACGATACTTTTGAGAACCGAACTTTTACCGGAGCCGTTGGGACCAATCAAAGAAAGAATATTTCCCGCTTCTGCGTGGAAGGAAATTCCTTTAACTGCGATTGATTTTCCATATTGAACGGTCAGATCTTTTACCTGCATCATACGTGACTCCTCATCCTTGGCTTTGGATCTTCCAGATCTATGGGAGTAACGATCGGAAATGCTTTTTCGATTGCTTGTAAAAAATTCACTACTGGAGAGTTATATAAAACCATTAGAAAAGGATAAACTACTACCCAATATCCGAAAAAATGAACAGGCTTATGGGGAATATCTCCAAATCTGTCTAAATCCAGATCATAACCGTCGTAACTATCCCAATAATTTTCTTTAAATAAATTCGTGGTATGTTTTGTATTTGTACTAATATCGAATACATTTTCCTTAAATTCGTTTTGTACAAATTGATTGGATTCACTATTACCCAAGATCCTTACTCCCCATCCGTTGTCTCTTAGATCATTGTGAGTAAAATAATTGCGATTGCATCCATCTGCAAAGATTGCAACAGTATTATGAACGAATGAGTTTTTTGTAAGAATACTCTCTGAGATTTCTTTTAACAAAAGTCCGTATGAACTATCCCCCCAGTTATTCTCGAAGCGGTTATTTTCGATCAGAATATTTTTGCTGTACATCACCGCAACTCCAGCCGAGTTGTTCTCAAACCTATTTCCTCTAAAATCATTGTCCGAAGAAAACATAAAATGCATTCCGTAGCGGATATTATCGTGTGAAAAATTTTCCTCTATCTTCAGATTACTCGAAAATTCTAGATAGATCCCATCTCTATGTTTTTTTAACTCATTCCCTTGTATCCTGATCGTTTTAGATGACCAAAGGTGGATTCCGTTCCCACCTGAGACTTCATTTATTGCATTACCCGAAGATATATTTCCTCGGACAGTACAATCTTCTACTTCTGCCAGATAGACCGCATATGCATTGTCCTCAAACTCATTATTTTCAATTAAACATGACTTTACATTTTCTGCATGAACTCCTGCGTACTCCGACGTATCTGAGACTCCACTACCTCTAATACTCAATCCGCGAATTACGACATTATTCGATCGGATATCTAATACATGTTTTTCTTTTTTGCCATCTAAGATAACGCTATTAGAACCTTCCAAAACCAATGGTTTCGAAATCGATATCATACCTTCTTGATAGACACCTTTTCTGATCCGGATCGTATCTCCAGAATTTGCGGAATCAATTGCAGTTTGAATGGAAGAAAATTTACAATTCTCCTTACATACTTCTATATCTTTGGAAAAAATATCAGAAGATGTTAAACAAAAGAAGAAGCAGAAAGTTGTAACGAATCGTGAATATCCAAAACTGATCCGAGAATTTTCAGGATGCCAATCAATGATCTTTTTCATTGTTTCGACTCCAGATAGAGCCTTTATGTGTATTCAGAAATTCTTTTGCTCGATCTATTGAGGAAAATGCAGCAAGTCCTTCTCCCATAGGGGAACGCAGTTCTGACGAACTGACTAATACGGCTATATCTTCAGAAATCATTTTGTCCGGATTTTCAAAATCTGCAAACCAAACAGATCCGGATGAATATCTAGCGGACTTCTTGAAAGAATGAGAACATTCAATTGAATCGAAATAGTATCTTCTTCCCTTTTCGGTTAATAGCTGCGCATGAAAACGTTTGTCTACGATTGCCATGGAACAATGTGCGCAAAGTTCTCTCCCGAATTCAGGAAATATCGGTTCTCTTTTAGAACAGAAAACCGAAATCGAAACTAACGAGGACAAGATGATCACTGGCAAACCGGTCCTAGTACGAAACATCTCCCCTCCTTCTCTCATCCCATATAATATAGATAAGAATTCCAAGCGACGCAAACAGAATGACCCCTCCCCAAGAAGGAAAACTACAGGCTGTGATATTCAACATTTCCTTACATCCCAAAAGTGGAGGCTGGTATGCCATACCCGGAACCACAATCGGAGCTTCAGGATTAAGATTATGGCCGTAATTATATTCCCATCTCCAGAAATCATACATTCCGAGAATCCCTAATATTATAATATTTAGAATTCCTAAAATAACCATATACGATTTCGAATGAAGAAATGTTACGAATGCTCCAAAGATCAGAAATCCCAAAACATAGGGCATAAACAAAAGTTCCGGAACAGATTCCGAAACAATTTCGTGCATTCCTATATAATGATTTAGCAAATTAATATTCTGAAGATCATAAGTAGAAGCACCTGTGATCTTATTGATCCAGATCTTCATTCCCAAACCTTCCGGATATTGAGGAGCGGCTAATGAGATATGCCAGATAGGCAAAATATAAACTGATAAAAGCAAAAGACCGACTCCTAAAATCAGGAGCCGGTTCGTTTTGCAGATCTTCTTTAATAGAAGTTCCTGCATAAAATCCCTCGTTTAAGGAAGCACCCTTATGTACTGCTGCATTTCTTGGTGAAGAGCCGAACAGAAATCAGTGCAGTAGAAAGGATATATTCCAGGCTTAGGCGCTTTCCATTTGAAAGTCCTGGTCTGTCCCGGCATGATCAGAAGGTTAGGCATCTCTGGCGCCCCACCCACTGCAAAACCGTGCGGAATATCAAAGTCTTGTTCCAAGTTAGTCACATGGAAGAAGACGGTATCCCCACTTCTTACTTCGATAGTGTCCGGTTTAAAGTGAGACCGTATCTGTGTCATATAAACACGTACGGTATTACCTTCCCGAACGACTCTCGCATCCTTCTCGTTTTTGATCGCGTAAGGATGTTTATTTTCTTCTAATGGATAAATTTTCGCAGCCTTATCCATAAGGAGTTTTGCAGGGATCATTTGTGAATAGTGAGGCTCTCCCACTGTAGGGAAGTCAGAAAGAAGTTCCGCCTTACCACCTGAGATATCATAGAGCTGAGCACTCTGGGGTAATTCCATACCTACAGGAAGATATCTATCTTTGGTGATCTTATTCAATGCGATCAGATATTTTCCATAAGGTTCTTTCGAACTACCGCCTACGATAGAAAGGTGACCAACACTATAGTAAGCAGGAAGATGTTGTTCTACTTCCCAGGTTCCCAATTCCCATTTTACAACTTCTGAACTTACGAAACAGGAAGTATAAGCATATCCCTTTCCATCAAACTCTGTGTGCAAAGGACCTAAACAAGGTTTCTTTACTTCTCCAGCAAGAGTGGATTCGTATTTTAGTATCGGGATATCCATGATCATTCCAGATCTATGTTCAGGTTTGTCTTTCACATCCATAAGTTTAGAGAAAGAGTGAACTGGAATAACCGTAGCGAGTTTTCCTCCACCAACTATATATTCTCCCGTAGGATCAACGTCTGTTCCGTGAGGACTCTTAGGAGTAGGCATATAATACATGACTCCAGGGCAATCCTTAGGTTGGAGCATTTTTACACCGCTCAACTTTTCGGAAATCACAGGTTGGTTCTCCGGTAGATAATTTCTATAATATTCTCCACCAAAGTTAGACGCCTTTCCTTGGTCCAGACATTGTTTAGCACGAACCCAATTGAATGCTAAGATATAGTCCTTATCATTCTTAGAAGCTCCTACTTCTATCATCTTATATGCTTGTTCAGAGTTATAAGATGTAAAGAAGCACCAGTCGTGAGATTTTCCTTTTCCACAGTGTGATAGATCGTAATCAAAACCGGGAACAAGTATCTGAAGTTCCAAAGAAAGTCTTCCTGATTTAGGATCTACCTTCACCATGGTGACTGTTCCTTTAAAATCTCCTTTAGAGAAATTTTCTACAGGAACACTTGCCTGAGGAATTGGTACGGAGAACCTAGTCGCTGCCATCAGATACTCAGTGTTTTCTGTAGCAAAAGGAGAAGCATGGTTACCCGCACTGTTAGGGATCTCAATGATCTCTTTTGTTTCAAAAGCTTTTAGATCGATCCGAGCAAGTCTAGGAGTGTTGTTTGCATTCAAAAACAACCAACGACCATCTTGTTTTCCATCTGTCATGGATGCTTCTATATGGTGGCTATCATCCCAAGGAATATACCCATGAGTAGTTCTAAGCATGTTCTTAGTTTCTTCATCATATCCATAACCATTCTCAGGAAAAACCGAGAAGACCGGAATGATCTTGAATAAACGGGTGGAAGGAATTCCATACACCGACATTTGACCGCTGAATCCCCCGGAGAGGAAAGCATAGACTTCATCCTTCTCTCCCGGCGCCACATACACACGCTTCGCGGCATCGGATGCGAGTGCAGCAGTTGCAGCCCCACCTTTACATCCGTACCCCAAACCGATGAAGATCATCAGTCCGATAGGCACAAGATTCCTGAATTTGTGTTTTTTCATTTTCTTCCTCCCTTATTTCTTATCCATTTTTCTAAGATATTCCAGGATCTCTCTGGCCTCAGATTCTTGAACGTTTTGGAATGTCATCTGAGTTAGATGTTCTGCGAGAAGTTCCTGAGCTATCGGATCCTTCTGAGTCATCTCTATTGGATTCAAGATCATATTCATGATCCACTCTGGAGTCCTTCTCTCAGTTACTCCCTTTAATGCAGGTCCTACGACCTTCTCTTCGAATTTATGACAGGCGCTACATTTAGTTTCGAAGTTTTGTTTTCCTTTTTGAGCCATCCCTTCATCAACTGCGCCTAACGTAACAGAAGTGACCGGCCCAATCCCTTTACTACCGACAGAACTCTCTGCTTCTGCCGGTTTTTCTTTCCCACAATAAGAGAAAGCGATTAAACCTAACAGTACCGGAGTGATCTTACTGAATTTTATGATATTCTTAATTATCTTCATAAACACCCGAGAGTCCGGATCTTTAGTTTTCTGCGATCAGAGCCTATGACCGGACTTCAACTCATCTAACTACGTTCGGAGAAGAAGCACCTTGACCCGGATCAATCAGACACAAAAGGCACCGATGATAATTGTCATACGGTCGGAAGATAGAGTTAACCGTTTTCAGATCGTCAAAACTTATAGAAAAGAATCGAATGAGAATGAGTAAGATATGGGATTAATGATCTTCGACGAAATATCTAAAGAAGAGATGTTATCTATCTTTTCAGGTGGAAGAAAACGTGTCCTTAAAAAAGACGAATTCTTATTTCATCAAGGGGATGAGACTGATTGTTTACATCTTCTAATAGAAGGTAAATTACAGATCTTCAAATATGATTCCAGTTCCAACGAGATCACTTTAAATTTTTTCAATCCTGTTTCATTGATCGCGGAACTTGCACTTATCAATGGGATCCCATTTCCTGCATCAGGTAAATTTGTAACAGATGGAGCAGTTCTTTCTCTTCCTTTTAAAGAGCTACGCGAAAGAATAAAAACCGATATCCCTTTAAACCATCTTTTGATCCAATCTTTGTTCAGTAAGATCCAAGCATTAAATCTTTCCATCAATCGCGGAATGACTATGGATTCCCTACAAAGAGTCGCTCACTTCTTATATTACCTACCTGAGAACCAAGCAACACTTGCACATTCTCAGATCGCATCCATGCTTGCATTAAGACCTGAAACTTTTTCCAGAGCACTTAAACAACTCAAGGACCAAGGAATTATAAATCCGGAAAGAGGATTAATAGAAGTGTTAAAGAAAGAAGAATTAAAAAACTTTTTCTAATAACCTATCAGGGCAGAAGGTCCGCTAAAAGCTAAAACCTCTAGAATACGCGAGTCCAAGGACTGCGATTAGCAAAGAGATCAGAAGATTGATCCGACCGAAAATGGATGCATATTTTCTGCTACGACTATCATATCTAACCCCTTTCTCCATGTCCTTAAATGCAGTTGGACCGATCAAAAAATCATGTAAGATCGAACTTAAAAGAAGAAGAAAGAACAAGATCATTTTTGCAAGAAAGATACTTCCATGAGCGGATATCCAGTAAGAAGTCTGGGAATACACCCCAAAATATCCCCTCAGATAGGCGATACTAAGGCCCGAACCGATCAATATTATAAATACATAATAAGAAATTTTTCTGAATTGTAACGCTATCTTAAGCAATAACAGAGTTTTCACATCTGAAAGTTCTTTATCTTTATATACCGGTCCAAAGATAAGCACAAAGAAAAGCATTCCGCCCACCCAGAAGGCAGCCGCGAAAAAGTGAAATAATAGAGCTATAAAATACATGAAAAGAAAGCTCAGCCAGTCAATTTTCTCCAAAGAGCACGCCCGATGAATCTGAATTTTTCTCCTAAAGGAAATCTTCCTAGATTTGCTTGAACTACCCCTTTCGTAAATCTAGTAGCCTTAGAATAATCTATCTTTATATCCACAATAACAGGTCTTCCTTCCTCTGAGATACGGAATGCCTGTTTAAGTACAGATTCTATGTTTTCATTTGATTTGAGAGAAAGATAAGCTGCTCCTGTTCCTTTGGCGATACCCTCTAATTGTAACTCTCCAAGTATCGTGCAAGTTTTACGAGAATATGGAATCTGTTGGCCTTGGGATATCTGGCTTAGCTCTCCATCATAAAACACACAAATCACTACCCCGATAGAATTTGTACTAGCAGTGAGTAACTCTAATCCGGTCATTAAAAATGCGCCGTCGCCTACAATACCTACAACATTACGATCCGGGTTTGCAATCTTTGCCCCTATAGATGCAGGCACACAATACCCCATAGAATTAAAATCACTAGGAGAGATAAATGTTTTAGAGCGGATCGCTGGAAATAATTCGGCGGCTAAGAAAGTATGATTCCCATCGTCCACAACTAGGATATCTTCTTCTTTCATTTGATTACGTAGTTCACTAAAGAAAATAGAAGGATTCACTTTATCCGGAACGGAATGTTTTTCCCATTCAACCTTATATTCTTTTTTCTTTTTCAGAATTAGGTCCTTCATTTTCTCGGACCCTATTTTCTGAATTCCTTCTTTTTTAAATTTCTCTAATATAGCACCCAATATATGTTTTGCGTCTCCTTCTAATTCAAATTTAGCAGGATAGTTTTTAGAGAATACATCCGGATTCACATCTATATGGATTAAATTTTCAGGCACCTTCATGCTAAAACTTCCGGTGGGGATCTCGGAGAATCTTGTTCCGATTGCCAATAAACAATCGCATTTTTCGAAAGCAGCTTCTCCCGCCGGAACAGAATAAGGACCAAAGCCCATTCCAGTATGAAGAGGATGATCTCCAGGAAATACGCTCAATCCTTGCAAGGTAGTTGCAACTGGAGCACCTATAAGTTCTGCGAGTTCGATCAGTTCTTTGGTCGCTTCTCTCGCTCCCCAACCCGCAAAAATCCCTGGTTGCGATGAATTTTTCAGAAGATCATACGCATTTTCTAACGCTGCCTCATCGATCTTCCATACATTCCTTTCAGGTGTGAACTTTGGAATATAGGATACATTCCCTGAAAATAGTTGTATATTTACCGGAATTTCTATAAAGACCGGCCCTGCTTCGTCTTCTGTTGCTATCTCATAGGCCTCGAATATGATTGGGATAATATCTTCATGAGTTTCTACTCGGAAGAATTTTTTAGTGATCCCTTTCAGAAAACCGGACTGATCAATTTGATGTAACTGGAATTTCCTTCCAGTATCTGTTCTCACTCCACCTGATATGATCAGCATTGGAATTCCATCCAAGTATGCTTCCCCTATACCACTTAATGCGTGAGTTGCACCTGCCGCAGGAACAATTACCAATGTTCCTATCGATTCAGAAGTTCTACTGATTGCGTCAGCCATAAATGCAGCTCCGCATTCGTGAGTAACAAGATAAGGAGTGATATTCTTGGAACTATTCAATTCATCGTACAATTCTGTATTATGGACACCAGGTATACCGAAAGTAAATTTTACCCCGATCTGCTCCAATGCATATACAATCAATTCTGCTCCGGTCTTCTTCATAATGATTCCTGTTATTTAAGGTTTTATAATAGAACGCGCGGCAATTCTAGAAGTAAGTATACAGCTTCCTAAGAAGGTCCCTTCAAGAGCGCCTTTTCCGTGGATTCCGCCACCGCCAAAGCCTGCGGCTTCGCCTACCGCATAGAGGCCTTCTATAGGATTTCCCTTAGAATCCAAAACCCTAGATCTTAGATCCGTTTGGATTCCCCCCATTGACTTTCGGGTAAGTATAAATTCACGTATCGCAATGAGAGGCATTGCTTTTCGATCTAGGATCTTTTGGAATTTGCAGGTTCTCGCGCGATCCCCGCGATAATTTCTAAGTTGTGTGATCCTTCTGAGTTGATCATCGTTATGGAATACTTCTCCCCTTTCGATCATCTCATCATATTCTAATATTGTTTTTTCCAATTGATCCGCATTGATGGAGTGATTTTCATTTAGTTGGTTCATCCCTTCTGCAAGTTCTGCAACTGAATCTGCCACCACGAAATCGGGACATTCAGAGCTGATCTTTTTTATAAAAGGTTCGTTCCCAAAAAAAACAGTTTTTAAAAATCCTAAGAAGTCCTTATTGCGGATAGAGTCGTTAAATTCCGAACCTGAAACAGCAAGTTCTTTAACTGCAATTTTCCAATTCATGATCTGCCAAGAGAACTTCTCTTCTTGAGCACAGATCCTTTCTACAAGATACTTAGTATCAAACCCTGTAACCAAAGGAATTGGCCCGATCCTTTCTCCCTTTGAATTCAACCAAAGTGCGGACTTTGGAGGAACCAAGCTGAGTCCTTCTCCTTCCCATTTGGGATCAGGATGATGAACACCAGCGGCGTAATTCCACATTTTATCTAAATGAGTTAAATTCGCTCCTATCTTTACAGAAGCAGTATGAAGATCTCCGATTGCAAATTTGTGGGAACCGTTCAGTATGATCTCTGGCGGTTTTCCAAGAGACTTAGGCCAATGTTTTCTGACCTTCTTCATGTCTCCCGCTATTCCACCGCTAGCTAGCACAGTATGTTCGGCAAGGATCTTGTAACTTCTTCCATCGGTTTCAGATTCAGCAATACAACCTTGGATTCTCTTTCCTGAACGGATCAGTTCCTTAGCCCTTGTCCCAAATAAAAAATGAAGTCGATTCAGGTTTTTATGAGAGTATAAATTTTTCTTTAAAGAGGACATCAAACTGTCTCCGGTTCCCCAAACCATATGAAATCTAGGAACACTATTTCCAGGCTTGAACATTCCCCTTTCCACCCAATGAACGACTGGAAAGAAACCGACAGATTTTCCCTTTAAATAGTAGAATATATCTTCTAAGGATCGGTTAACGTATTCTTGTGCCCAAAGTTTTGGGAACTTATCTTCTTTTGAAAATTCGGCTGTGGAATTCCAATCTGAAAGAGCTAAAGAAATATTATCTTTTATCCCATTCCACCTTTGGATCGGAGTATCCACCATAAAGATGCCGCCGAAAGAAAGTCGAGCAAGTCCACCTAATCGATCCTCAGAATCGCGATCCACTAAGATCACTCTCTTCCCGGCATCCAATAGATCCAAAGCGAGAACGATCCCGGCAAGGCCGCCCCCGATCACTAAAACTTCAGTAGATAATGATGTTTTTTCTTTCTGCCTGTCTTCCATTTACAGAATAAATTTTAACTGAAAATCTTTCAGAAGCAATTGATCGATATCAATGTGCGTATTAACATTTATCATGTTTAATAAGTTGTAATGAATTTCTTAAACTCGAAGTCTTCTTGAATTTGCAACATTTTCAGAAGAGATGATCTCTTATCTTTTATAAATGGAAATGAAGGATAAATTTCCGAATTTCCTTTAAAGGAGAAATCATGGAACTTCCTAAAGCAAGAAAAAGAAAGCGAGCATTATTGGTAGAAGGAGGAGGGATGAAAGGAGCGTTTGCCGGAGGAGTATTACATTCTTTGAATTGTATTCTACCTGCCAAAAATTTCGATTTAGTCTTGGCGGTCTCCTCGGGAGCTTGTTGCGCGGCATATTACGCGACCACCCCGGATCCTGAACCTGTTTCAGGAGATCACACTCTTTCTATTTGGAAATACGAACTAGCAGGGAAAAAATTAATATCAATCTTTCACCCTCTTTTTGGTAAACCATTTTTGGATCAGAAATATTTAATAGATTATCTATTTAGAAAAAAATACAGGATCTTAACGGAAAATTTAGGTAAAAGAGGATTACCCGAACTAAGAATTGCAGTCAGCAATCTCCACTCCAGATCAGTAGAATATAGAAAAGCTACAAAAGAAAATCTTTTTGATCTATTAAAGGCAGCTACATCTCTCCCTATTGCGACCAAGGGAAAATATAAGGTAGAAGGTGAATATTTATCCGATGCGGCTATTCTGAATCCTTTGCCATTACAAGATCTCATTCAAGCAGGATATAAGGATATAACTGTAGTGTTAAATTCTCCCATCCAACATTCTTCTCCTCCACTTACTCCTATAAGTAGATTTTTATCTTTTCCTCTAGATCGAAAATTATCCAAGATCATGAAATTTTCTCATCATACAAATTATAATACGGCAAGAGAGATCGCTTCTAATCCTCCAAAAGGAGTCCGTATTTATACAATCGCACCTGAATCAAAACTTCCAGTCGGTCTGATCACCACTAAACAATCCAGACTAGAAGAAACAGTCGAACTAGGAAAAGAAATCGGAAGAAAGGCCGCAAAATTTTTAAAACGAAAACTATGAAAACGATTTCCTTCCCCTCTCTAAAACCTGCACTCGATCGGATCAATTACGAATTGATAATGGACTTCGAAGAACATCATCCCAGAGTGTATATCCATTTAGAATGGAATTCTCAAGAATATAAAAAAGAACCGCGTTACGAATTCCCAGAGGGGGGACTTCTTTTTATCAATGTTCCAACTTGGGAGTGGATGGATTTTATAGATGGGATCCAGCCGCCAGAGATGGAAGTCCGAGACTTCCGGATCGAATTTATCTGTTTTCCGGAAGATAGAAGAAAAACAGAAACCGCATCCAGGTTCTCCATCCGCTATCCTGCATATCCTGAACCCATGGTTTATCTCACCAGATTCTAAAAATTGACTTGGATCAATGCAAAGTTTGGGATATTTTGCATAATTTGAGAATGAATCTCGGAATTAATATCAGAGGTAGTTTTGGACCTATCCGACGTAAAAGAGACCCTGCCCCCTATTTAGCGATTCTCCTACTCTTCTTCTCATCAATTTGCTCTTCTGTTTACGGATTCCAGGGGATCATGCCCACTTCATTCGGCGCAAGGCAAGCTGGGATGGGAGGCGCATTTCAGGCTGTTGGTGGATCCGTCATGGACTTGGAATCAAATCCATCTCATTTAGCGAGACTCACTACTCCTAAATGGGAATTCGGAACTTCTGTTCATTTTGCAAAAATAGAATATTCAGATTCTTTTATGGACCAGGACCCCAACCTCTCTTACCAAAATAGGATCGTGGAAACTCCAAGGGCGGTTTTTCCTTATATAGGCTATATACAACCAGTCACGGATCGTCTCGGGATCGGGTTTGCATTGTATACACAAGGTGGAGGTGGAGGTTCCTTTTCGAATATAAATCGGATCTCTCCAGGCAAACAAACTTTGAATGATACATTAGGTGCTAATGTTCCATTCGGAACGGAGAGAAAAGTCCAAGAAGATCTTAAATTTAAATTTATGCTTACTAAGTTAACTATAGGTGCCGGATATAAATTCGGAAATCTATCCGTGGGCTTAGGACTTGATCTTGCATATGCATTCATGGAAATGAAGAAGACAAACTTGGATCTTAGCAGGACAGTCGAACTGCCAGGCAGCCTCGCGTATAATTGCGATCCCGCCTACTCCTACGGAGGAAAATTAGGATTTTCTTATGAAGTCTCCTCGAATGTTCGAGTAGCATACTCTTATACACTTCGAAACGTTTTACATATGGACGGACAGATGAAAGTAGAAGGAGAAGATCCAATCGTCAAAAATGAATCTCGAGTGTCCAGATATATGGTTTGGCCGGATCGACATATTTTCGGGATCTCTTATAGGAATAATTCCTGGATCTTTGATTTTGATATTAAGTTTATTCCTTGGTCCCAAAATTTTCGCACAAATCGATTCATATTAGATCAACCATTAGTAACCACTCCGGTCGGACTCGAATCAAATGTAATGCAGATGAATTTCAGATGGAAAGATCAATATTGTTTCGCTATAGGCGCTGAATACGAATGGAAATACGGATTTAGATTCAGAGCAGGATACAGTTATGCTAAAACACCTACGACTCCCCAGGGATTAAATCCAATGCTTGGAACCACAAACGAACACCATCTAGCTGGAGGTTTAGGATATTATACTACGAGCGGTTCCGCGCTTCATTTAGCAATCGAATATGCATTTCCAAAATCAATGAAAGGAAGTGAGTCCTCAGACTGGGCTCTTGCACATTCTATCTTTTCCGCGAGAGAGATACAACTTGCTCAATTCCAATTCAATAAATCTGTTTCAGTATTAAGCCTAAGTTTCGGTATTGAAAAAAATATTTAAAGAAGAAAGGTCAAAAGACCCTTCTATCCGAATAACTAAAAAAAGGAATATCCAATCTATTTTTCAGATGATTCCGTTAATTCCTTTTGGATCATTCCAAGCAGGATTTTACCCGCCTTCTCATTTATATGAATATCATCTGTCAAAAAAGTCCGACCAGCCTGTTCCGAAATTTGATCCCAGGATTGGAACAGGCCGAAATGTTTATAAACTGTCCAATACAATCTAGGAGTATTTTTGGCGTATATCTTTTCTGGATGATTCGGTTCCTTTTGTAATTCTGTCACCAAAGATTCGTTAAATGGTAGATAAGAAACCCCAGAATCTTTTGCTATCTTACGAATGATTTCGGAATAAGCAATGGATTGTTTCAAAGGAGCACTATCTAAAGCCTCTCCTAAAACAGGAATGGAAATCAGGTGGACTTTAAAATGTGTCTCTGACTTAAGACTATTAACAATCTCTCTTAGGTTCTTTTCGTAAGTCGAGATATTAGGAACTTCCGGAAGTTTCCAAAGTTTATTATAACTTTTATATTCTTCTTCGTTCAATGCTGCCTTAGCATCATTGGTTCCTATCAGAATAAAAATATGCTCTGGAGATAAACGAACTGCGTCAGGAATTTTTTCCAAGATCTGGTAAGTGAGTCTACTATTGATCCCTTCGTTCACGAATGTAAATTTTTCTAAGGAAGGATTCTCGGACAAGGTACGAACATAATCGAAACTCACAGTTCCATGGGTGATGCTGTCTCCCAAGAACAATACGAATTTTTTGGAAGATTTATCTTCAGAACGTAAAAAAGAATCTAGATTATTTTTCGGAACCTTATACGCTGAGGAACTTGTATAAATAGCCGAAGCGATAAAACAAATTATAAAGAGGGCAAGGACCGAATATAAAAACCGTTTCATACGAACCAAAAGACAATAGGACAGGCTCGGTTTGTATAGCAAAATTTTCTACTCGCTCCAAACTTCTATGATTCAAATGCTCCAGACAACATACGTATATCTACTGGCGCTCTTCTATTTCCTTGATTCCGTAGAGATCATGCTTTCCGAATCCAGATTGAATTTTATTTTTGAATCTGCAGTATAGATAATAATATTAGGAATTTCTGAAATAAAACCGGTATCCCCCGTAATCATAAACCGAGCGAGTTCGGTGGATTTTTTGGGATCAATCTGAAACAGTTCTGCATCAGATTTTTTGTCTTCACTTAAAGAAACTTCATATTTTACTTTTTTATCCCCCATGTCCACGATTCTAAATTCGCAAAGCATGGCTCGCTTAATCGAATCTCCATCGTAAGCGCTTGAAGGTTGGTCAGAACAACCTGGGTTTTCACTTGAGTAAATTTGAAGCTCGTATTTTTTCGAACTACTTAGAATAGATCGTTCCAATTTTCGACTTAATGGTTTGCTGGGCTCTGCAATTTCATTTGTCTCAACCTTTGGTTTAGGAGAACAAGATATTATCGAACATAGTAAGAATATGAAAAGTAGGGTTGTTTTCCTGAAATCGACGGATAAATTATGAGTAAAAAAATTCATTCTGTAGTTGTCTCCTCTTTAAAATTATTCATCCCTAACAACTCTGAAGTAATTCCCTTCCTTCAAGTTCTCATAACGCGCCCAATCTATCTTCTTCCCCTTTGGGATATAAGGTAGATCTGCAGATTTAATTTTGATACCATGAAATAAGGAATAAACCCCAACTGCCAAACTGATCGCAGTGTCCTTTCTTCTTTGGGTCAGGATTTTCATATCCTTCTCCTTATCAATATAACCAATCTCTAAATAAGCGGAGATTGCATTGATAAATGTAGGAAGACTATAAGTAGAGATATAAGGTTTATTGATTGGCCCAGGGTTGGATAATTCTTCTTCTGAATTAGGTATAGTCCTAAGACCATATTGCAAAAATCTCATTAGCTCTGTTGCAGCGTAATGATTATCTCCACCGAACCCTTCTGCACCGTCTTCTCTTCTCCAAAGTTCAGGTTCTGCCCTTTCTCTATCCCAGAATTTTCCTTTTGCAGAATATTCTGAATGTTTTTTTGCATAAGGTCCTGGACCGTCTAACACCGCTTTATCGATCCAGCCGGAAGGATCTGCGTATTTCCAAGTCACCATATTTTGGCGATATCCTTCGAAATTGGATAGGTCAGTTTTTTTTCCTGATTTGTTCGGCCAGTAACCATTAAAATAGATCCAAGCATCTGCAACTGCGTTTTCCAAACGGGACCATTCCATTTTGAAACGCATCCATTCGCTCCAAGGTCCATCTTCAAAAGATTTAGAAGATTTTCCTTCTGAGATTTTTCGTAAATTATAGAAGGTTCTATAAGAAGGAGAAAGAACCGCAGCCATTCCGCCTGGATGTCCTTTCCAACTTGGATTCAAATGCAAAGACAAAACTAAATAAGGACGAGCAGCGTTGATCCTGGAAATTCTTCCAGGCTTAAGCTTACCGGATTTTTTATCCGGATAATCATATAATCTATAAAAAGCATTTGGGTCAGAAGAAAGATCGGCTCCTTCTTCCTTTGCTGTTTCTTCTCTTGTTAGATCTGAATCTATTCTGATCCAAGGAAGAGTATCATTTGTGAATTTTTTTGCATGAGATCTGAATATTTCGAATCCTTCCTGAGTTTTGGTAAGATCCAAAATTTCTTTTACTTCTTTCGCAAGTGCTAATACTACTTCGCTTTCTCTTCTGGATTTTGTTTGAGCTCCCGCTTTATAAGGTTCCAGATATTTATTGGAGATTGGATCGTATTTATCTCCATGTTCTTCCTTAGGTTTTAGATCCAACCCTCCATGGCCTGGATCTATAACTATATTATAGGTTCTTTTCGGGGTTGTTTCTTGAGAAGAAACTGAAAATGAAAAATTGAGAATTAGAAGTATGAGTAAAATTTTTCGTATCACGTATGGAAATTTATTTCTCCGGGGATATCAGGCAAAGACTGCTATCCCCTCGTGATACGTCAAGGAAGGAATCCGAATGTTTTCAGATCCGAGATCTTTTAAAGTTTAGATTCTGCGTACACCATATTGCGGTTATCGCTCAAATCTATTTTGTATTTCTCTCTGACATTCTTACTTTCCTCTTCAGTTTTCAATTTGCTGAGGATAGAAATTCCATATTCTTTCGCGATCCTAAGATGCATGAGACTATCCTTAAATCTGGAGTCCCTTCTCATCTTCTCCGCTTGGATGAATTGGTAGTAAGCGATTTGAAGTTTATGCTGGTTATTAGAAACTTCTCTCCCAGCATATCCCTTTGCAGCAGCACCTGGTCCGGACTTTTGTTCGATAGAAACAATTGCATCCGCACATTCTCCCAATAACTGATCCACTTTTTGGTTATATAGATCGGAGAATTTTCCGTATAGTTTGTTTGTCTCGTCTTCCGTTTCTTTCATCTTGCGGCCAGCGACAACATATTTACGCATTAAAGAATATCGATATGCTTCGTTGTATTTTTTCCAGATGCTGTCGAAGTCTTGTTGAGAGTTCTGGACCTGAGATCCGAAATTTTTTACAACCACTTCTAAAGCACCTAGATCATTTTTGATCTTATTCTGAGTGGAATCCAAAGTCCTGGCAAAATGGAATTCCTCCAAATAATCTCCCTGGTATTTAGGATCTTCAGCCGCATTGGCTAAGGCAGAACCCTTACCGTCATTACTTGTAGGTTTATTTTGTGCAGATACGCCGTACGAAATTAGAAAGAATGCCGCAAGAACCGCGACGATCCGAGGGAAAGAAATTTTTGTCATGTGATCGACCCTTCGCGGTAATATAACACAACGCTTAAGAAGCAAACAAGCTTTTTATTGCTTAAAATCGAAACATAATATTCCGTCACCAACAGGGAATAAGGTGTATTCTATCTTAGAATTTTTGATTAGGGACCATAATTTGCGGACTGCTTGGTCAGAAGGGGCTTGGTTTTCAGGGTCAGCAATCCTCCCATGCCAAAGGACATTATCATAGATCACTCTTAGATTTCTGCTCTTACCTTTTTCCAGGATCATTTCTAAAATTTCTGGATAACGGATCTTATCACAATCTACAAACATCAGTTCTTTTTGTTCGGAAGAAGAAGGCCCTAAAAATTCTTTTGCGATCTCAGAACAGTCAGCGTTCGTAAATTCTACCCTATTTGAGTTAGGCTCCAATTTGGCAAAAAATCCTTTCGCAACCTGGATGAAGTCTGCTTCTCTATCCACAGTTTGGATCTTTGTGTTTTTTCGAACTGCAGAGATAAGCCAGAATAAAGAAATTCCGTAACCTGTTCCCAATTCCAAAACCATATCCGGATCCCAGGAAGAAGCTAAAAAAGCAAGCACTGCTCCTGAGGCTGGTGTTAACACAGGAAATCTATCTTGAGAAGCTTTCTTTTCTAACTCTTCGAGCCAATCATAGGGACGTTTTACTAATTCGGAATGGATCCAATCTTCTAATCCTTCCTTATAAATAGAAGTCCCATATTTTTGTTTTGGATTTTGAGAAGCCATATTATTCAGGAAGGAAAAGATGGATCCTACCTCTTTCAGAAGGAGGAATTCTTTTAGTTAATACTTTTCGAATATATGCAGGAGGATAACGTTTTGAAAAATGGATCAGAACTATTTTTTCATTTTTGAAAGAAGAAATATGATGCAAGATCTCATCCAAATGGATATGCCCCCATTCTCTTGCATTTTCTACGTTCCTTTCGTGGTCTATATAAGTACATTCCAAAAATAGAATTTCAGACTCTGCTACATCCTTATGGGTAAGCACATATTCTATTTTTGTATCTCCGGAAAAACTAACCAAAGGTTTAGAATGATATTCATTCAGGTCAATTCCCTCTTGTTTCTTTTTTAAAAGTTCTTCCGTATTCAATCCTGAAAATTCAGGTCTTAACTTCTTCTTTCTTTCATAGATAGTGTAACCTTGAGAGTCCACTCTATGGAATGTTTTCCACACTTTAAAAAAATGATTTGGGTCTATTTGTATCTCTTCTCCCTCTTCTACGGATTGCATTTCGTAGGAGTAAGGAAAATCTTCTATCTTGGAATAGAGAGATAAAATCTCTCTCATAGGGGCTTCTAAAGTTTTAGGAAGATAAATTTTAGGAGGTCCTAATTTACGCAAGGATCTTTGAGAAATATAATAAGGAATTCCTGCAGAATGATCTAAATGTGCATGGGTCAATAATAATCTATCTATATTGATCCTATCCGGATTTTGGTGTCCTATATCGAACATCAAACTCAAACGAGGCATTACAATGGAGGTACGAATTCCTCCCTCAGAAATTCCTTCGAATAAATATCCTCTATGTTCGAACTTACAATCCATTATGGGATCGGATCTTCCGGACCAATTATTTTTTGTCCAGGCAGGTCAGAAGAGACCGAAAATTTTGGTCCAGAGATCACTGCTGTTAGTTTATCTCTTCTAAAATATATTTTACCAACTCTTCTCAAATCTTCAAGAGAAACATTCTGGATTTTATCTCTATAATTTTTAAGATAATCCTTTGGCATTTTATGTTCTCTGAATCGAACTTCGTTACGTAAAATTTCTACAGAATCAGTGAATAAGAAGATAAACTTGTTTAGAATAGCTTCCTTTGCATTTTTTAATTCTTCTTCGCTTATATTAGAGAAGGTAGAATCTCCCAAAATTTCTCCCATTAGATTATAAACTTCCATAGTGCTTTGGGATTTTGTCTGAGTGAAAAAGTAAATTACAGAATGATCTTTTTCAAACACTGGATGACTGGAAGAAGAGTAAGCAAGTCCCTTATCCGAACGTATCTTACTCATGAAGTAGGAAGTAAAACCACCGCCTCCAACAAGATAATTCAAAACTTGGACTGCATAAAAATCTTTATCATTATGAGCAGGTCCCACTCCCAAAAACAGAACTACGTTTTGGGTGTTCGCCTTATCTATGATCAGGTTTTTGATCTCTTTCTGTTTTAGATTTTTATTTAATTCTTCCGGACTGGAACCTTGGGATTCCATAACTGGAGTTCCCGAAAATCCTGGCAGAATATCTCCTAAAAATTGAGGGATCTCTTCCTGGTTCCATTTACCGCCTACAAGTATGGAACGTCTGGAACTCAATAATTGGTTTTTATAATATTCTTCCAGGTCTTCTTCTTTTAATTGTTCCAGTACAGATAAAGAAAGTGCCTTTCCTTTTACTTTTCCTTGGTATACAAGTTCGTTTGCCTTTCTAAAAGCGAGGCCTACAATATTATCATTTCTTCTTTTGATCTGTTCACTTAATTGTAATCTTGCGATCTCGAATGCTTCTTTTCCGAAGATTGGTTGTTTCAGAAATTCCGAGATCAAAGCCTTTGATTCTTGATCATATCTGGAAAGCCAAGAGAATGTAAGGGTCACAGTGTCCAGATCGGAATCCACTCTTAGTTTGGAACCGTAGGATTCCCAGATTTCTGCAAAACTTTCTCCCGGGTGAGAGGTTGTGCCTCCCTTCTTCCAAGCCTCCGGAAAAATTTCCACTAGTTCAAAAGAGGTTTTAGTTTGGAAAGAAGGTCCCGAGTAAAATGTAATCTCCAAAGTTTTGATCGGAAACTCGGAGTTTTCTAAATATAAAATCCGAGTATTCGGATCCTTACCTATTTCCTTAATTTCAGGAAAATGGAATTCTAAAGCAGGGATCTTTACGTCCTTTACAAAATCTCCCGGAGCGGCCGTTAAGCCCGCAAAAGAAAGTAAAAATACAAAGCAGGAGATAGTTAATTTTTTTATAATATTCATTTTTTCTCTCCATCAGAGTTGATCAGATCACCTACAGTCAGGTTGCGAGGAGTGAAATATTTTTGGGCCACTCTCATAATATCATCCGGAGTGACTCTATCTAAACGTGCATAATCATCGAAAATTTCTGTCCAATCTCCGGCTACTAATTCATAATAAGTAAGAACGTCCGCAAGTTTAGAATTGCTGTTTAATCCTCTGATATAATCAGCAACGATCTGATTTTTAATCTTTGCTAATTCTTCGTTAGTAACTGCTTCTTTTTTGAGGGTTTCAATTTCTTCCAGGATTGAAGATTCTATCTTATCCGGATCAGCACCTCTTACATTGGTTACATAGACCGCAAATAGATTCGCGTATCTTTCTCCAGGCTCCCCAGTCCAGCAGGCAACTCTTTGCGCAAGTTTATCTCTAAGCACCAGTCTCTTATACAATCTTCCAGTCTCACCTTGAGATAAAATTGCATCTATCAATTCCAAAACTGGTTTATCAGGATGAGGAGAAGCTGGAGTGAGCCAGCCCATTACTTTCATCGGACCAGAAGAATGTTTTACACTCACCCTTCTTGTCTCATGATCAAAACTTTCAGTCTCATGAGAAAGTTTAGGAGAAGGTCCATCCGGAATATCTTCAAAATATTTTCGGACTAATTTTTCAGTCTGATCGAAATCTAGATCTCCTACGATCCCGATCGCCATTTTATGAGGTCTATAATTCTTTTTAAAAAATTCTTCTGTTTTATCTATATCTAAAAAAGGAAGATTGGATTCGTAACCGATCACAGGCATTCCATAAGAATGTTTAGGAAAAGCAGCTCCTAAAAACTTTTCTCTTAAGATCCCCATTCCTTGGTTTTCCACTCTCATCCTGCGTTCTTCCAGGACCACATCTCTTTCTGTATAATATTCTCTTAATATAGGATCTTTTAATCTATCAGATTCTAATTTTGCCCAGATCTCTAATCGATTCGCAGGAAGAAGGATCTGATAATTCGTAACATCATTTGTAGTATATGCGTTAAAGCCGGTTCCGCCATTTTTCTCGTAAATATAAGAGTCTTCGTTGGAAACCACAAACTTACGATGGAGCTCCAACAGGTTTTTAAATCTGATCTCTAAGATATTTTTATCTTTAATGAGTTTTTCAGGAACAGGCTCACCCTTAGCTGCCAATTCTCTTTCTTGTATACGATAAGAATCTAAACGTTTTCCCCAAACGCGGATCTGGTCCAAATATACTTTTTCTTTTTTGGCATCAGTAACTCCAATATTCTTCGTGCCTTTAAAAAGCATATGCTCTAAAAGATGGGCAGTGCCTGCGATCTCAGGAGTTTCGTCAGCTGCTCCTACCAAAAATTTGGTATAAACTGCAACAGTAGGAGAATCAGCTCTTTTCATCATGAGGAGTCTAATCCCATTTTTCAATGTTACCTTCTTCACTCTGGATTCCAAAGTAGTTCGGATCTCAGAGAAGATATCTTCGTTAGCCGAGGCTTCGAAGTTTATAAAAATGAAAAAAGTGAAAAACAAAAAGCTGAAACGAGAAATGACGGACTTGGAAAGATATTCCCACATAACCAACAAGATTTCCCCTAAAAGTTATGTTGTCCAGAAGATACCGGGAAAAAATCCCGCTGGTTTTTGTAGAGGGGAGCTTTAAACTAGGAACTATGTTGCGGGTTTTGTCGGTCTTATTCCTGACATTTTTTTTAGGGTATTGCGAACCTGCAGATCCCGAATACAGAAGGAAAGTTTGGGATAATCTAAGCGACTCAGGTTTTATCTCTCATGATTATTTCCAAGTAGTGGTAACTGTTCCAGTCCCTAATCAGGAAAAACCTTTATTAACATTGAGAGAAGATTGTAAGGCAAGAGCGATCCGTAAAAGAGATGAGATATCGGTAAACTTGCTGATAGCTCAGGTCTCAGAAGAAAGAAAAACTTGGATCGGGGTCGGGGTCAATTCTACTGTTCCTAAATATGAACCACTTCCTGGACCGCCCCAAGCCGTTCGGACCAAGTCAAATTCTCCAATGGGTGCCGCTTCAATCGCCACACAAATCGTGCAAGCCCCAGTAGAGGATGATTCTCCGGAAGAAAAAAAAGAAAAGAAGAAGACGGAAATCGTAAATGCTGATTATTTAACCTACCGAGCTTCTTTCGCTTGGCTTTTGGATAAACTGTTCTTATACAGAGAAGATTATAGCGACCCTAAGAGCTGCGTATTTGTTTTTAGGGTTGTGGATGCGGATTTACTTAAGCGAACCTTAGAATCTAAAATAATTCCATAACAAAGGAATCCGATCTATGTATAAAACGATTTTTGCGATACTAATCGTTTCTCTAATTTCCGTATGTAAAACACCTCAAACGGAAGAACCTAAAAAAGAAACTCCTAAGAATGTGGTCGAAGAATCCGCTCCGACTGAAGACGACCAATTCGTAAAAGCAACTGAAGGTTTTATCAGCTCTTCTACTTATCAAGTTGTTGTATCTTCCTTGGATGGAAATGAAGGTGAGGCATTGGACCTTGCTAAAAAAAGAGCCTTAAATCTTTTTATAGCGGAGAAGGGAGACTCATTTCGCCCCACAGACCGCAAATTCCTGAAAGAGTTAGTAGATTCAAAAGGGAAATTCGTAAAAGTTTCTAAACCGATTAACGGAAAGACATATTATTTATTCCATGTGTCTCAACCGGATCTGAAGATAGAAATTAAAAAGTAACTTGAAATGTGATCTAGGAACTCCTATAAACAAAGTTCGTATAAAAAAAGCGGCCAAGATGCCGCTTTTTCTTTTTAATCAAGTCTATTCGATTATTGAATAATTTCTTTTTGTAATATCTTTCCGGGGATACAGATATTTCTATTATAGTCGCAGTAGAAAATTTTAGCGTGAATTTCTAATTCGCCTTTTCCTTCTAATTTTACCTGCATAGGATCTACTGATTCAAAATATTCTTTTTTGCGGGTAGAAGTTTTACCTTTAAGTTTTAGATCTGCAGAAACTACTTTCAATCCAGAGCCAGCATTGAGTAAAATCCTATGGGGAGCTTCCTTTTGGACCCCGAAATTTTCAGGATACACAACTTTCAAAAGATACGTAGAAGGAGATGATTTTTCTATCTTGAACTTGATTGGACTTTCTTCTTCGGCTGAAAGTCCTGAGATCATAAAAAGTGAAATAATTGCGAGAAATGTAAAACGTTTCATACGTAAATTAGACCCTATCCTTTCCGAAAGGTTTTGATTAACCCTTAAAATTTTGAAATTGAACATCAAAAGGAAGGTCAGCAGATTTTAAAAGTCTCATGATCTCCTGAAGATCATCCTTCTTCTTTCCTTGGATACGAACACAATTTCCCATAATAGTTGGGATCACTTTCAGTTTAGAATCTTTTACGATCTTAGTGATTTCTTTAGTCTGTTCTTTTTCAAGACCATTACGGATTTTCACTTTCATCCTGACAGTATTACCTGTAGCAGGTTCCAATTTGGATTTGAAATCAAATGACTTAAGACCAAGTCCTCTTTTAGCCATTTTGTTGATCAAAACATCGATAACACTTTCCAACTTAGCTTCGTTATCAGAGATGAGAGTCAGATTCTCTTCTTCCAGTTTGATCTCTGACTTAGAACCTTTAAAGTCGAATCTGTTTTTGATCTCCGCGATCGCTTGGGTAACTGCGTTTTGTAATTCAGGTCTATCTATTTCGGAAACAACATCGAATGATGGATCGCTCATTTTATTTTCCCCCGTTCAAGCTGAAACTTGCCTTTTCTAATGCGGATCGGACTGCTTCTTCTACTTTCGAAACTTCCTTTCCTCCACCTTGGGCCATGTCCGGTTTTCCGCCGCCCTTTCCGCCTAAAATTTCACAGGCAGTTTTTACGAGATCACCACAATGGATCTTTCCAACCAAAGAAGAAGAGCAAGTGATTACTATACTCGCATCTTCTGTGTTTTTGCTAGCAAGAATAGCTACTATTTCTTTTTCTCTAACTTTGATATTATCAGAAAGTCCTTTTAATGCTTTTGCATCCTTGGATTCAAAGATCGCAGAAACAATTTTAACGGACCCGATCATTTTAGAATTTTCGAATACTTTCGCAATCACTTCTGGATTATTCTCAAAGTCTCTGGATTCTCTGTTCTTTTTCTCTTTTAAGAACTTAGATTGTGTTTCTTCTAATTCAACAGATAGTTTTTCAGAAAGGTCTCTGAGAGAAACTACTGCTTCTGCGCCCTTAGATTCGAATAGAGATCTGATCTCGTCCGGCCCAGGGATAATAGTTTTAATAGAAAGAGAAGCTCCTTCTGCACCTAAATCATCTTTGATCTTAAGATTTAGATTTTGGACTGCTTCTGTTAATTCTGCAAATCTGTTTTGGAAAGTTTCTAGAACCAGTGGGCCTGCCACTGCTTCTATCCTTCTGTTTCCAGCACCTGGGCTGGATTCCTTTTTAATGAAGAAGTATCCGATATCTCCAGTATTACTCACGTGGGTTCCACCACAGAACTCCAAGGAGCGATCTCCCATTTGAAGAACTCTTACACTATCTCCGTATTTTTCGTCGAATGCAGCGACCGCTCCGGTTTTCTTAGCTTCTTCGATCGGTAGAACTTTTGTATCAACTGGAATATGACGACCTATACTTTCGTTTACCCAAGATTCTATATTACGAATTTCTTCTGCACTTAAAGGACTTGGATGAGAGAAATCGAAGCGCAAATATTCAGGAGAAACGATGGATCCTTTTTGAAGAACATGATTTCCAAGAAGATTTCTGAGAGCGCCGTTAAGCAAATGAGTTCCAGAGTGATGGAATTTGAGTCTTTCTCTTCTTTCCTTTTCTACTTCAAGTTTTGCTTTGTCTCCGTTAGAAAAACTTCCAGAAAGAACAGTTCCAATATGAAGAATGATATCATTTTCTTTTTGGGTATCTAAAACCTTAAAGACCGATTGTCCTGTTCGGATGAATCCAATATCTCCAACCTGTCCCCCGCCTTCTGGGTAGAATGGACTAGAAGAAAATACTAATACTCCAGACTCACCTTCTTTAAGTGCGGAAGCTTGTTTATTATCTGAGAATATAAATTTAAGATCTGACTCTGCTTCTAAGGCATCGTAACCTAAAAATTGGGTCTTATCAGTTTTGATCCCAGTGAATAAGGAAACCTTGTTTGCCTTCCAAGTTTCACGAGAAGATTGTCTATCCTTCTCTAATTCTTCTTCGAAACCTTTTCTATCAAAGGAAAGTCCATGCTCTGCAACGATCTCTTCTGTCATCTCCGCCGGGAAACCGTAAGTTCCGTACAGCAAGAAACTATCTTTTCCGGAGAATGTGTTGGAACCTTCAGATTTAGTTTTGGAAACCAGAACTTCTATTTTCTCCAAACCAATCTCTAAGGTTTTAAGGAATAATTCTTCTTCTGCAAGAAGTGTTCTTTCTACAGAGGAAATATGTTTTTCAAGATCAGGATATCTTTCTTTATAAATATTACATACTGATTTTGCTAGTTTGTACAAGAAAGGTTCTCTTAAATCCAATTTTCTAGCGAATAATACTGCTCTACGGATCAAACGACGGATAACATATCCCCTTCCGGTTCTGTCGGGATAGATACCATCGGATACTGTAAATAATACAGAACGAATATGGTCAGTGATCACTCTGAAAGGAACTTTTGTAGATTCGTTATAGGTTTTGCCTGAGATTTTTTCTACTTCTGAAATAATCCCGCGAAGTTCATCAGTGTCATAAACTGAATCAACTCCTTGCAGAAGTAGAGCAACTCTTTCTAATCCAGAACCTGTATCGATACCTGTTTGTTTAAGAGGATGAAGATTTCCTTCTGTATCTTGGTTGAATTGGTTAAATACTATATTCCAAAATTCTAAAAAACGATCGCAGTCGCAGCCTGGCTTACACTCGTATTTTACTCCGCAATCCGGGAGAGCCTTCTCAGGTCCCCTATCCAAGTATAATTCCGAACAAGGTCCACAAGCACCGCTATCACCTGCTGGTCCCCAGAAATTATCTTTTTTGCCTAAACGAGTAATCCTATCTTGAGGAATACCTTTTGAGATCCAGATCTTCTCCGCTTCATCATCATTTTCGAATACAGTGATCCAAAGTTTTTCTTTAGGAAATCCAAGATGATTTACCGAACAATCTAGTGCATATTCGATAGCTTCTTCTTTAAAATAATCTCCGAAGCTGAAGTTTCCAAGCATTTCGAAAAATGTACAATGCCTTTCTGTTTTACCAACATTCTCTAAGTCAGTGGTTCTCAAACATTTTTGAGCAGAAGTTGCTCTTGTATAAGGGAGTTCTACTGCACCTGTGAATAAAGGTTTGAATTGTACCATTCCCGCAGTAGTAAATAGAAGTGTAGGATCTCCCGCAGGTAATAGAGAGGAAGAAGGAACTATTGTATGGCCCTTCTCCTTAAAATAATCTAAAAAGATTTTACGGACTTCGGAAACTTTTTTAAAATTCATGATACCCCTTAAAACAGAAAATGCCCGAGGTCTTGCTGGCAAGAACTTCAGGCATTCTCAAAAATAGATCTAAAAAGCGTAGATTAACGTTTAGAGAACTGAGTTCCTCTACGTGCTTTATGTAGACCGTATTTTTTACGCTCCACCATACGTGGGTCACGAGTCAGAAGGCCTTCTTTTTTAACAGTAGCTCTGAACTCGGGATTATAACGGCAGATCACTCTTGCAAGTGCGTGGCGGATCGCTCCGACTTGTCCGATGATCCCTCCTCCGGAAACATTTACCTTAAGATCAAACTTTTCGGCAACGTTCATCAGAGTTAAAGCAGTGATAGCTTCTTTAATATTAGAACGGCTGTTTTGAAGATAATCTTTGTAATCTCTATCATTGATTACAATTTTACCAGAACCTTCTTTTAATTTTACGCGGGCGATTGCGTTCTTACGACGACCTACTGCCCAGATTTCCTTGGCGCTTGCCATATTCTAATATCTCCTAGAGTTCCAGTTTGATCGGCTTTTGAGCGCCGAGATTATGCTCGGTTCCTGGGAAAATTCTGAAATGAGTTAACATTTCAGCACCGAGTTTACTTTTAGGAAGCATACCTTTAACTGCTTCATACAGGATTTTTTCAGGTTGTTTTACTCTCATATTTTGGAGAGTAGTAGCTGTCATACCACCTGGATAACGAGAGTGATGGAAATATTCTTTTTGAGTTTCTTTACTTCCAGTCACTGCTACCTTAGCAGCATTGATAACAATGATATTATCTCCACAATCAACGTTTGGAGTAAAAGTAGGCTTATGTTTACCGCGGAGTCTAGTTGCTATCTCCGAAGCGAGACGACCTAAGGTTTTTCCTTCAGCGTCGACTACGAACCAAGCTTTATTAGCTTGTTCCTTTTTTAAGGAAGGAGTTCTATGCGGTTTAGATACGATTGGCATGGGTATGTCCTGTATTGGCCAATTTCGCGTACCGGCCTAAGGGGTCAAGGAATTACGAACAAAATTCCTAGAAACCGAGGCTAAAACTTGCTTCTGCGCCCCAGCCCACTCTTCCAGCGGACCAATCTGGCTTAGGAACCACTGTCCAAGCTACTGGATTGGCAGAAGTCCCCTGCTCCCAAGATTTTCCGAGGAAATACGTTCTGACCAATTGAGCCAGATATACTCCACCCAATATATACACGGATGTATTATATGATTGGACGGAACTTTCGTAATCTGCTCTTGCACTAGGAACTACGGTAAGAAGGTAGAAGTTTGCAATTCCGCCGCCATAGATCAAAGCTCCAGTAGTGCTGCTCTTGGAAACTGCATCGTCATATTTACTTTTTGCAGATTCTGCTTCGGATCTTGAGACGCCCGCATATGCCAAGCTCGCTAAGAAGGCTCCACCTGTAATCTTTGCTTCCAGTTTATTATCAGTATACCATTGTCCCCAGCCGGGCAGAATTGCGGAACGCCATACAGCACTCCACCTGCTTCTGTTTGGTTCTGTAGATGTTGGCGGTGGAACAATCTGGATAGGCTCCTCAACGACTTGAGGATTTTCCTGAACCTTCTTCTCTTCTTCCTTACGGATGCGGTTTTCTTCTTCTTTTGAGATGTCTTTATAAATAATTTTTAATATATCTCTTTTGTTGATGGTCTGTTTGCCGGTCTCGGATTGAACAACGATCGTCTTTTCATTCTGGCCCACAACATTACCGATCACCTTTCCCCCTTTGCGAAGAAGGATAGTCTGATCGGCAAATAATAAGCTTGGAGTTAAAACCATTGCCAATAGGAAAAAAATTATAGAACGGACTTTAAGTTTTAGACGCATCTTGGCAGAAGTAAAAACTTTCAGACAATTTAGTCAAGTGTAATGAGAAATTCCTTGAACTTTGTATAGTCCTCTAGGGAGAGTTGTATTATGCGAAGTCGCAGTTTAATCCTTATTAGTTTTTTGTGTTCTATTCTATATTACAATTGTTTGGGCGATAAGACCTGCTCTGACGAGGATAAGAGCTGCAGCGTCCAGGCAGCAATATCATCCTTTCTTAGCGTGCCAGACGGCGTTTATATCTACTCCACTATCACAAAATACCAAGGAAATTTAGCGTCTTACGGTTCCACTCTGGATGAAAGTACTCAGAATATATGTAAGAACGAAAAACTATTTTCTTCACTTATCAATCAGTACTGTCCTGAAGTTAGAGCGATTATTCCGACTCCCTTAGCTCCTCTTTATAATTTCGAAACTGTCTACGGATTAAAATCCACTTCCTTTCCGGTTTTCGGTCCCACTGGAATTACAATCATAGATGGTTGGAGCAATATGGTCAGTGGAGAAGCTGTTCTTAATATATCTTTAGCCGCAGCCGGACTCGGAACCGAAAAGTTTTGGTCATTTTCAGATACGACTGGGAATGTTATCACAGACACTTGTAACAATGGAACAGATACAACGGGTACATATTCAGGTGCTTTAGGATACACAACTAGTACCGATTCAGATTGGCTGAATTTAGGCGGAGACGACATAGATTCATGCGATGTATCTTATAGGGTACTTTGCGTTTGTTTTACTCCGGATACTTCTCTAATTATTCCGCCATAATTGTTACAGCATAGCCAAGCTTGTAAATTACTTCTTGCCAAACAGATACGTTTCGTTTTTAATCAGGCGGTGAAATTTTTTGCATTTTCCTACCAATAAAGAAGCTTACGTTGATTGTTATGCGAACTACCACCTTTTTTATTCTTTTTAGTTTTTTATCCTTTGGATGTATAACGGATAAAACATGTTCCGATCACGATAAAACTTGTAACATAAGTGAACTTCTAATTTCCTCTGCAATTGATCCCGGGGGAATTTATCTCTATTCTACCCAACAGTATTACCAAGGAAATTTGGCTGCTTATGGATCGAATCTACAGTCTAGCCTGACGAATATTTGTTATGAAGCAAGATTTTTTGCGCAAACGATTTCCAACTGCTCCAATGTTCTTCCTTTTGCTTCCAGCGATACCACTTCCATCTCCGCATATGAAACAGATTTCTCCCTGAATGGAGCTTTACCGGTAAGAGGTGCTAGAGGTGAGCTGCTCTTTGATACATGGACTGATGTATTTGTTGAAAATCCGAAGCTTACGATGAGTGCTGCAGGAGTGATATCGGAAAAATTTTGGACATTCACTATAAGTGGGGGATTGTACCAACCCTCAACAAGCTGTACCAATGGGGTCAATTCTGATAACGGCGATCTTGGAAGCACAGGGGATCCGAATAGTACAGCTCTTATCTGGTACGGTGCCACTAACGATGCATGCAATAATTACAGAAAGGTACTTTGTATCTGTTATTAAGGCTTTTCCATTTAATCATTTCTTTCGGAAATTTCTTGTATAAAAAATAAAGTAGATACGAATACAGATATGAAATCGATTGTCTCTCTTCTTCTTTTGGCATTTTTTTCATTAAGTGCATGTGCCAAAGAAAGCACATGTTCTAAAGAAGATAGATCCTGCAGCGTTACCGAAATTTTATATTCATTTATCGCTCCTCCCCCTGGGATTTATATTTATTCTTCATTAAATTCCTACCAAGGTGATTTTGCGAAATACGGATCTAGTTTATTCGATGGCCTCATGAATCTTTGTGTAAAGGATCGCCTGCTTGCACCGATCATCTCTTCTTGCGGAAATATTCTTCCGGGAGTTTCGAGTGATCTAATGTCTATCGATCAATATCCCGCAAATTTTCCAGCTTTCGACGGAGACAATCTTACAATTCGAGGTTCGAAAGGAAATACAGTTTCTCGAAGTTTTAACTGGCTGATAGCAATAGGACCTGATGTTACTTCCTTAAGTAATTCTGAAATCATAAATGAGGAATTCTGGACTTTTACCTCTGCCGGCGGAGGTTATTCGGGGAGTTGTATCGATGGTCTTTCTAAAGCAGTTGGCGATACCGGGGAAGTTGGAAATCCTACCACTCAAAGTAATATTTGGTTAGGTGCTAATATCGCGACTTGCGAACAATATAGAAAAATTCTATGTTTCTGCTATTAAATCCTAACTAGGCTTATTCTTACATAAAGAATGTTTATATAGGAAATTTTCCTAGGAAATTTCTTGCAAAACTAAACCGTTTGGTTTTAATCATGCGGTGAAATTTTTTATTCAGATATCCTTCTTCTTTTTTATTCTTTCCACAAACGCTTGCATGAGTTCAAAAGTTTGTTCTGATAATGACAAAAATTGCAGCATCCAAGAACAGATATACTCTATAATTTCCGCTCCTCAAGGGATATATTTATACACAACTCAAACTAGCTACCAAGGAAATTTGGCAGCATACGGATCTACTCTTGATGATAGTCTTCATAATATCTGCACTACAAATCGAATATTTGCATCCATGATAAATACAAGTTGTTCAAATGTTCTTCCAGTAGTTTCGACTTCTACGAGTCCCATGTATAATTTTGGCACGCTCTATAGTATTCCGGATAATACTAGCTATCCAGTAAGAGGATCAAAAGGAGGTATCATTGCGAACTCTTGGACAAATATGTTTCCTTCTCTGCTTATGACCTTAGAACAAGCAGGAGTCACATCCCAAACATTTTGGACATTTGCCAATACAGGAGGGACTTATAATTCTGCTGACAATTGTATAGACGGAACAATTGTCGGGGCCGCTGGTGCAATTGGATCTCCTACAGACAATTCTACAAACTGGCTCTTATCTGGGGCACCTGGATGCACAGAATCTCATCCAATCATCTGCCTTTGTTATTAATAACCACTAAGGGCTAGTCCTTATTAAAAGATATGATAGGCCAGGTGAAGATATAAATTCTTGTATATAAACTGAGTCCATTCTAACTTAGTTTGGAATGTTACGTTATATTTATATTCTTCCGATTTTATTTTTAAACATATTCTACGGAGCTTGTATTTCCGACAAATCCTGCTCTGACAAAGATAGAAGCTGTAACGTAATAGAGAATATACTCTATCTTCTTCCGGTACCCCAAGGGATCTATTTTTATTCCACCGCATTGAGTTACCAAGGAAACTTAGCGGTCTATGGCTCAAGTTTAGATGAGAGTCTCCTTAATATCTGCACTAATAACCGCTTATTTGCCACGACTATTAATACAACTTGTTCCAATATTCTGCCTTTTGTTTCCACTCCTACGAATGGCATCCCAAGTTTTCCGGGACTCTTCGGTGTTCCCGATAATACAAGCTATCCGATTCGAGGAGCCAGAGGAGACATTATCTCAAACACTTGGGGAAATATGTTTACCTCAATACAAATAAGCCTCCAGCAAGCCGGAGTTATATCCCAAGCCTATTGGACATTTGCGGGTGCAGGAGGGGGTTATAATAATACCTATAATTGCACAGACGGAACAGACACGGGAGCCACAGGTGCGATAGGATCTCCTGTGTTAACTGCAACGAGTTGGCTCTATGAAACTTCAGCTGCTTGTTCTGAATCTCATCCGATCATCTGTCTTTGTTATTAGTAGTGATTACGGGTTAGTCCAAACTAAAAACACGATAAGCCAGACAAAGATATAATTTCTTGATTATTGACTAAGTCCGTTTTATCCTTGGTTGGATGATCCATCGTGTTCTTCTTATTTTAATCTTTTTTGTTTTATCCAACGGTTGCATTTCCGACAAAACCTGTTCGGACAAAGATAGAAGCTGCAGTTTCCAAGCAATATTAACAAGCCTTCTGATCACGGCTCCCGAGGGAATTTATATGTATGCTACGAATACGAGCTATAATGGAAAACTATCCATTTTAGGCTCAGGATTCTTGGATTCTAGCTTAAATACTATCTGCCAGCAAGAACGGCTCTTTTCTAATATCATAGATTCTAAATGTTCTAAATATGCTCCCTTAGTTTCGACTCCTACTGTTTCAGCTTCTTCATTGAATGCACTGTATGGGGATTTACCTACCACCGGAGTTCCGATCAGAGGTCCTTTCGGTACAATTATCGCGCAAGATTATTCCAACTTATTCGCAGTAGACCTAAATATTAGTCTAGAAGGTGCGGGCTTAGGTAACCAAACATTTTGGAGTTTTGGAGATGGAGGCGGTGGTGCCGCGGCAGACAACTGTTCAAATGGAAACGACGGCACCTCCTCCTCTTTAGGACAGGCTGGAAATACTTTAGTTAAAACCGTAGATAGTTGGTTTGCTACAGATATTTATTCTTGTTCACAGCAACATAAAGTCCTCTGCCTATGTTACGTTCCCACTTCTGGCGGAGGCGGCTGAAGGATAAAAACTGAATATTTTAAATTTCTAATAGAGGAGTGCGGAGAAGGCAACAAACTCACTCTCCGCTTTTTAAATCCTATTTACAATCTTTCTTTAAGGTAGATTTAATCGTAATTTCTACATCTGGCCAAAGAACAGATTTACCGTCTTTACTTTTATGAAGATCGCTGCATACTGTATTCAATGCAGCTAATGCCTTGCTCGCATTCCAATTATTAACGTCTAAAGAGCCTTTTGCTTCTAAAACTTCTCCGGTTAAAGTGAATTGTAAAGGAACATCTTTACTCACTCCGTTCCATATAAGTTTAACTACTCCAGTTCCGGATTTTCCATCAGCTTCTAGTTTTGCAGAAGATACTGATCCTTCTATCTTCCCGCTCTTTTTCAGATTTCCGAAAAATGCGCCCTTGATCTTAGGATCTCTTTCTGCATTTCCGCTGTCCAGGTCCAGAGCATCTATTGAGAATTTTAAACCTTTTAATGCGTCGGGAATTTTAGCAGCGGATTTTGCTCCTGAAATGTTTACTTTAATAAACTTGCCGCCCACTCCAGTTTTTTCTGTAAATTTGAAAGCTTTCCATTCAAGACCAGTTGCTTCTTGTGTTACAGAATATTTGCAGGACTCTTCTGCAGATAACGAATTGAATTGCAAACTTCCTGCGAGGGAGAATACTGAAAAAATCAGTGCGGATATATAAAAAGAATTTATACGTGATTTCATGACCTTATACTAGGGTTGAAATAAAACAAAGTCAAGATTTTTAGATATTGGAAAACACTTGAACGAAGAAGAACTCATCTCCTCCTTATATCCTCCCGGCAAAGAACAGGAAAACGACTGTTATTCGGATAAAGAAGGAAACTTAATCACAACAGATACAATTGTAGAAGGAACCCATTTCCGTTTGGACTGGAGTCGTCCCGAAGATTTGGCCAACAAGTTGGTAGAAGTTAACGTATCCGACATAGCAGCGGCTAACGGAACTCCTCAAAAAGCATTTTTCAATTTTGGACTTTCTCCTTCTTGCAATCGAAAAGAATTTTTAGAACCATTTATTGATTCATTTAAGAAGGCATTAAACTCCTACGAGATAGAACTCTGCGGCGGGGACACTTATAGAACACAAGAGTTAAACTTAACTTTAACTCTATTAGGAAAATCAAGTTCTCCTGTAGATAGAAAGGGTGGAAAACCGGGGGATAATGTATACTTGAGCGGTCATGTAGGCGCTTCACTTTTAGGTTATAAAATATTAGAAGGAGCACATATTTCTCTTTCTCCGGAAGCCAAAAAGATCGCCCTGGATAGACATTTAAGACCTAAATCAAGGTTGAACCTAAGCCGCTCCTTATATTCAAAAAACAGAATACATGCAGGAATGGATCTTACAGACGGACTCAAACAAGATGTATTCAAATTAGCTAAATCCTCCGGAGTCAGGATAGAATTAGATCTAGACAAACTTCCCTTTGAGAACGGAGTAAAAGAAGCAATCGGGATAGAAGGAGTTTTAACATCTGGAGAAGAATTAGAACTTCTGTTTTTATCACCGGATGAATTACCTTTCACCTGGGAAGGGATCTCTATCCGAAAAATAGGGATCGTTTTTGCATTAGAAGAAGGTGAATCTCCTCAGGTAAGATATTCTTATGAAGGAAAAATTTATTCACCTAAAGAATCTGGATTTAGACATTTTTAATTAAATTCTACTTGTGCGTCCGACAATATACGATCATTCTTCCCGATCGATGAGAAAAGGTCTATTATCTTGGATTCTACCCAGTCCACCTAAACCATTACGTCCCGAATCGGAAGTCCAAACTCTTTATCCAAAGTTTCGTTGGAGAATTTTAGAAGCCACTTTTCTCGGATATTCTGTCTTTTACACAGTCCGGAACAATTTCCCAGTCGTTTCCAAGGAAATTGGCCAAGCACTTTCCTATTCACAAGAACAGATCGGAAATATTTTAGCGATCACAGCGATCTCTTATGGTATCGGAAAATTCCTAATGGGGGCTTTATCAGATAGAAGTAACCCTAAGATCTTCATGCCATTAGGTCTTATTCTAACAGGGATTTGTAATATATGTTTTGGTGCTTCTTCTGATTACCAAACACATTTAATTTTATGGGGATTAAATGGTTTATTCCAAGGAATGGGCTGGCCACCTTGTGGAAGATCTTTAGGGCATTGGTTCTCCGTTAAAGAAAGAGGATCAAAATTCGCAATCTGGAACATCGCGCATAATGTGGGGGGCGGACTTGTAGGAGTGATCGCAGCGTACAGTGCTTCTTGGTTCGGATGGAGAAATGCATTTTATATTCCTGCTGCCCTTTCATTTTTAACCGCTATCTATTTATATTTCAGATTATTAGACACTCCTCAATCTGTTGGACTTCCTTCCATCGAAGAATATACAGGAACAGAAATAGATTCTACAAAAGTTTCAGAATCAGAAAGAGAGCTTAGTTTTAAGGAAATTTTTATAGATCTTGTACTTTTGAATAAGTATATCTGGGTCTTTGCAATAGCTAACTTTTTTGTATATATAGTCAGATATAGCCTTACAGATTGGGGACCTTCCTATCTGAAATTCGCCAAGGGAGCGAGTTTAGAAAAAGGAGGCATCAGCACTCTTATTTATGAATTCGCAGGTATAGGATCCACTTTACTTGTTGGTTGGTATTCTGACAAGGTTGGAGGAAAAAGAGGATTAGTCAGTTTGGTCTGCATGTTCCCGATCTTATTTGCATTATTCGGAATATTACTGATCCCTTCTGGATATTTATGGGCGGATCTTACACTATTTGGTGTGGTAGGATTTTTTATTTATCCTCCCGTAATGTTACTCGGAGTTGCTGGACTAGACTTTACTTCAAAAAAAGCAGTTGGGACAGCTGCAGGATTTATAGGACTATTCGGTTATTTAGGAAGGACAGCGCTCTCTAAAGGATTAGGATGGATGAGTTCATATCCTTGGTTTCGCTGGGAATATTCTATATTTATAATATTCACTTCTGCGATATTAGCTATAATACTACTTGCATTCACTTGGAACTGGAAACCTAAACATTAAGAGACCAACATGAAAAACAGGATAGGATTCATAGACTTTTTAAGAGGATTTGCTCTTTTAGGAATACTCGCAGTTAACCTGCCCTATTTTTCAAAACCAATGTATTTGGTTGCTTCCTTGGGAGAAAATTCCACTCTTCTAGATTCTATCGGCTCTTGGATTGTTGCATTCTTCTTTGAATCCAAGTTTTATGTATTATTTTCATTCTTATTCGGTTATGGATTTTTTGTCCAACTGGAGAATAATCCGGAAACATATTCCAGAGCCAGGTATTTCAGAAGAATCCTAGGTTTAGGAATATTAGGAATTCTTCATGGAATCTTTTTGTTCATTGGGGATATTCTTCTCTCTTATGCAATTTTAGGAGCATTTCTCTGGTTTTTGAGAAACAGATCCGCTTCCTTATTATTAAAACTTTCTCTATTTTTCCTAGTTATAGCAGTGTTTTGCAGAATAGGGATGAGTTTCGCAGAAGTAGAATTGAAATCACAGTTAGAGGCAAATCTTCCCCGTCTGCTGGAAGAAAGCAGAAAAGCATATTTAGGAGGATTCTGGGAGAGCAATGTTCAGAGAACCAAGGACACAATTCTATCCATTCCTTTTTTGGTATTCTACCAATGGCCTACTGTTTTCTCCATGTTTTGTTTAGGCTTTTTTGCAGCTAAAAATTCAATCTTCTCGGATTGGGAAAGAGTAAAGCCTGGATTGAAAAAACTTTTTCCTTGGATGTTATTCTTGGGAATTTTAGGGAATCTGGTATATACATTACATTCCCGTCATATTCTTCCTGAAAATCAAAGTGTACTTTTAAAAATTTTATATGCGATCTCGGATACTTTTAGTGCACCCGCACTCACATTCTGTTATGTATATTTACTTGGGAATTATTATCATTCAGGAAGAAGTTTTGCTGATCGTATCTGGTTCGAAACAATGGGAAAACTTTCTTTGACCTGTTATTTAGGAGAATCTTTGGTCTGCACTTGGATCTTTTGTGGCTGGGGACTTGGATATTTCGATCAAATAGGTAGTTATATTGTCTTAATTTTAATTGTTCCTATTTGGACTTTTTTTGGGGCATTCTCTTTGATTTGGAGAAGGACCTTTTTATTAGGCCCTATGGAATGGTTCTTGAGATCTTGGACCTATTGGCAAAAAATCAAAATACTTTAAGTAAATTAACTCATCCAACGGAAAATAATCCGGGCAAAATCGGCCTTTACTGCAGGTTTACTAATATAATCATCCATACCAGCTTCTAAACATCTTTCTCTTTCGCCGGAAACAATACCCGCAGTCACTGCTATGATCGGAACCCTATGGCCGTCTTTTTCTAGTACACGTATTGCTTTACTAGCTTCATATCCGTTCATCTCAGGCATTTGGATATCCATAAAGATCAAGTCCGGATTGATCTCTCTAAATTTATCCACCGCTTCTCTGCCCGTCAGGGCCTCTACACATTTTGCCTTGGGAAGGATACGTTTAACAATACTTTTTGCGAGCATCATGTTTACAGTGTTATCTTCCGCGATCAGAACAGTTGCAGTTTTATGAATGGTAGGAGCTCCTTCCTGATCCCTTGCATTCAAAGGAAATACGAAAGGTTCTTTGAAGATCTGATTTCTGGCCAGAATATCGAATAATTTCTGCATATGGATTGGCTTAGAGATCACTTCCTGGACTCCTAATTTTCTGGACTTCTCAGTAAATTGATCTCCTTCTTCCGGATTTACGATTAGTACGATCGGTTGATCTTCACTTCTGATCTTCAAGTCCTCTCTTACTTTTCGGACAAGCTCCAATCCATCTCCTTCCGGCATTTCAGAATCCATTAAAATAATATCATATCTATTCCCGCTGGATAAGGTTCGTAACATCTCCTCTCCGTTTTTGGAGAAGTCTGCCGGAATATTTTGCATTGATAACATATCTCCGATCAATTTTATGTTTTCTTGATCCTTATCTGCTATTAAGACTTTTTTGATAGAACGAAGCCTGATCCAATCTTCTCCCACAATTTCAGAAATATTTAGTTTTAGATCGAAATAGAATATGCTTCCTTTTCCTAATTCACTCTTTACTTGAAGACCACTTCCCATTATAGATAAAAGTTTATTTGAGATCGCAAGTCCAAGTCCCGTCCCTCCAAATCTGCGAGTAGTGGACACATCTCCTTGGGTAAATGCTTCGAATATTTTGTCCCTTGCATCAGGTGCAATACCAATCCCAGTATCTCTTACTGAGAATCTGAACTCTCCTTCTGTTTCTGAAATTTTTTTGAGAAGTTCTATTTTAAATTCTATTTCACCTTCTTCTGTAAACTTTACAGAGTTACTAAATAAATTTACTATGATCTGTCTTAGCCTAACACTATCTGCCTTTACAAAACGAGGCACATCCCATGCAACATTTACGATTACTTCTAATCCTTTTTTCTGAGCTTGGAATTTGATCGTATTTACGATTTGGCTGCAAAGTTCTAAAAGATTTGTCTTTTCATAAGATAATTCTAATTTTCCTGCTTCAATCTTAGAAAAATCTAATATATCGTTAATAATATCTAGCAAGGACTCTGCGGATTGGAATACAGTCATCATATATTGATGCTGAGTAGAATCCATGGAAGTTCTTAATAATAGATCAGAAAATCCTATGATACCATTCAAAGGAGTCCTGATCTCATGGCTCATATTTGCCAAGAAGTCCGATTTAGCTTTATTTGCATGTTCCGCGGCCAGTTTTGCTTTTTTTAACTCTTCTCTTTGTAAGCAACTTTCAGTGATATCCTGGGTGAACATCATGATCCCGCCTATAGAACCATCTAATTGATACCAAGGCCTTACTTCCCAACGAAGATACTGGTCATGCTCCCAACCATCTGGCCTCCAGACATCTTCATCATTTTTGAGAACTTCTCCGGATAAACATCTTTGATGGATATCCTTCCATTCTTGGGAAACACTCGGAAATACATCGTAATGAGATAGCCCTATGATATTTTTTCCGGACAAGTGATACTCGGTTAACCATCTTTCGCTAACAGCAACGTATTTGATTTCTTTATCGAACATTGCTACTGCCGCAGGGGCATGTTCAACGAATGCGGAAAGCCTGGATTTTTCTCGGAACAATTCCAATTCAGCTTTTTTCCGCTTATCAATGTCATATAATGCTCCGAATATACGGACACATTCGCCATTTTCAAATTCTGCACTTCCTACAGTCCTAACCCAAAGTACATTGCCCTTAGCAGTGACTAGTTGGATCTCCAGATCGTAGGGCTCGCCTTGTTTTATAAGTTTATCTATAACTTCTAAAATTTTTTCCCTGTTCTCACCTTCTTTAACAAACTTTAATGCTCCTTTTATATCAGGTTCAAAATCAGCGGGAACTTCAAACATTTCCTTCGTAACACCTGACCAGGTTTCTACATTGTTTTTCAGATCAAGATCCCAGGCACCGATCCTTACTAACTTGTTGGTTTGTTCCAGAAGTTCCTTGGCATGACGTAATTGTTCTTCCGCCTTTTTGATCTCGTCTATATCCATGATCTGAGAGATAAAATGATTTGGTCTTCCATCTGCATCTCTGACCAAAGCTACAGAGAGAAGGACCCAGACGATCTCGCCATCTTTCTTAATATAACGTTTTTCTAAATGATAACCTGATCTCTTTCCATCTAAGGTCTCCGCTAATAACTGCAGATCTTTTCCTAAATCCTCTTCATAAGTGATATCTTTAAAAGTCAGCTTGGACAATTCTTCCCAATCGTATCCGAGTAACTTGATCAGATTTCCATTCACTTGCATCCATCTTCCTTTTGGATCCAAGATTGCCATTCCGATCGCAGAATATTCGAAGGCGCTCCTAAAAGAACTTTCCATCCTTTTTCTTTCGCCTATATCTCTTGCGATCTCTGCGGAACCAGTCATTTTCCCGGAAGAATCAAACATAGGAGAGAGTGTGATAGACATTTCGATCCAATGTCCGTCCTTTGCTTTTCGAACCGATTCAAAATGAAGGTTCTCTTTTTCAGATTTGATCTTAAAATCAATCCTGGATTCTAAAGGTTTGGATTCATCCGGGACCAATAGATCAAATTTAGATCCGAGCATCTCCGCAGAGCCATAACCGAAAATTTTCTCTGCCCCATGATTCCAAGACGTAATAACTCCTTCTAAGTCCTTACCTATGATCGCGTCGTCGGAAGATTCTACAATTTTTGCCAGACGGCGATTGGCGAGCTCTGCATTTCGGATCTCAGAAATATCATTAGAAATTACTGAAAAACCAACTACCTTCCCATCCCTAAAATCAGGTATATATTTTGTTAATGTGTATCTGGAATGTTTTCCATCAGGAGAAGGTACTCTTCTTTCGAATAACTGTGTCTCTCCCTTTAAAGCACCTTGTATATAAGGATAATTTAATTCGAATAGTTGGTCGCCTAAAACAGTTCGTAAATGTTGTCCGACTATCTTTTTAGTCTCTATCCCGAACCATTTTTGATAAGCCTCATTTGCCAATCGATTGATTAAATTACAATCCCAATATCCGACTAAATCAGGAAGAGCATCTATTAGAGAAAGAAAATCCAATTCTCTTTTTAAAGAATTTATCTCCGATTCTTGTACGATCTTAATTCCAGCGATACAGATTTGGTCACCGGATCCATTCTTTAGGATTTTAAGTTTAGTATCTGTCCCGAGCCCCACACCGGAGAATGTTTTATAACGAATAGAAAGAGTAATTGTATCTTGAATCTTCTCTATTTGAGAATCGATCAGCCGATGATCCTTTTTGAAGAATAAATCCTTCCACTTGACTGAAGAAATATCAGACGAATCAGAAATTCCAAGAACGGATCTGAACCTAGGATTGATCCAAAATCTATTTCGATCCGAAAGATCTAAGACCCAAATCCCGTCCAACCCTTCGGTTTGAATGAACTGGAAAACTTCCCAATCGTTTTGTATCCAGTGATAGACTAACTTTTCCAGGGATTCTTGCATTTTAGTATTAAGTTATGAGACGAAGATAAAGGGGCTATAGATTATTCAAAAAGTCCCAGGAGTCAATGAAAATAGAAATGGAAGATTTTGAAATTCTGTGTCTTTTGCTTGCAGATTATAAGCAAAACTATTCCATATAAAATTCTTTTCTATTTAAAAGGGTTAGAGATGCAAAAAGAATACTGGCTTCTTCCGATCGGAGCGTTAGCTCTATTGACTTTTTTCGTATTACTACAAATTCCGATCCGCCGTTTATACGCAGGTATTATTGGAAAAGTAACTCCGGACGATTTTAAGTTGGGGGAATCCAAAAATGTTCCGGGGTGGGTGGCTATCGCAAATCGGAATTATATGAATCTATTGGAGATGCCTCTCTTATTCTATCTTATCTGTCTGATACAATATTTAACGAGTTCTAATGACCCTTTAAATTTTCAGTTGGCATGGATCTATGTGGGACTTAGGACCGCACATAGCTTGATCCATCTTACTTATAATAACGTCATCCACAGATTAATTATATTTGCGTCGAGTAATTTGATCCTGTTTGTGATCTGGGTGAATTATTTCAGAAAATTTATAGAAGTTACTTTTTGGGGATAAAAACTTCCTTAGATAATGCTCTATCCAAAGTTTTTAATCCCATAAAACGTCCCAACCTTTCATATTCTCCTCCTGGAGAATAAAAAGGTGCCAGGAATATAAAGAAAACCTGATAATAATAATCGTATTTTTCAGTTAAGTCTACTGAACCTAAAAGTTCGCCCTTTGCATTGTAAAAATCTGTGCTCATCGCAAAGGAACCTTCTTCCCTGTAAGGACGAAAACCCCATCCTTTGGAAAATGCGTAATCCATTCCTCTATCTTCTGCTTGAGATTCCACGATCTTAATTTGTACTTTTAGATCCCCATCAGAAGTAGTATTAACCTCTCTGAACAAACCAGAATCCTCATACGCGGAAACTAAAAGTTCTTTCCAAGTTTCTTCTCGATTCTTCTGTTCTTCTTCTTCTAAATTATATGCGTGATCATCCTTTTCAGGGATATAGATCACTTTAAGAGAAACTTTTTTATAATGTTTTAATACTTTTCCCTCGTTTAAGGTAGAAGGAGAAATAAGTTCTGATCTTGAAACCAGAATACAATTCGTGAAGACTAAGGACAAAAGAAGAAGATTGAAAATATATATTCGAAAAGAAGAATACATGGAATTACGTTCTATAAAAAGAGAAGGACTATTTTTCTTTTTGCAATAATTCCAAATGATCTCTGGAGAGCAACCATAACGTAGATCCAGGATCAATGGCAACTCCGGAAACTCCCTTATTTTGCAGACCTAAGGCCCATAATTCTTTAGCAGTAATAGGCACAAGTGCAGTATCTTTTTTAAAATAACGGAAAGATTCAGAAGGATGAGAGAATGCAGGCAAGAACACTCTACCGTGTTCATCGCTTACGTACAATAATACGATAGGTTGAGGTCCTTTTTTAGGAGGAGTTTTTTTCTTCTTTTTGGCAGCAGCTTTTTTCTTAGGTTTTGCCTTTTTGGGAGCAGCTTCCTCGCCCGCATGAGGGATCAGAAAATAAGCCTTAGTAAGTTCAGCAGAAAGTTTTTCTAAATTTTTTTCGGAACGATTTTTAGAATAAAGATAAATTGCCTCTCTAAACCTCGCATTTTCTCCATCAAACTTAGGGATGGGCTCAAAGTATTCTTTAATGGAAGATAGAACTTTTTTAAAACTCGACATCTTACTTTTGTAATTCTGCGGATTTGTTTGCAAACTTTAAGCTATTCAAATCCTTAGGTTGGATAAAATACCAACCCACTAAAACTGCTGCCAAAGAAATTGCAGATACAAATAAGACTCCGTAACTTGCTTTAGGAGAATCTAATTTAGATATTTCTCCTTCTTCAGAACTCATATAAGCAAGTATTCCTACTTTTACATAATAATATAATGCCAATGCAGAGTTCGCGATCCCTCCAATGAGTAACAATTTGGAGATCTGATCTGTTCCTTCTGCGATCTTTTGGAATAGGAATAATTTTGCCGAGAATCCACCTAAAGGAGGGATCCCAGCTAAAGATAAGAAGAAAATGAATAATGCAAAGCTAGTCCAAGGCCTGGACTTTGCTAACCCACCGATAGATTCATATGTTACGTGGCGATTGCCTTCTTCCAAGAAAGAAAGAATAGCAAATGCCCCTAAACTCATGAATGAATATACAATCAAATAGAATAATGCTTCTTCTTTTCCCCCTAAAGAAATCCCAGCAACCACATAGCCTGCATGAGCAATAGAAGAATATGCCAAAACTCTTTTCAAACTTGTCTGCTTTAAAGCCACGAAGTTTCCGTAAGTCATGGACAGGAGCGCTAAGATCCCCATGATCCAGGTCCATTCTCCGCCTGACTTGGCAACAGGAAGTTTTGAAAATACAACGAGTAGTAGTCCCATGGAAGCAGACTTAGAAGCTGTTGCCATAAATCCTGTAACCGGAGTTAAAGCACCTTCGTAAGCATCAGGTGTCCAGGAATGATAAGGAAATAATGCGATCTTAAATGAGATCCCTGTTAATAGAAGTAATAATCCTATCTTAGTAAAATTGGAATCAAATCCAGCGCTCAACAAAGGTTTTAAGGAATCTTGCAGATGAGTTGTGCCTGATCCTCCAAACAAAAAAGCCATTCCGAATAAGAAAAATCCTGTGGAGAAACTTCCTAAAAGAAAATATTTCAAGCTGGCTTCTAAAGAATAAACATCACTTCTTGCCATTCCAACCAGAACATACAAGCATACAGACATCAATTCCAATCCAACAAAGATTGTAACAGTATCTGTTCCAGAAGTCATCAGGAACATTCCAACGACTGAAAAAAGAAGAAGAGGATAGAACTCCGGAAATTCCATATTATGTTGTTCTAATACTCTTGGAGAAGCAAGAACAGTATAGAATGCGGCAATTAAATATAATGCCCCAAACCAGAAACCAATTGTGGAGATTTCGTAATGCCCTGAAAAGTAAGACCCAACTCCAGGATTCGATTGAGAAATAAATAAGGAGAAAAATGCGGCGATCAAAATCAGACCAGAAGTGAACCTTACGATCCTAAATTCAAATCCTTGGAAAAAGAACTGCAATCCAAGCAATAAGATCCCTCCTCCTGAAAGTACCAGAATAGGAAGTATAGAAATTAGATCGTTGGAATTTGGAATTAAATTCATTCTTCCGCCTCTTGGGAAACAGTCTTATTGCCTGGGATCCCTGTTCCTCTTCCGGAACTGATCCTATCTTCGTAACTTGGAGGCTCGACTCCCAAGGTCCTATAATTGATAAATTTCTTCTTGGTGTTCTTCAGAGTGCCTTCTTGTTCTAAAAAGGCTCTTTCTTGCAATGCTTGTTTAGAAGTTAGGTTCAATACTACTCTCGCACTCGGTTTCAAATAATCTAGCAAAAGATTAGGGAAAATCCCGGTTAATATTATAATTCCTGCAACTACAGAAATTATAAACTTCTCTCGTAAATTTAAAGGAGACAAGCCAGAAGATAAAGAATTTGGCTCACCAAATAACAAGTGCCTTGCAAAGTATAACATATATCCTGCAGCAAAAATCACTGCAGAACCCGCTACAAAACCGTAAATAAGGCTGTATTTGAACGTTCCGATCAGAACTAAAAATTCTCCCACGAAACCATTTGTTCCTGGAAGACCAGCACTCGCGAAAGCAGCCAAACCAATCGTTACTGCCAAAAATGGGGCCGATTTAGCAAGACCGGAATAGTCTTTTAGTTCGTTACTTCCAGTTCTTTCATGCAAGAATCCTAATATAAAGAACAAAAGTCCAGAAGTGAATCCATGATTCACCATTTGGAGCATTCCGCCTGCGACACCTTCTTCCGTAAGTGTTAAGATCCCTAAAATACAGAATCCCATATGTGAAAGAGAAGAAAATGCAATAAGGCGTTTGCTGTTTTTCTGAGTTAATGCTACGAGAGCTCCATAAACGATCCCAGCAACAGCAAGAGCTGTAAGTAGATTACGATATTCTAAAAATACCTGCGGGAAGATTGGAATAGCCACTCTAACATAGGCGAACAGTCCTATCTTTAAGAGAATTCCAGCTAAGTCCACAGAACCTACAGTCGGAGCTTCTTCGTGAACATCAGGCATCCAAGTGTGGAAAGGAAATAGAGGCACCTTGATCGCAAATGCGAAACTAAATCCAACAAATAACCAAAACTTAATATTCGCAGGAATAGAATTCAAAGAGACCACAGCCAATTCTTCCAGATCGAATGTATGTGTGTAATGATATAAAACCAAAATACTCGCGAGCATGAAAACAGATCCGGTAAAAGAGAATACCAGATATTTCATCGCAGCCTTAATTCTTCCTTTTTCTCCCCAGATACCCACCATCAATGTGAAAGGCAGGACCATCCATTCCCAGAAAACATAAAATTGGATCAGGTTGACCGAAAGAAAAACTCCGATCACTCCAGTTTCTACTAAAAGAAGAAGAATAAAAAATTCTCTGATCCTATGCTTTACATTAGAAAAAGCAGATAAAGCGGAAAGGAAAAATAGCAGAGCAGACATCGTCACAAGCAATAAAGAAAATCCGTCTATCGCTATATGATAATCCAAACCTCCCGATTGTAATTCCAGGAAGTTCCAGATACGATGAGTAAATTGAAGACCGCTGTCTCCTTTCAGAAATTCCAAAAAGAGAGGAATGGTCATCGCAAAAACTGCAAGAGTTACGATCGAAGACCAAACACGGATCCATTTTTCTTTTTTAGAAAAGAATAAGAAAGGGATACCTAAAACAGGAAGGAATAATAGAATGCTTAAATAATACTGGGGCACTTAGATTCCCCTCCATAAGAAAACGGACAAGATCAAAACGGTCCCTAAAACAATTAGAAAAGCGTAATCTACTACTGTTCCTGTTTGGATCCTACGTAGTAATGAGGCAACTCCGCCGGAAATTTTTCCTGTTCCGGTCAAAACCCTATCGATCAAACGTTTCTCTACCACTTCGGATAAAAATTCGGATAAGGCGGAAATCGGCCCGATCAAAACGTTTTTGAAAATTTCATCTATGAAATACTTATTCGCAGGAAGAAGTCTCCAGCCAGAATAAGAGGATTCAGCTAAAGGTAACTTTTCCTTTTTGCCAAAAAAGAACCAATAGATCCCAACACCTAAAAGGATTGCTCCTAAAGAAAGCCCAGCTAGTAGGAGTTCCAACTCATGACTTAAATGATGGACTTCCAAAACGCCTTTTTGCTGAGAATAATACAGCAGCCCCTTCGCAAAAACAGGAGAGAAATATTTCTCTAAGAAATCAATTCCCCCTCCTAAAGATTCAGGAACGAGTAAATATCCGGAGAATGCAGCACCCAGCGCCAAAATCACTAATGGTACCGTCATGGTCCAAGGAGATTCATGTGGATGTACATGATTAGAAACCCTGGATTTGCCGGTAAACGCCAAGAACGTTAGGCGGAACATATAGAATGTGGTTAAGAATGCAGTAGCGATCCCCATTCCAAAGAATACAGGATGGAAATAGAATGCTTTTTCTAAGATGAGATCTTTAGAGAAAAACCCGCTGAATGGTGGAGCTCCTACAATCGCCAAGGTTCCCAAAAGAAAGGTCCACCAAGTGATCTTCATCTGGGACTTAAGTCCGCCCATTCTTCTTAAATCCTGCTCATCAGATAATCCGTGGATCACTGAACCGGAACCCAAGAACAACAAAGCCTTAAAGAATGCGTGAGTTAATAAGTGGAAAAGCCCTGCAACATAAGCGCCTGTTCCCATCGCAACAAACATATAACCCAGCTGAGAAACAGTAGAATAAGCTAGAACTTTTTTGATATCGTTTTGGTAAACACCGATGGTTGCAGCGAAAAATGCAGTGAATGTTCCAATACAAACGATCCAAAAGCCGACCTTAGGAACTAAAATAAAAATAAAATTCAATCTTGCGATCAGGAATAATCCTGCAGTCACCATCGTTGCGGCATGGATCAAAGCAGAAACTGGAGTAGGTCCTGCCATCGCATCAGGCAACCAAACATGGAAGGGAAACTGAGCGGACTTACCCATTGCTCCTATAAAGAAGCAGATCGCCACAAAAGGAAGTGCATTCAGTAAAAACTTTGCCTGAGGTAAAGATTCAGAAATTGTAATAAAGGAAACGGAACCAGCCAACCAATACGTTAAAGCAATTCCTCCTATCATCGCCAAGTCAGCGATCCTATTGGTAACGAAAGCCTTGATACTTGCTTGTGCAGCGTTTTCTTTATGAGTATCGAAACCGATCAGTAGATAAGAACAAAGTCCCACACCTTCCCAACCGAAAAATAGAACCACCAGGTTTTCTGCTAAAACCAGATGGAGCATAAAGAATACGAATAAGTTCAGATAAGAGAAAAATCTCCCGATCCCAGGATTGCCTTTCATGTATCCAATGGAATATAGATGGATCAAACTTCCGATCCCTGTGATGATCAGAGCCATAAAAAGAGAAAGTTGATCTACTTGATAAGCAAGATCCGCTTTAAAATTCCCAACTTGTACCCAATTGAATAGAGTAACAATTTGAGCATCTTGTCTTTCCAAAGGATGGAATTGAAGATAAGCGAATACACTCGCCGCAAAAGATACAAAAGACAATGAGGTCCCGATCGGACCTGAGAGACCTTTCCAATATCTTCCGAATAATGCGTTTAATACGGACCCAAGAAGTGGAGAAAAAGCCAGAACGGATATAAGGATTTCCCAACTCATCGCATTACCATTTCATTAAATTCATTTCGTCTACGAAACTTGTCTTTTTCTTTCTGTGAATTGCAACCACAAGAGCCAAACCGATCGCGGCTTCCACTGCTGCGATCGCCATCACAAAAAATACAACCACTTCTCCCTGAACCTGATGAAGTGATTTTGAAAAAACGACAAATACCAAATTTACCGAGTTCAACATGAGTTCTATACTCATAAAGATAACTACTGCACTTCTTCTGAATAAAACCCCGGCTACACCGATGGAAAAAATAATACAGGCAAGGATTAGCAGATATTCCACGGGAATTCCCGCGAGAGTTGGTTTCAGAATTCCTGGATTCATGGCTCCCCTTCTTCTGTTTTTTTACCTAAATTCTTTTTTCCTAATATAACTGCGCCAAGCACAGCGGCTAAAAGTAATATGGAAACTATTTCGAAAGGAAGAAGGTAATCCAAAAACATGGAACTCCCTACCACAGCAGTATTTCCTTCTGCGATCACGCCCGCCTTTCCATCTTCTGGTTTGGACAATGTATATTCGTAGGACCCAGAATCAGAATAACCTTTAGGAGAAGCTTCCGTATTCGGAATTCCTTCTCTGACTGAATGGATAAGTACCACAGCAAGTAACACAACAACCGAAAGAACCAAAACTTTTTTAATCGGATGATTCCAAAGGTTTGCAATCCCTTCGTCGTGTAAGGATAGAAGCATCAGAACGAAAACTACAAGCACCATGATGGCACCCGCATAAACCAAAACCTGCATGGTAGCCACGAAAACAGAACCTATGACCGCATAAATTCCGGCTAACGCAAAAAAGGAAAGTACAAGTAAAACTGCAGAACTAATTGGATTAGGATGAAATACAACTCCTAAGGCTCCGGCAACCAACACTCCACTAAATATAAAAAAGAGCAGAAGCCCAGGATTATCGAATATTCCTACCATTTCCAGAAACCGTCCAAACCAACGTAAGCACTAGCGATCAGAATATTCGCAACTGCCCAAGGGATCATTTTTTTCCAACCGATAGTCATCAACTGATCGTATCTGAATCTAGGCAGGGTCCATCTCACCCACATGAATAAGAATGCGAAAAATAAAACCTTAAGAGTAAAGAAGCCTAGTCCCGCCCATGCCTGCCAAACAGAACCGTTCAATATTCCAAAAGGAAGATGGTATCCACCAAAGAAGAGAATGGTAACCACACAACTCATGGTGATCATATTCATATATTCTGCGATGAAGAATAATGCGAATTTGAATGCACCATATTCTGTATGAAATCCAACTACTAATTCGGATTCCGCTTCTGCCAAATCGAAAGGAAGTCTGTTTGTTTCTGCAAACATAGCCACTACGAAAACAGAAAATGCAATAAATCCAGGAAGTTTGAAAATATTCCAAAGACCAACCTGAGCATCATTGATATCAGTAAGTTTTAAAGATCCAGTCAAGATCACTATGGCAGCCACAGAAAGACCAAGTGGTAATTCGTAACTGATCATCTGCGCCGTAGCACGGATCCCACCAATCAAAGAATATTTATTATTACTGGACCAACCCGCAAGAATGATCCCATAAACGGAAAGACTAGAGATCGCAAATAAGAACAAGATCCCTGTATCAGGATTTGCAATTTGAAGATCTAAAGAAGTAAATCCAATTTCTCTCGCCAAAAATTCAGGTAAAACAACAGTCCCACCCAAAGGAACCACTGCCCAGGCCATGATCGCACAAGTCATAGAGATCGCAGGTGCGATCAAATACATGACCTTGTTTACATTTTTAGGGAAGATCTCTTCCTTCGTTAAGAACTTGATCCCATCTGCCAAAGGTTGTAATAAACCAAGAGGGCCCGCGCGGTTTGGGCCTTTTCTGTCCTGGATAAATCCGGCTACTTTACGTTCTGCTAATGTATAATACGCACAAGCAGTGATGAACACTATAAAAAAAAGTGCACTTTTCAGTAACCAGAGTAGAACTAAATTCCAATCCATGGTTCAGGCTCCAGTCTGAGCAGGAATAGGCTCTTCTTCTTTGCCTGCTTTGTCTTTTAATCTGGCTTCGAATTCATGTTTGAATTTTAAGATAGTAGGTCGGACTGCTCCCACACATGCATCAGAAAGAGGACATATAGTTGTTCCACCTTCCATATTTCTAGCTAAGGAAAGAATAAGATCCAAGTCTGCACTGGTTCCTTCTCCTTCTTTGATCTTATGCAGCAGGTCTCTCACCCAATGTGTACCCTCTCTGCAAGGAGTACATTGTCCGCAGGATTCATGAGCATAAAATCTTGCAAATCTGTAAGTGGTCTCTACCAAGTCAGTGCCTTCTCCGATCACGATTACCGCGCCGGAACCAAGCATTGTTTTATGAGCCGCCATGGATTCGAAATCCATATTTGCAGTTTTACATTCTTCTGCTGTTAAGATCGGGACTGAGGAACCACCAGGGATCACCGCTTTTAACGGAACATCGTCCAACATTCCACCACAAAGATCATTCACTAATTCTAATAAAGGAGTTCCAAGTTCAATCTCGTATACCCCCGGTCTTTTTACATGACCAGAAACGGAGAATAAACGAGTACCTGGAGATTTTTCGGTGCCTATCTTAGAATACCAATCAGCACCCTTATCCAAAATATGAGGAACAGTGGAGAAAGTTTCCACGTTATTCACTACTGTAGGACAACGATACAGACCTGAAACAGCAGGAAATGGAGGTTTTAATCTTGGATGGCCCCTACGACCTTCCAAAGAATTGATGAGTGCAGTCTCTTCTCCGCAGATATAAGCTCCTGCTCCGGCATATAATACCAGATCAAAATCGAACCCGCTGCCTAGGATATTTTTTCCCAGATATCCTTTTGCATAGGCTTCATCGATTGCCTTTTGCATGGAGTCGATACCTTTATTGAACTCTCCACGGATATAAAAAAATCCTTTGTTTGCACCGATCGCTTTTGCACCGATCACCATTCCCTCAATGATTTGGTGGGGAAGGTTCTCAATCAGTTTACGATCTTTGAATGTTCCAGGTTCTCCCTCGTCCGCATTACAGATGAGATATTTAGGTTTTGGAATATCCTTAGGAATAAAGGACCATTTGAGTCCTGTAGGGAAACCAGCTCCCCCTCTTCCTCTCAAACCTGATTTTTTAACGATCTCTATAATTTCTTCCGGCGCAATAGACAGAGCTTTTTTCATTCCGTCGTAACCGTGAACTGATTCGTAAAATTCCAATTCGTTAGAACGGGGATCGTCTATAAATTTAGTGAGGATTTTCATTTCTGCCATAACGTTTCCCCTTAGGTCAAATCCTTCAGGATCTCATCCATTTTTTCGAACGTTAGATTTTCATAATATGCATCATTAATCTGGACCATTGGAGCGTAACCACATGCACCCAGACATTCCACTTCTTCCAATGTGAATTTTTTATCAGGAGTTGTTTCTCCCAGTTCAATTCCCAAACGAGAGCAAATATGTTTTTCGAGTTTATCATTCCCTCTCATATAACAAGAAGAAGTTCCACAAATCTGGATATGAAACTTGCCCACAGGCTTTTTATTATACAAGGTATAAAAGGTAGCGACCCCGTATACTTGAGCGAGAGAAATTGGAGAACCTATCTTATCTGCAAGAGCTTCCATTCCTTCTCTATCTACAAACCCTTGTTCTTTTTGTAGGAGGTACAACCCAGGAAGGATCACACTTCTTTTATCAGGGAACATCTCCAGTAGTTTGTCTAGTCTTGCAGCTGATTGCGAAGAAAATTGATAACTCATTAACAATCCAACTCCCCTGCGATCACATTCATAGAACTCATAGTAGCGACCGTATCCGCAAGAAGTGAACCTTTTACTAATTCAGGGAAAGATTGATAAAACCAGAAACATGGCCTACGAACATGCACTCTCCAGGGAGATTTCTCCCCTTCGGAAACAATATAAAATCCGAGCTCGCCGTTAGCGGCCTCGGTTGCCATATAATATTCTCCCTTAGGAACTTTGATCCCATGCATGATCAATTTGAAATGGTAGATCAACTCTTCCATATTCTTATAAACCTTGCTCTTATCAGGAAGATAAATATGAGGCATATCTGCATGATGGGCGCCAGAAGGAAGACCATTGATAAGCTGCTCTACAATACGAAGAGATTGTCTCATCTCTTCCATACGAACAAGAGTCCTATGAAGAACAGATCCGTCCTCTCCCACAGGAATATCAAAGTCCACCTTATCATAGAACATATAAGGATCATCCTTACGAATATCCCAAGGAACACCTGCTGCTCTCAAGTTAGGACCGGAATAACCGTAAGAGATCGCATCTTCTGCAGAGATACCTCCCACACCTTCCGTTCTATCCATAAAGATCCTATTATTTACGAGTAATGACTGGAACTCTTCGATCGCAGGACGAAGACCTTTGATGATAGTCTTAACATCCTTTTCGAATTCAGGATAAATATCTTTTTCGAGTCCACCAACTCTGCAGAATGTGGTGGTAAGTCTTGCACCTGTGAGTTTTTCCAAAACCTGATAGATATTTTCTCTATGATGAAATAAATGCAACATCCCGGAGAATGCACCAAGATCCACACCTAAAATACCATTGCAGATAATATGATCCATCACACGAGAAAGTTCGGAGACGATCATACGAACGTAAGTCACCTTATCCGGAACTTCTATCTCTAACATTTTTTCGACAGCAAGGATCCATCCGATATTATTCAGAGGAGTGGATACGTAATTCATTCTGTCTGTGCAAACTAAGAACTGATTATAAGTATAACGTTCTCCTAATTTTTCAAAACTGCGATGCACATAACCGATCACAGATTCTGCATCCACCACTCTTTCTCCATCTAGTTGGATCACATTCTGTAAAATCCCATGAGTAGAAGGATGAGAAGGTCCCAGGTTCACAAGAAGATGTCCTTCTGGGAGTTTTTTCTGTTTGAGGCTGAAATGTTCCGCGGTTTTTTCGTACATCGCTGTCATCTTAAGCCTCCATATCTTCTTTTAAGTGGATGGTTAGAAGGTCTTCTACCAGATAATCCTGACCAAAACCTTCTAAAGGATAATCTTTTCTTAATGGATGACCTTGGAAATTATCAGGCATGATAAGACGATCCATTCTAGGATGTCCTGCAAAACGAATTCCGAATAGATCGTAAACTTCTCTCTCTGGCCAGTTCGCACCTTTGAAGATACTTATGATACTTGGAACTTGTTCATCTTCTTCCAATGCTACGCGGAATTGTACTCTTGTGGAGGATTTGTTTCCGGAGCGGAGAAGGTAACAGACTTCGAATCTTGGAGTTTTTTTACCCAACCAATCGATCGCGGTCAGATCATTTAAATAATTCAGCTCGATCCCAGGCGCTGTTTTTAAAGCAGAAAGAACTGGAAGAATTCCTTCCGGCTTTAAGAAGAATGTAGGAAGATTTGTGAGTATTTCTTCTTCCTTGGAGATAAAATGAGGGAATTTGTCTTTTAGGAAACTCTGGATTGTTTCTTTCATTGGACGACCAGGGGTTTGTTTCTTTCATTCATTTCCCGGATCTTATCCATTACTTCCTGTCTTCTGGCTTCTAACCCTTGGGTTTTTACTTTTTCCTGAAGTTTGATTACTGCATCTAAAAGTGCTTCTGGTCTAGGAGGACAACCTGGAACATACAGATCCACAGGAAGTATCCTGTCGATTCCCTGTAAAACTGAGTACGCGTGGAACATTCCACCAGAAGAAGCGCAGGCTCCATAACTGATCACAAACTTTGGTTCGGCCAATTGATCGTAAATTTCGCGAAGCACTGGAGCCATTTTGTAAGTGATGGTCCCAAGAACTAAGATCATGTCCGCTTGCCTAGGAGAGAAAGAAGGTCTTTCCGCTCCAAACCTTGAGATATCATAATCAGCACAGGCAGTACTCATGTATTCTATCCCGCAACATGCAGTCGCAAAAGGATAAGGCCATAAGGAGTAACTTCTTCCCCAATTGATTACGGAATCTACCGTAGCGATCTGAAAAGAATCTCCGTAAGACGATCCGGGTTGAGCGAGTTGTTCGTTTAATCCCATTCTAAGGCCCCCTTCTTCCGAATATAATACAGTCCAACCACGAGGGTGAAAATAAAAACAAACATCTCAATCAGAAGAAAATTCCCAAGTCCCGCCTCTTTGAATGATTTTAAATTCACTGCGTAAGGGAAAAGGAAGATCGCTTCTATATCGAAAAGTATAAACAGAACTGCGACCAAGTAAAACTTGATATTAAATAATCCCTTTGCATCCCCGTAATAAGGTACCCCACACTCGAAAGTGTCATGAGGTTTTGATTTTTTTTTGGGGTTTAAGAGAAAAGCGAGTCCGAGTATGAGAGCGGAGAATCCTACTCCCAAGAGGAATTGAATCAGCAGGGGGCCTAAATGGTCCGGCGAACTTCCCATATCTAACTTCTATCAAACTCCCATACTCGCCTATGTCAATCTAAAATCCCGAAAGGGGCCTTTGCAAGAGGTCGGAAGACCGGATTCTATCATTTTCGAATTTTACAATTTTCCTTTTTTCGAAATGAGAACGTTTTTCAATACGATCTCGAAAAGCAGAACGAGTGTTCTATTCTTCAGAAATTACTTTAAGTTTTTGTAAAATAATATTTTCGCGCCGAGATCACAGAGAACACGGAGTTTTTGAATAATTATAAATGAAGAACCTACCTCTGCGCTCTCAGCGTTCTCTGTGCGCCCAAAAATTTCGTCACCAAACAGAACAGTCGTTCTAGTTTTACCTAAAAAGTTGGTGACAAAACTATTTATGGGCTTACGATATTGGACATATAGATCCGGCATTGACAGGGACAAAATCAAATGGCTAAACTCGTACTCTCCAGCTTCGCAGAACTACAGGCTTACGAAGGAAAAGAACTAGGCGTATCCGACGCTCACGAAATCACCCAGGCACAAATCGATACATTCGCAAACGCAACCCTGGACCACCAATGGATCCACACTGATCCAGCGAGAGCAGCTAAAGAATCTCCTTTCGGAACCACAATCGCTCACGGTTATCTTACACTTTCCATGGCTCCTTACCTTTTAAGCCAAATCTTAGAATTGAGAAACATAAAGATGGGGATCAACTACGGAATGGAAAAACTCCGTTTCTTAGATCCCGTTAAGGTGGGCTCCAAGCTCAAACTTAGAGCAGAATTGATCGAATTGAAGGACCTAAGAGGTACTGCAAGAATGACCTTAAAACTTAGCTTCGAAGTAGAAGGTGCTGCAAAACCTGCTGCTATCGGCGAAGTAATCTATCTCTACCAATTCGCCTAATCGGCAAGGCATTCTAAAATGAATCCTCGTACGATCATTTATCTGATTTCTAGGATCAGGGACGAATTTCATAGACGTTTGAATTCTGAACTGAAAGACAAGGGCCTAGGCCAGCTAACCACTACCCATGCGGATATTTTATTTGCTCTTGCAATGTCCAAAAGAGTTCCGATGCAAGATATTGCTCGGATGATAGACAGAGATAAGTCTACTCTGACTGCACTTGTGGATAAACTGCAAGACCTAGGTTATGTGGAAAGAGTAAGAGACACCCAAGACCAAAGGGTGGTAAATCTGCAACTTACCCGCAAAGCTTATTCTATCCGACCTGTGATGCTTGGAATTTCCAGATCATTACTTGCAGGTCTTTATAAAGGATTTACTGAGCCGGAAAAAAAAGATTTAGTCCGGCTTTTAGATAAACTTTATAAAAATCTAAAGTAGTCCTCTTATAACCCGGTTAAGAATTCAGTCTCGATACTTTTGAGCACCGCTTCTTCTTCCGGGTTTCTGATCCCCTTTTCCCCTTTTTGTCTGCGACCTGGAGTCCAAGGTCGGATCATATTCCTATAATTATGGAGTAATTTTCCGATTTTCTCCTTCTCCGCTTCTTTTAATTTTCTAAAATCAGGCACAAGAAGAGAATTCAGATCTCCAGGTTCTACTTTTCGTAATCCTTGAGCATATTCTCTAGTTCTTGATTCCAATTCTTTGCGGACATGAGGAGTGATCAAATAAGCAAATAAATATTCTTCGAAATGAGCATATTCAGGTTTCGCGGAAAATCCGTGAAAGCAGGTGAGATGAACCGCAGGACTTTGATTGAATACGAACCGAACGTCTTCCCGATGAAAAGAGGTAGCTAAGATCCTGCAAGGTCCTCTGTTCTCCTGGGAATGCCAAGGTTTTCTCTTAGAAGGAAGAAAACGTTTAGGCACACCTCGCTTTATACCTTCTTCCAGATATTTGTTGATACCTTCTTGTTCATTAGTGTTCGGAACTTCTTTTGCATCTAAAAGCCATACCTTGGCTCCTTGAGACTTCAGAGTATTCCAATCATCTCCGGTAAAAAATGGAGAAAGTGCATACTGAGCTTTCGGAATAGAAGATCTAAGATAGTTTCGAGGAATAGATAAGTTCGAAGCGTCTTTTTCGGATAAAAGAAAATATCCGTTGTCCCCTGTCGCGATTCCTCTCCTAAAACTTCCGAATTCCTTTATAGGGACCCAACCGTGACGATTCTCTTCGGACATAGTCACATAATTATTGTTAGGTGAATTTTTATCATCATTTTTTATTTTTTGTACCGGCTCCGAGTCATCGCTTAATAATCTAGTCCACTTTGCCTCAGCATCGGGACGGATTTTTCTCCAGACCATCTCAGAAAGCTCGATACTTTCTCCTTTAATGAATGATGAGGTCCTTGACCAAAGAAAACCTTCTTCCTTCTCTCTTGAATTTTCCAAGAATAGTATACAAGAAGAAGTCACAGCTCCAGTGAATAAGGACCAGGAAGAATCTAAGATAAGTATACGACGAAGATATCCTGATTGAATGATCGCTTTTTTTATCGGAACTCCATATCCAGCGTTCAAGAATTCGTAAGGAACAAGTATAGAAGCTCTTCCTTCAGGCCCTAAAAGCCTTAGTATACGAAGTAAGAAGAAGACATACAAGTTCGCAGTACCTGGAATCTCCTCGTTGATGTCCTCCGCAAATTGACGGATCAATTTTTTTCCATGTTTGGAATGGCTGAGTCGGAGATAAGGAGGATTGCAAAGTATGATATCGTAGTTTTCTTTCTTTTCGTTTTGTAGGAAGTCCCCTAACACCAAATGAAAACGATTTTTGGAGATCCCAGCCTTCTCCAAGTTTTGTATACACTTTTCGTGTAGTATTGGATCGATCTCCCAACCGTGAAATTCGCTATCTAATTTTGGAAAATGATCCTGGAATTCTTGGAAAAAAATTCCTTCTCCGGTTCCTGGATCTAAAACTTTGATTTTTTTTCCTTCTAAAGCAGCTTTAGTTTCTGAAACCCATTCCAACATAGGACTCACTAAAGCAGAAGGCGTGAAGAATTGTCCTAAAGCTTTCTCTTTGGCTTTAGCATCCGGATTTTCTAGAGGAGGATCAACTTTGTCTTCGCATGGAACGATCATGAAAGAAATTTTCGCCTATATAACGTTGATATGACGACGAATCTATATGACAACCTTACAATTGTTAGAGGTTTTTAGAAAAAAGCATCGTACACCGAAAAGTGGTTTGGGTATACTCTAAAAACTGTATACTAAGAAGATTTTGTATTATTGTGTCTTGGAGGAAAGTTTTTCGGCCAAAATCCGCTCTATTTCATCCAGATGATATTCTTTTGCCAGATCTAGTACTGTCTTACCTTGATTATCTGCAAGAGTAAGGTCTGATCCGAGTTGGATCAATTTCTGTGCGGCAGAAACATTTTTTCTCTGGATAGCTTCCATTAGAGGAGTTTTTCCTTCTGCATCTCTATGATTAAGATTTGTCCCAGCCTTAGCTAAAACATCCAAAATTTTTAGGTCAGGTTGTTTGGGCTCTGTAGCATAATGAAATGCATTTCTTGCACCAATCTGATGAGTCCCATTTGCAGAATGAACATCTTTCAATCTGCTAGTGAACACTGCTTTAGAACCATTCGCCAATAAATATTCTGCAATCGCCAAATTAGAAGGAGAAGAAGAACCTCCCACTGCTAAGAATAGTGGATATTCTTCGATCCCACCTGGATCATGATTTGGATTCGCACCGTTCTCTATCAAAAATTTTACTAAAACAAGGCTTTGGTTCCGGATCGCCATATTCAAAAGGGAAACTGGTTTTTGATCCTCACCTTTTCGAGCGGTATATTCCACCAATGCGCCGGACTCGATCAGTCGTTTTGCCTCGGCCAGATCGTCCATATCAGGTATTTTTACTTTTAAAATAGGAAGTAAACGATAGAATAATACGGAGTTCCCATCCACATCCTGAGCATTGATATTTGCTCCGTGTTTGATGAGAAACTCAACTACATCCTCACCATCTGCGAGCATAATCGCTGTGCGGCCATCATCATCCTTGGCGTCCACTGTGGCGCCTTGGTTCAGAAGTAACTCTACCTTACGAAGGTCCCCTTCTTTTACCGCAGATAAAAACTGTTTGTCCAGCTCGGTATCGGCCTCGATCGCCAAACTGAAGAAGAAAACGAGCACAGCCCAGCTTCCGCGTCTAAGTTTGCCGTATTTTGCCAATATATCCATTATTCCGAACACCAATATTTACCTATCCTGATTTTAGCTGCGATTCTATAAATGAAAATTCCCTTTGGCTGGGGGAATATCCTTGACCCTAGTGGGCTGGGCTTTATGCCTCTCTCCCTTAGAGCGTTTTATTCGGTAAATGGTTCCCAGTATTCTGTCTGGATTTACCCCTTCGACCGAGTCCTAAATCCATTCTGGCGGAAGAATATGAGTACTACAAAATTTCCATTCGATTCCTATGATAGTATCGGCCTCGCTGATCTGATCCGAAAGAAGAAGATCCAGCCCAAGGAATTATTAGATTTTTCTGAAACAAAGATAGATAGATTTAATCCAGAATTGAACGCAGTCGTTTTGAACACAATCGACAAAGCGAGAGAAGAGTTAAGATCCGGCAAGTTACCTAAGGGACCCTTTCATGGAGTTCCACTTCTTATCAAAGATCTATTACATCATGTGAAGGGACAAAAGATTACTTCAGGTTCCAAGGCTTACAAAAATTACATTCCATCGGATGACAGTGTTTTTGTTTCCAAACTTAGAAATGCAGGATTTCTTTTTATAGGAACCACGAATGTTCCTGAATTTGCTTTGATGGGAATTACTGAGCCAAAATTTCACGGACCTACCCGAAATCCTTGGGATCCAGAAAGAACTCCAGGCGGTTCTAGCGGTGGTGCAGGAGCAGCAGTCGCATCCGGAATGAGTTCTATCGCAACTGGTTCAGATGGAGGAGGATCGATCAGGATCCCTGCTGCATATTGTGGATTATTCGGATTAAAACCAACTAGAGGAAGAGTTCCAGTTCGTCCTTACGGAAGAGTTTGGCAAGGTGCTTCTCAGGATCATGTCCTTACAAAATCAGTTAGAGACAGCGCAGCTGTTTTAGATATAGTTTCAGGTGTTGGGATAGAAGAAGCATTCTCCATGGAGAAAAATAAAACTTCTTATCTATCTGAAGCGAAGAAGTCACCAGGTAAACTAAAGATCGCATATTCTTTTACTTCTCCTATTGGAACCCCAGTTAATCAAGATCATATAGACGCGTTACACGACACAGTAAAACTTCTGAAATCATTGGGCCACAAATTAGAAGAAAATTCTCCTCAGGTGGATGGAAAACGTTTAGCAAAAGCATATGTGACTATGTATTTCGGAGAAGTTGCTTCAGAGATCTCTCGCTTAGACAAAGTATTAGGCAGAAAAGCAAAGATGGGAGATGTGGAATCCACTACTTGGATTTTAGGATTACTAGGAAGATCTATATCCGCCGGAGAATTTGTATCTGCGATCCGATATTGGGATGAGGCAGCTTATATCTCGGAATCCTTTTTAGAAAATTATGATCTATACCTAACTCCAACTACTGCAGAGCCTCCTGCTAAAATTGGAGAACTTGCTCCAAAACTATATGAAGAAATTGCAATGCAGATCATCGGAAGAATAGGAACAGGAAAATTACTCTTGGCCAGCGGTATGGTAGACCAACTTGTAGAAAAAAATCTTTCTAGAACTCCGTTTACACAGCTAGCAAATCTAACAGGACAACCTTCCATGTCTGTTCCACTTTCTAAAACGACCCTTGGCCTACCTATCGGAATGTTATTCACTTCCAAAAGAGGAAGAGAAGATCTTCTATTTAGATTGGCCGGTCAGTTAGAAAAAGAAAGGCCTTGGGCAGATATTAAAAAAACCTAAAAGGTCTAAAAACGATCCATATCTATTTTTTGTTCTGTCCCGAAGGAACTCAAAACTTCGGGAGTAATATCTTTTCCGCCGCTTAAATTAGTGAACAGGGATTGGATACTATAGATCGGTCCCCAAGGAAATCCCCACCATCCGAAAAACAAAGTCACGATGGTGAACCCTAATCCTTTTAAAATAGAATTTTCCCTCGCACGAATAAAATACACTTTAGAAGGATTTTTAAAGGTCATGATCAAAATGGAAAACGTATAAAGATAATATACGAACTTTCCCCCTTTTTGTACCTCCGAACGTATTTCCGTTTCAGATAACCCTTGGATCCCTTGTATGCTCATAAACCCTCCGACAGTTCTATTACACTTGAGGTCGGTTTCGGTCAACAAAACCTGATTTTTTTTTCAGAATTCCCACTTTACAAATACTCTTTCTAAAACTATTTACATTCTATGTCTTTCAGCACGGACGAATTCAAAAATTCACTCTCTCATTTTGCATCCGGGGTAACTGTGGTTACTTTCTCAGACACCACTAGAGCAGGAGGATTAACCGTTAGCAGTTTCAGCTCGCTTTCATTGGATCCACCTTTGGTGCTTTTTAGCCTTCAAAAGAATATAACAAGCCATGATCCATTACTCGCATCCGGTCTATTCACAGTAAATATCCTGTCTTCTGACCAACAGGAACTATCCAACCAATTCGCATCCGGCAAAATTGATAAACATGATCTGATCCAAAAGTTAGCCTGCGATCTAGGGCATAACGGAGTGCCTTACTTGAACGGAACATTGTCCAGGATAGAATGTGAGCTAGAAAAACAAGTAGATGGAGGAGATCATACCATAGTGATCGGAAGAGTCTTATTTGCTGTATCCGATGATTCCAAGAGACCTCTTTTGTATTACCGTAGGAACTACTACAATATCTGAATCCTAAAGACAGTATTTCCGCCCTAAAATAGTTTTCAGTGGGGGCCAAGTCAGAAAAACTGGTCCCGTAATGGAAAAAGAATCCGTCTCCCTCCAAGACGCTCTCGAACACGGTCTTACCTCAGAAGAATTTAGCAAAATCCAGGAAATCCTAGGCAGACTCCCTAACTCCACAGAACTCGGAATTTTCTCCGCAATGTGGTCGGAGCATTGCTCTTATAAAAATTCTATCCTTCAATTAAAAACTCTTCCTACAAAGTCTGATAAACTTTTGGCCCAAGCGGGAGAAGAGAATGCCGGCGCCATGGATATTGGCCAAGGACTGGCAGTTGTTTTCAAAATAGAAAGCCATAATCACCCTACTGCAGTGGAACCTTACCAAGGTGCAGCCACAGGAGTGGGTGGGATCATGAGAGATATTTTTACAATGGGAGCAAGACCTATTGTATCTTTAAACTCTCTTAGGTTTGGTAACCCAGACGAACCTAGAAATAAATACTTATTATCCAGAGCTGTCAAAGGTATCGGAGATTACGGTAACTCATTAGGTATCGCAGTCTCAGGTGGAGAATTATTCATAGACGAATGTTTTTCCAAAAACCCTTTGGTGAACGCAATGACTGTCGGGATCGTCAGACATGATCAAATGGCAAGCGCAACCACTGGAGGAAAGGTAGGCAACGCAGTATTTATCGTAGGTTCTACTACAGGAAGAGACGGTATCCACGGTGCATCCTTTGCATCTAAAGATCTGACAAAAGAATCAGAATCAAAACGTTCCGCTGTCCAAGTAGGAGATCCATTTATGGAAAAACTACTGATGGAAGCTTCTCTCGAAGCAATCCAGAAAAAACTTTTAATAGGTATCCAAGACATGGGTGCTGCCGGAATTTCCTGCGCTACTTCTGAGATGAGTGCAAAAGGTAAATCCGGAATGAAGATCAATCTAGATCTAGTTCCTTTCCGTGAGACTGGAATGAATGCATATGAAGCAATGCTTTCCGAAAGCCAAGAAAGAATGTTGGTGATCCCAGAAAAAGGAAAAGAAGAAGAGCTTGTTGCCATATTCAAAAAATGGAATCTAAACGCAGTCCAGATCGGAGAGGTCACCGATACCGGATTATTAGAAGTTTATAAAGATGGAAATCTGAAAGCTAAGATCCCAGCTGATACGTTAGTTTTAGGAGGAGGCGCCCCTAGATACGTTAGGGAAACAAAACGTCCTGCGTATTTGGACCAGGTTTCCACTTGGACTCCTGATTCAACTCCTGATCTGCAAGATAAGGAATCTGGCAAAAAACTTCTTAAACTATTAAATTCTTGGAATATATCCTCTAGAAAACCAATCATAGAGCAGTATGATACTGAGGTTGGCCTAGTAAAACTCATCGGACCAGGTGCAGATGGAGGATTATCTGCGATACCTGATACAGATATGGCATTGGCAACTGCAACAGATTGTAATTCCAGATTCACTTATTTGGATCCGTATTGGGGAGCGGCACTCGCAGTTTGCGAAGCAGCAAGAAACGTAGCTGTTACTGGTGCAGAACCTTTAGGTGTGACTAATAACCTGAACTTTGCAAATCCTTATATTCCAGAAAACTATTATATGTTTTCAGAATGCGTCCGAGGAATGGGAGATGCCTGTAGGTTTTTAGGACTTCCTGTCACAGGAGGGAACGTTTCCTTCTATAATGAATCACCAGAAGGGCCGATCTTCCCTACTCCAACTATTGGAATGGTAGGAATTCTGGATAAGCAGAAAGAAGCAGTCTGGGGAGCTCCTAAAAAAGCGGGACTTAGTTTAGCACTAATCGGTAAATTTAATCCAAGCTTAGGCGGAAGCGAATACCAAAAAGCTTTCTTAGGTAAAGTGCAAGGACAGATCCCTAAATTCGATCTTGCAGACGAAAAATCCTTATTAGAAGTTTTGGTTTCTCTTAGAAAGAATGGAAACCTTTCTTTTGCAAAGGATCTTTCTCTGGGAGGGATCGGGGTAGCACTTGCGAAAATTGTAATACTATCCGGACTCGGGATTAAGGCAGACTTAAGCACAATCAAACAATCCAGAAAAGATCTTACACTTTTCGGAGAAAGTTCAGGTTCTGTTCTGATCGGTTACGAAAAAGGAAAAGAAGAAAGTATCAAATCACTTGTTAGCTCCAAAGGTCTGGACTTCTACTCCATTGGAACTGTAGAATCAGAGGCTAAACTCGAGATAGAAGGGTACGGAATTTCCACCTCTTCAAACGAACTAAAATCGGTTTATGAATCCGGTTTGGAGGAAATATTCAAATGAGATCCATCCAAAAAATCGGCATCGCCTATTTAATCCTTTGTGCCGCTTTCATTATTTCTGATTGCAGACGTCCTGCTTCTGAAATTTTAAATGAGGCTGCTAAAAATCCAAACTCTATCGAAAAATTAGATTTGGGTTTGGGAAAACTTGGAACGGTTCCTCCTACTCTATTCAATTTTCCAAATCTGAAATGGTTGGACCTTAGAATGAACGAGCTTACATCTCTTCCCGAAAATGCAGGAGATTGGAGTAATTTAGAACATTTGAATATATACGGAAATGATATAGAAAAACTTCCTGCATCTATTTCGAAACTTTCTAAACTCAGATTTTTTTTCGCAGGAAATAACGACTTTGTTGGAATTCCAACAGAACTACCGGCAAATTCTATCCAGACAATCTATCTGGATTCCAATAAGATAGAATTCTCAGAATCTGATATAGATATTATAATGGGATTTCCCAAATTAGAAGTTTTGGATCTGGCTAGAAACAGAAAGATCGCATCCTTCCCTAAAAACTTAGGATTTTTAGCAAGCCATCCTAAACTAAGACTTCTCATCCTAAAAGAGACCGGTTTAAAACCTTCCCAAATAGAATCTGCAAGAAAACTTCTCCCTAAAGTGAAGATAGAATTTTAATCCATGAAAGAAGAAGATAAGAAGAATCCATATTCAAGTACCGTAATACTCCCTCAAACGGATTTTCCAATGAAGGCAGGGCTTTCCACAAGAGAGCCTGATCAGATCAAAACATGGCAGTCAGAAAAGATCCTTCGTAAAATGCAGGAAAAAAGAAAGGATAGGCCTCAGTTCATTCTTCATGACGGACCTCCTTATGCAAACGGTAACTTTCATACAGGACATGCACTTAATAAGATCCTAAAGGATATGATCGTTAAGTCCAAATTTTTTGCGGGATATCAAACAGATATGATCCCTGGCTGGGACTGCCATGGTCTTCCAATCGAAGTACAAGTTCTTAAAAATTTAGGCAAAAAAGCAAAAGAGATCGGCCCGGAAGAATTAAGAAAACTTTGTAGAGAATACGCAGAACAGTTCGTTCAAAAACAAGGGCAGGATCTTTCTCGTTTCTTATGTTTTTGGGAAGAAGGTAAGATCTACAAAACGATGAGCCCCGATTTCGAGGCAAAAATCGTAGAAGTGTTTGGAGATCTATTCGAAAAAGGTTATGTATATAGAGGCAAAAAACCTGTTTATTGGTGTATAGAACTTGCGACCGCTCACGCAGAAGCAGAGATCGAATATTATCCTCATAAGTCCCCATCTATCTATGTAAAATTCCCGATCAAAGGGCAGGATGGAAAATTCTGTTTAATCTGGACCACTACTCCATGGACTCTTCCTGCAAACCTTGCAATTAGTTTTAATCCTAAATTCGCATATTCATTTTATACAACTCCTAATGGAGAAGAATTACTACTTGCAGATGGATTAAAAGAAGCAGTAGAAAAAGCAGCAGAAGTCCAACTCACTAAGAAAGAGCCAGTCTCTCAGGAAGCTCTTTCTAAAATGGTTTTCCGCCATCCATTCTTAGATCAGGATTCTATTCCTCTTTTTGGAGAACATGTAACTCTAGATGCAGGAACAGGGGCGGTTCACACAGCACCTGGTCATGGACAAGACGACTATAAGATTGGTTTGGCTGCAGGTTTAGAACCTTATTCTCCTGTAGATGATTACGGTAGATATACTGACGAATTCCCAATGATGAAAGGGATCAAGGTCTGGGATGCAAATCCTAAGATCGTAGAATTGCTCAAAGAAAAAAATCTACTTCTTCATTATTCAGAATTTGAACATAGCTATCCTCATAGCTGGAGAAGCAAAAAACCTCTGATCTTCCGTGCGACCCCGCAATGGTTTTTCCAAATGGATTACCAACAACTTAGGGAAAAATCCTTAGAGGCAATTGACAAAGTCAGTTGGATCCCTAATTGGGGAATCACCAGGATCCGCTCTATGGTAGAAACAAGACCTGACTGGTGTCTTTCCAGACAAAGAAACTGGGGAGTTCCAATTCCTGCATTCACTTGCGATAATTGTAATGAAACTCATCTAGATGCAAAATCCGTAAAGTTCTTCACTGACTTAGTGAGAACGAAAGGAATAGAGATCTGGTACAGTGAGCCAGCAGATTCACTTCTTCCTCCTGATACAAAATGTTCCAAATGTGGATCTTCTACTTTTAGAAAAGGAAAAGATATTTTAGATGTTTGGTTCGATTCTGGAGTTTCTAATTTTGCAGTTTTAAAAGAAAGAGGCAACGAACCTCCTGCAGATCTATATCTGGAAGGTTCAGACCAACATAGAGGTTGGTTCCAATCCAGCCTATGGCCTTCCATGGCATTGCGTGGAATTCCTCCTTACAAATCTGTCCTTACTCACGGATATGTTTTGGATGAACAAGGAAGAGCGATGTCCAAGTCATTGGGCAATGGAATAGATCCAACTACTGATATTATCAATGTATATGGAGCGGATATACTCAGACTTTGGGTTAGCTCTCAGGATTTCAGAGACGATGTAAAAGTTGGTAAAGAAGGCCTTAAGATCATCGCTGATAATTACAGAAAGATCCGAAACACATTCAGATATCTTTTAGGCAACTTGGCAGGACATTCTTCAGACCAAAACCTCGGTGTTTCCGATTTGGAAGAAGTAGATAAATATTATCTATCCAAACTGGCACAACTTGCAGAAGAACTAAAAAACCATTATGAGAATTACCAGTTCCACCAAGTATATCAAAAACTTCTGTTATTCTGTACTGTAACACTTTCCCAAGATTATTTTGAAATGATCCGGGATAGAATGTATTGTGACAGAAGAGATTCTAAAACAAGAAGATCTTCCTCCACTGCACTCCAGATCATCCTAGAAACTCTTTGTATATTCTCGGCACCCATCTTAAGTTTCACCACGGAAGAAGTTTGGAAAGAGAATGGTAAGAAAGAATCTGTATTTACAGAAGAATTCCCGGATCTTTCTTCTTTCAGGAACAAAGAGCTGGAAGCTAAGTTTGAAGAAGCATTAAAAGCAAGAGAAACAGTTCACAAATCTTTGGAACTTGCGAGACAGGCTAGTAAATTAGGAAAATCTTTAGAAGCAGCAGTGGAAATCACTTCCAAAGCAGAGAGCAAACTTCAAAAAGATTTTTCTTTAGAAGCTCTGGAGCTGATCTTTACAGTTTCTCAAGTAGGTTTTGAAAAATCCGGCAGAGAACAATTGTCCGAATATTCTGATGAACATTTTTCAGTTAGAGTTGTAAAACCTAAGGAAGAAGAATGTCCTCGCTGCTGGAGACATCCTGCAGAGGAAAGACATAACGGTCTTTGTAAACGTTGTGCGGCGGCCGTTTAAGGCCGCACTAACAAATCTTGCGCAAACACCGCAAGATTTAAGTCCTTCTACTATTTACGATTTCCTAATATTTGCATCATCTGCATCTGGATTTGTTGGATCTCAGTTAACCTTCTCCATTGGTTTTTGAGAATATGATCTATCTTTTCATGAAGATGTCGTATCTCAAGCTCTGCCTTTAGATTGATCTTATAATCCATTTCCGATCTGGCCCTGTCTTTTGCTTCTTGTCTGTTCTGGCTCATCATAATGATAGGGGCCTGGATCGCAGCTAAAGTAGATAAAAGTAAATTAAGCAAAATGAATGGATAAGGATCGAATCTCCATATGGAAAAGAATACGTTGATCCCGATCCAGACCGCCATGGAAAATCCAAACATTAATATGAATGTCCAGCTTCCTCCAAAGTCAGCCACCTTATCCGCGACTCTTTGTCCAAAGGTCAGTTTAGATTGAAATGTTTGATTGAGATCTTCTGAGATCAGTTCCTGATTTTCCAGGCTGTTTTTGACTTCTTCTTCCAAGGAACTCAGTTCAGAAGTTTCCTTTTGGATCATTCCTTGGATATACTTCATCGTAGCCAGATTCAATTCTCCCAAGGAGACCATTCGGCTGCCTTCTTGAAATCTTGAGTCCGTTTTGATCAGATCCAAAACTTCAGGATTGATATATTCGAAAGAAATTAAGTCTTTAGGATCTGTGATGGAAGGATTTAAACAACAATATTCCGGATCCATTATGCTATTCGTTAGATCAAGGTCTGTCGTTCTCGTCGGTGAGTTTGACAGGCTGGTACTGCTTTCTAGGAGTGAATTTATATTTGCTTGGATTTTTCATATCGAACACAACCCATTTACGCAATGGAAGTCCGTCGACTTGTCCAAAGTCAACATTCTCCCCTTCTGCGATCTCAGTTCCGTCAAATCCATGAGTGAGTCTGATCTTTTCAACTCGTGTCCAACGGCTAAAATCTAACGCAGCATCTCTATCCACAAGCTCACGTTTGACTCGTCCAAATAGAAGATTGATCTTACCTTCTGCAGCCCAAAGGATACAACTGGTAATCTCGTCAAAAGAGATCACAGATTGAGTATCATCATATTTAGAAATGATAAGAAGAAGTTTATCATCTGGAAGATTTTTTAGAGTAAAAGGAAGGTCCCTTGCAAGTAGATCCAATTCATGATCTGAAAATACGAAATCTGAAAAATAACCTACAGAAGAACGTTTAGAATATCTTAAATTTCCAAAATAGTCCTTAATTTTGGCCTGGTCCAATTGGATAGGATGTTCCAATTTAATATCATCATTCTTAGAAGTTTTATCAAAATCAGCGAGATCAGAAACACTGATCGTAAAAAATCCCATCCCTTCGGAGCGGAACATCCTGTCTTTGAAGAAATAAGGATAACATCCGGAGAAACTAAATACTAAAAAAAGGATCAGGGAAGTACGGAGAGCTTTTCCCTTCATAATGTCTAAAAGTGAAAAATTCATTACAGGACTCTTGCCGAATTGATTCATCTATTTGTTGGAACTATTTAGAAGAGTTTCCGGTTCATTCTACTGTAAGAAATTCCCGAAAGTCGGGGTATTTCTCCAGAAATTCTTCGATGGTGTACAGATTTACAATTCTGTCTAGACCGGAAAGCCTAAAAACGGAATGCAGGGACTTATTTAGCCCGAATATATTCACTGTTCCTTGATGGTCCCGGATCTGATTTCTGACTTTGATAATAATGCCAATCCCAGAAGAGTCGATAAACTTTACGAGACCCAAATGAAAGCTGACTACAGGGGGATATCCCTCCCGAACGCTGTCCTCGAACTCCAGGTAAAAGTCCCGGGAATTATCCATCAAGATATCCTCCTGGACCGAAAGTACCAGGTGATTTTCTCGGGCGAGACTTTTAAGAATCATGGGAAAATAACAGGCCCAGGAATTCAGAGTATGTCAAGAAATAAGTATCTTTGTTGATTTATTTCGCCAGAAAGCCAAGATACAATCAGAGCGGTTTCCAAGGAATCCAGTCCATGTCCGAATTCGATAAAACAAGAAAAAGTATCGGTGCTAATAACCTAGATGATAAAGCCAGGCGGGAAATGTTCGACAAGTTCCAGTCCGCTGGCGGAAAAGTAGTCTCCGATAAGGATAAAAAAAAGGAAGAAGCTCTTCGTAAACAAAAAGAGCAACCCCAAGTCCGCCAAGGTGCAAGAAGCCAAGCCGGGGGAAGAGACCCGAGGCAAAATCAATCTTCTCAATCAGGAAGATCTTCTGCAAAACAGGTACCTTCTAAGCCAAATCCAATTATGGATCGTAAAGCTTTAGAAGATGAGATGGGAAATTTTTTCAATCGTATGGCGGTCCGATTCAAATGCTGGATCTCCCGCGTAACGTCATTTTCTTCCAGTGACCTTCTCCCTGCTTTTATGTCCGAGCTGAATATCGCAGGAAAAAAAGCACTTCTGGAAATGAATTTTGTGGGCAACGATCTTTTAGGAAACCCTGCATACGCTTCTAAGATCGCAAAGGAACTCGACGGACAAAACCCTCTTTACATAGAGCTCTTGGGCAGAATGCACAAAGCATATGATAGCACTGAGTTGAACCAGCTTTTAGAAGGGCATAGCGCTGCTCCTGACCTTCCTGTTGCACCGTCTAGAATAAGACAACCTCTCTATTCTATATTCAAAAAACTGTATTATATGTATCCGTTCCAAGGTTCTTACGTAAAGGCTGTGACCTTGGGCTATCAGGCTCTTGAAAAACTGGAAGGTAAACCTGCTACAGTTTATAATACCAAAAGAAAAAGAGCTCTCCAAGAATTCGATGTTCTTTACGGAACTATTTTTGATAAACTCTATCTTGCAATTCTTAGAAGTGAGGATAAAAATATCCCACTTTTAAGCACTTATATGGAGAATGTTCTAGGAATTCTTCCAGAAGAAAAACTCGGCCAAAGAAAACAGGGAGAAGAGTTAGACGAAATCTCCGGCGGAGTCCATCCAGAAGAGGAAGATACGGAAGAAGCTCCGGAAGAAAAGCCAATAGATCCAGAAGAAGGCCTCAGCAAAGAGCTGAAATATGGCTTAAAACTCATGAGATCCATGCCTTTAGATCAATTAAGAAAACGTCATGATACCAGGGGAGAACACGAACTTATCCCGGCAGGAGATAAGGCATTATTAACCTGGCTATTTTTCAAGGAGTTCGACGAGGAATATTCCTTCGTAATGACCACCAAGAAAATAGATCTGAAACCTACAATCGCGGCCGGATCCAAAATTGATTATCGCGAAAAACTGATCGATCTTTACGAGACTACGAGAGGGATCCACGAACAATTCAGGATTTATGATCAGTATTACAAAGAGCTGGAAAACCATCTCAAAAATCCTGGCGCAAATTATATTGAAGCTTCCAAAAAAACTTCTGCCCTTGAGACTAAAAGAAGCCAACAGTCGCGTAACGTAAGAGTTACCGCTAAGGACTTTTTTCAAAAGGGAGCAGAACTTCTTTCCAAATTGATCGCAGATATGAAAGGCAAAAAAGAGATCGTGACCAATATGGAAACTTTAATGACTTTCGATCTAATGGAATCCAAAAAGAGATTGAATAAGAAACCTATAAAGCAGTGTATTATGGAATCTTATTGTTATGCTCTGGCGTTTTCCGAACGTTTGGAAAACGGAGATCTTTTCGGTGGAGTTCCTGAACTTTCCGCAGAAGAGATGGAAAAAGAATTCGGTATCAAGGCTGCAAGCGCTGCTCCTGAAGCAGAAATTTTAAGTCCTGGTGGCGAGTCCGGCGACGGAGAAGACGATAGTTTCGGTGTGGACCCTTCCATACTTTCCGATTAAATTCAAAGTCGCAGGTAAAGAGTGACCTCAGTAAAAATTACCCTTTTCCAAAAGGATCTATCCCAACCGGTTTCTCCTGAACAAAGAACCAAACTTTCTAAGGAAAAATCGGATTTCCTCATTCTACCATTATATTTTCCAGGAGGAGGAAATGGTTCTCCTGAATCATTAGCTTCTCGCGCTAAAACTTTTTTAGATGAGATCTATGCTATCTCAGAAGTTTATAAAGGTGCGATCTTTGGCGGAGGAATGTTCCGCAGAGACGACGAGGGTAAATTAAGATTTTCTATTCCAATTGTTCAAAACATTGTACTAGTAGATTGGTACGACGTAAAAGGATTATCAACCGAAGATTCTCCTGCTATACCAGGCTCGGGAGAAGATTCTCTGATCCTAGGAGGATTTCGTTTTGGGATCTTTGCAGGAAAAGAGATCCAAGATAAGTCTAAATTAGAAAAACTAAAATCTGATAGGATCAATTTAGCATTTCATTTGGATTCTATTTCGGATAACGGTACGAACTATTCTCAAGATCTAAAAAATTACGCAGATCTTTCCTCTCAATATGGAATGTTCTTAGTACGTAGCTCAGGTTATGGCATTCCTTTTGGTAAAAAAAGGATAGGAAGAAGTCTACTTTCCACTCCAACAGGAGTCACTTGGAAAGTGGCAGAGACCGAACAAGAAAAAGAAATTATCAAAACGGTTAATATAAACGGTATCAACGGTTTATTTTAAAAAAGCTTTTTATCCTTGCCAACCGGAGGTATAGTTCTATTCTCTCCGCCGTTCCAAGGACTTCACATGAAGATAAAAGCTCATCAATTGATCGAATCCATCGAGTTTAAAAAACTAGTTCGTACTAGATGGACAGTTAGTTTCGTTTTATTGTTTTTCCTATTCCTGAACTATTACGGATTTATACTAATCATCGCCTTAAAGAAGGAATGGGTTACCGAAAAACTAGGTAATTTTGGCAATTACGGATTGTATGCAGGTGCATCCGTAATCTTATTCTCTTGGTTACTCACATTCATTTATGTATTCTGGGCCAATCGATATTACGATCAAGAAGTAGAAGTATTAAAATCTAAATTAGAATCGGAGACTAAATAATGGAATCCTCTTTAGGCCAACCAAACTTTATCTCCGTTTTATTCTTCGTGGTATTCGTAATTCTTACATTGGGAATTACTTATTGGGCCGCTAAAAAAACCAAAACTTCCAGTGAGTTTTATGCTGCAGGAAGGTCTATTACAGGTTTCCAAAATGGTTTAGCTCTTTCCGGCGACTTCATGTCTGCTGCCTCCTTCTTAGGAATTTCAGGAATGGTAGCTTTAAAAGGTTATGATGGGATCATATATGCGGTTGGCTGGCTTGTAGGTTGGCCCGCACTCATGTTCCTTTTGGCGGAACCTTTACGTAATTTAGGCAAATATACTTTTGCGGATGTATTAGCTTTTCGTTTAAAACAAAAACCGATGCGGATCGTTGCTTCTATCGGCGGAATTTTAGTCACAATCACCTACTCCATCGCTCAAATCGTTGGCTCCGGAAAATTGATCAACCTAATGTTCGGTCTCCCTTATGAGTTGGCAGTTGTGATCGTGGGCGGAGTCATGCTTCTTTATGTTCTATTTGGGGGAATGATCGCAACTACTTGGGTGCAGATCATTAAAGCCTGCCTTCTACTTTTTGGAGTTACCTTACTTGTGATTTTGTCTTTGGCACAATTCGGTTTTAGCTTAGAGAATTTATTCTCCGCAGTAGAAACTAAATTCGGAAGAACCGCCTTAGAACCAGGAGGATTTGCTTCCAGTCCTATCGACTCTATTTCCCTGGGACTTGCTTTGATGTTCGGTCTATTAGGTTTACCTCATATTCTAATGAGATTTTATACTGTGCCAGATGCAAAAGAAGCTAGAAAATCTGTTGCTTACGCTACTACATTTATAGGTTATTTTTATATCATCATTCCAATTGTAGGTTTTGCCGCTGCGGTTTTGATCGGAAGAGAACAGATCGCAGGAATTGATAAGGGTGGGAATATGGCAGCCGCACTTTTAGCTGAACTTCTTGGTGGAACACCATTCTTAGGATTTATAGCAGCAGTTGCATTTGCTACTATTCTTGCAGTGGTTGCTGGCCTAACATTGGCAGCTGCTTCTACCATTTCTCATGATCTTTATTTCAATGTTTTTACAGAAGGTAAAGCGACAGAGGATGAACAAGTTTCAGTTGCCAAAAAGGCAACTGTTGTATTTAGTATAGTCAGCATTCTTTTGGGGATTTTATTTAAAGACCAGAACGTAGCTTTTATGGTGGGACTTGCATTTGCAATTGCTGCTAGCGGGAACTTCCCCGCATTATTCTTATCTATTCTATGGCGGAATTTCAGCACAATGGGCGGAGTATTCTCTATTCTGATCGGTTCTGTCTCAGCGACCTTATTTATAATATTCAGCCCAACTGTTTGGGTGGATGTTTTTAAATTTGATCAGGCAATTTTCCCTTTAAAAAATCCTGCTATCGTTTCCATGTCTTTGGCGTTTATTTCTGCATTCATTTTTTCTAAACTGTTTCCAGATGAAAATGCTGCTGCAAAATTCGAATCAGAAAAAGTCAGGGTTTATTTAGGAATTGGAGCAGAGTAAAAGAAGAAGTTATCAAGCTGCTTTATTCAAAGCAGCTTGTGATCTTTCATAGACCTATAAAGAGAAGCAATCGTCACCTTCAAGATCGCAGCTAGCGGAACTGCAACAAGCATTCCTGCTATACCAAGTAGACTTCCTCCCACAGTAACAGCGCCTACTACAATGACCGGATGTAAAGAAACTGCATCCGAGATAATAACTGGCTGAACAAAAAAGTTATCCACTGCTTGTGCGATCAAGACCACAACAAGAATAGCTACCATTAATTCATACATTCCCATTCCGTCGTTGATCGAATTCGGAGTAAAGATCCCAGCGCCTTGGGTAAGAGTCATGAATAATGGAGGGACCATTCCAATGATCGGCCCTAAGTAAGGAATGGAGTTTGCGATCCCAGCGAACAAAGCAAAGATATAAAAGAACTTTAGACCAATCACATAGAATCCAATCATAGATATCACGGTGATGATCGCACTTTGGATTACCAAACTTCTCAAATAATTCGTAATCTGTTCGTTGATCTTTGAAGCTACCATTAAGGTCATTTCAAAATATCGATTCGGAACAAGACTTACTATATTCTTATACACTCCATTTCCATTTAACAAAAACAAAAATGCAAATAATGGAGTAACCACTAAATATCCTATCAATGTAGGAATTACAGAAACTAAACCGCTTACCTGAGCGTGAATAAACTCCGCAGCTTGTTTTACCAATTCATCAGGACGGATTGTATCTTCCCAGCTAGCTGGATAATCATTAAATCTAAGTTGGAAACCAACTACCAAATACTTAAATTTTGCATCATCTATATCTTGCTTCCAGCTCTTCATGATAGGCTGCAAAGTAGAAACGATCGGAGGTGCAACCTCTGTCGCAATTAGATAGATAGGAAGGCAGAGTAAGAAGATAAGTATTGCTACCGAAACAATCCTGGGCACTCCCAATGTTTCGAAGTAGTTTATGGTTCCGTTAAATATATAGAACAGAATTAAGGAAAGAGCGATCGGCACTATAAGAAGTTGCAGACCAATTACAAAGAATACGATAGCCGCTCCGACTAAAAAGAAAAATATAAATCGGATTACGTATGTAGAAAGCGGTTTCGTATCAGGCATTTTTTTGTTTGCCCTTATAATATGCTTTTTCCAATAGCTGATTGGTTTTTTGAAGTCTTTCTACAACAACCCCAGTAAGGCTTAAGAGTATCTCAATCCCTATCTTAGGTTTTGTTTCTATAATTTCTTTTAAGTCAGGTTGAAAAAACCCGAGTAATGTAGAAGGTTCTTGTGCAATCGCAGTTGCCGTCCTTCTTTCTTCGGAGAATAAGGAAAGTTCTCCGAAAAATGAATGTTGGTCTAAATGGGCCAGATCCAATTCTACTCCTTCTCTTACAGAACGGATTGCGACCTTGCCGTCAAAGATCATATAAAATCCTGCTCCGGCTTCTCCCTGTCTGAAAATTTCCTCTCCTTCGGAATATTGCCTAACGTGGACGAGTCTTGCAATCTCGTGCAAGGTCCTTCTTTTTAGTTTTCCGAATACAGAAGTCTCTCGAAGGAAACGTATGATCTCTGGGTTAGAGGTTCCCTTCTTCTTTATTATCTTTTTCCAGATGGGGAGTTGTAGAAAATTCAAAACTACTTCTTATCCTCTTCGATTTTCATGGTCAGGATCAGTATTACCAATCCAACACTCACGCAGGAATCTGCGAAGTTGAATGCAGGCCATCTATCAATTAAAAGCCAGTTCGGCCAATCGAAGTCCAAAAAGTCCACCACTCCGATAAATCTTCCTTCGTAACGATTTTCTACGAATCCGAACTCTGCTCCGATCCCAATAATTTTTACAAAAAACTTATCTATAAAATTTCCGAATGCTCCGGACATTACAAGCGCCCAACCGGCAGGATGCCCTAGGTCTGAATTTTTCCAACGATATGCAATTAGAACTAAGATAGCAACTGCAGTCAGGGACAAAGAGGTTCTTGGAAATCCCTGGAAGAGACCCATCACAAAACCGGTATTGAAAGTCAGAGTTAAACGGAAAAAATCTCCCATCAATTCGACAGGGTTATGAGGTCTTAGATATAGTATTGCGATGTATTTGGTAACCAGATCTATAACTGTTCCAACAATCACACTGATGATGAAGATAGGCGGGTATACCTCTAAGAATTTCTTTTCGAAATATTTCACTGACGATTCCTTTTAGAGCTGAATTTATTTTTGATAACGGATAGAGCAAGGAGGATTCCGAAGAAAACGGATACCCCGTAAGCCACCATTGCTTGAGTTTCGATCCCTTTATCTAATCTATCGGTTCCATAATGGATACCAAAAAGTATAAATGTTGTGCTGATGATCTGATGACCTAAAGAATACATCTTCTTAGTATGTTGTTCTAGGTCCGGAAGTTTATAGGCCTGTTTGCCTCGGTTTAAATTTTTAACCGCCTGTAATAATTCTCCAGGAAGAGAAACTGCCTGGCCCCAGATGCCACCTTCCTGGACCAGGACCTTCTGCCATTGGTTCTCTCCTTGGAAGACAAGACCCTTAAATGGTTTTTCTCCATAATCTAAAACGGTTCGATATGGATCTAAACTTGCAGTAATTCCAACCAGTAGACCAAGCACTCTCTCTAACGGAACAAGAGCAGTCGGCAATTGGATCATTCTAAGAAGTCCACGAAGACTGGAATTGATCTCTTTTAAAAATTTCAGATCTTCCGGTGTGTGGATCTGTTCAAACTTTATATTCTTAAATGAATCCGTATCAGATAAGAACTTAGAAAGTTTTTCCATGGAATAACGGACTACTTCTTCTAACTTTTCTCTATCCGCTTTTTTAGAAACAAGTCCTAGCTCATCGAGAGCCTCAACAAGCGCAGGATAATCCTTTGTCATTGCACATAAGATTATCTTTCTAAGAGCGACAGCTTGGCTAGGAGGGATCTCCCCCACTGCTCCGAAATCTATAAAACATAGTTTTTCATCCGGAGTATAGATCATATTTCCTGGATGAGGATCTGCATGATAAAACCTATATTCAAAAATCATAAGAATATAAGCTCTGATCAAAAGATCTACTGGCCTAGACTTTGCTTGTCCTTTTTTTAATATGCCGGCTTGAGTGATCCGCTTCCCTTCTATAAATTGAGCAGTCAAAACACTTTTGCCACTCCACTCAGGAACAAGTTTGGGAAAAACATAATCAGGCTCTTCTGCAAAATATCTGGCCATACGGTCCATGGACTCAGCTTCTAAACGAAGATCTGTTTCTCTTCCTACTAATTTTGCAATTTCCTTATGAACTATTTTGAAATCGAAAGTAACTAAGAATCGATTAATCCTTTTCAGGAATTTACGAACTGCTTTCAGATCTTTTTCGATTATCTCTTCGATGCCCGGGTATAAAATTTTAACCGCTACTTTCTCCCCCTTAAAGGTGGCAGAATGAACTTGTGCAATGGATGCGGAAGCCAAAGGTGCTTCCGAAATATCAGGGAAAACTTGTGCGATTTCTTTTCCGAATTCTTTTTTGAACCTTTCCTTAATTTCAGAAAAAAGATGAGGAGGAACTCTATCTTGTAAGTCCTGCAACGGTTCAGTAAAACTTTCAGGAAATAGATGAGATAGTGATGCGAAATATTGGCCAAGTTTTACATACACTCCCCCCATTTTTAGGAAGAAGTCTCTGCACTCTAAGCCCAACGATTTATAAAATTCTAATTCTCTTTCTTCTCTTGATTTGGAAGAAAGAAATAATCTTACAAATTTATAATACCAGAATAGACCGAATATTTTTTTCCAAAGAAAAAAGCTGCCACGATAGTATCTTCCTCTCGCGGAATAAGAAGGCAATTGATTTGAATTTGTAGATTGGGAGCTTGGAGGCATAGGTTTAAATTTCGGAAACCGTTCTGATTTCGGCGCCGGTTTTGATCTTATGTAAAAGTTCCATGATGCCTAAATTTTCTCCGATATCACCGGTCATTCTTTCTGATTTCCCCGTAAGAACATTACGTATCTCCGCGTAAAGATTCATAAACGGGTTCGATCCGAGGATTGATTTTTCGGGAAATGAGACTTCCGTCAAACTATTAAATCCCTTGTATTTTTTAGAAGGTTTGGAAACGAAAAGTCTCATACCATCATTGGAGAGAAGGATACGGGCCTCCTCGGTCATAATATCCATCTCGAATTGGAAATACTTTCGAGCACCCCCAGCTTCCAAGAACACCGCTTGCCCAGACTTATATTCCAAGAATGCGAGAGCCCTATCCTCGATGGGGATACCCTTACGTCTAGTCAAAGAAGATCGGATCCTATCCGGTTTCCCCAAAAACCAATAAATCAAATCAACTGCATGAGTTCCATCATGGAATAATGGCCCTGTTCTTCCTTGGAATGCCCGGCCAGGGGCCAAGGCAGAAGTCAAAACAGAAGCGCGGATCGTACGAATTGGTCCATATTTTTGAGAGTCCAAAACCTCTTTGGCCCATGCATATTTGGGATGGTATCTTCTCTCGTGATTGATCCATATACGTATCCCTTTCTTGCGGGAAATTTTTTCCAGGTCCTTGGCTTGTAAGAAAGTTTCACAAACCGGTTTTTCGATCAGAAAATTTTTAACACCCTTTTCGATCCATTCGATCGCATTTCTATAATGAGATTCAGAAGGACTTGAGATAATTGCAAGATCAGGTTTATATTTAAAAGGAAAATGATCAGGACCTGCGAAGGTAACGTGTTCGGAAAGTTTCCACTGCTTACAAAACTTCTCCCTTTTATCCGGATTAGGATCCACTCCTCCCACTAACTCAAAATTCTTTTTACCCCAAGAGGAGAATAGGACCCCGGAATGAGTGCAAGGTTTGGACCGATACGGATCTTTTTCCAAGGAAGAAGCGATCCTTCCCAAACCGATTAATACAACCTTGGTTTTTCGCATCCCGCATACTTGAAAACTAGAACCGAGAGCTTGCAAGAGGAATTTTTAAAAATAGACTGCGAGTATTTTAGGTAGGAAGATATTGGGTCTGATGAAAGCCCCATTCCAATACGATCCGGAAACAGTAAGAAGGATACTAGAAAGTGTCTCCGACTTCTCCTTCCAAAAAGAATCGGAGATCGAAAGTATTAGCACCGCATCCGGAATGGTGGAACCTGGAACCTTATTCGTACCTCTAAGAGGAAACAGGGACGGACACGAATTTATATTAGATGCTTTAGAAAAGGGAGCCTCTTATTTTTTATGCGAGAAGGATCATCCAATCTTAGAAAGTCTCACGTCAGAACAAAGATCAAAAGCGATCCAAGTCAAAGATACATTACTCGCGCTCGGAAAACTTGCTACATTCCATAGATCCAGATTTAATCCGATCTTGATTGCAGTCACTGGATCCAGTGGAAAGACCACTACAAAAGAGATCTTATCCTCTTGTCTTTCGCCATTGGGAGAAGGTTTACTGGTCACAGAAAAAAACTATAATAATGAGATCGGCGTTCCATTCACATTATTTGGGATCAACTCCAAGACAAGATATGTAGTATGTGAGATGGGAATGAACCATGCTGGAGAAATTTCCAGGCTTACCAAAATGGCAAAACCTGATTATTCACTCATTACTACGATCGGAACAGCACATATAGAATTATTAGGCTCCAGAAAAGGGATCGCAAAAGCAAAAGCAGAAGTTTTGGAAGGAATGTATAAAGGTGGAGTTTTATTCTATCCTGAAACTGGAGAATATAAGAATTTTCTAAAACGAAGATGTCTACGTTATGGTATCAAATTCAAATCGGTTCCGCTCAAAAGAAGAATAGAAATTTTAGAAACAAACCGAGAAGGATTTAAAATTTCCTTTTTAAATTCTACTCTGGATTGGAGTCTCCCTGGGATCAAGTTATTAGAAAATCTAGCGCTATGTGTTTCCGTTTTGGAAGATATGGGAACTCCTACAGAATGGATACAAAACGGGATCAAAAATTTTAGATCCGGCGACAAACGATTGGATTTCCAAGTAGGAAATTATAAAATCCTAAATGATACCTATAACGCAAATAGAGAATCCATGTTATCTTCTTTGGAAGCATGTTCACAGATCTCTGGCGAAGAAGGATTTTACGCAGTACTAGGAGACATGAAAGAAGTAGGAAATTATTCCCGTAAGTTCCATACTGAGATAGGAAGTTTTGCAGCAGGTTTAAAAAATTGCAAAGGACTCTTTCTATTCGGAACAGAATCTTCTCATGCGTTAAAGAGTTTTCGGAAAAAAGCGAGTCAGGGACTTCTATCCTTCTCCTTTCCGGGCAACGAAGAAGGACTCAAAAACTTAGTAGATACAATTCGTAAAGAAGTCCCTTTCGGCTCTTATCTATTAGCAAAAGCTTCCAGAGGAATGAAATTAGAAAGAGCCGTAGAAGAATTAAATTCATGAACCAAGGTGCCCCAAAGTGTTTTCGGGCTTGCCGGTGGATCGATATTAAAGGAATTTGCAAGTGTGAAAACGAAAGTAGCTATTATAATGGGAAGCAGTTCCGATTGGGAAACCATGAAAGAAGCGGTCTCCATCCTGAAACAATTCGGGATTGAAAGTCATACTGAAATCGTATCCGCACATCGTTCTCCAGAACTATTATTTGAATTTTCCAAATCTGCGAGATCCAAAGGTTTTGAGATCATCATCGCAGGCGCAGGTGGAGCGGCTCATCTTCCTGGAATGGTAGCATCTCTCACTACTCTACCCGTATTAGGAGTGCCTGTTCAAAGTAAGGCGCTGTCCGGAATGGACAGTTTGTTATCCATAGTACAGATGCCAGGTGGAGTTCCGGTAGGAACACTTGCTATCGGAACTGCAGGAGCAAAAAACGCAGGACTACTTGCTGCAAGAATATTGTCCCTGCAAGACGAAACATTATCACAAAAATTGGAACAATACAGAAACGATATTAGAGAAGAAGCATTGTCCAAAAACAAAGACCTAATATGACAAAAATTCTAGTTCCTCCTGCAAGGCTTGGAGTGATGGGATCAGGGCAACTTGGAAGAATGTTCGCCCAAGAAGCGATCCGAATGGGTTATCTTGTATCCGTTTATTCTCCAGAAAGAAATAGTCCTGCATCCTTAGTAGGAGCTTCTGAAACAGTTGCTCCTTATGAGGACGAAAATTCACTTCAAACATTTTTGAAATCAATAGATGCGCTTACATTCGAATTCGAGAATATACCTGGCGCAGAACTGAACTTCATCTCAGAATATTCTAAAAAAAATTCTCTTCCAGTTTTCCCAAGTACGGAATGTATTCGGATCGCACAACATAGGATCCGAGAAAAAACATTATTTTCTAAATTGGGACTTCCTACTGTACCTTTTTATCCGATCACAAATAAGGCAGAAGCAACAAAAGCAGCTGAGACTTCCAAGTTCCCTGCGGTTCTAAAAACTTCTTCCTTTGGTTATGATGGAAAAGGACAAACCAAATTTAAAACCAAAGAAGAATTTAGAGCATGGGTTGGTTCACTAGGACAAGAGCCGCTTGATCTGATCTTAGAAGAATGGTATGAATTCGATAAAGAAGGTTCTGTGATCTTAGCTCGAGATCAAAAAGGAAATATACTTTGTTTTTCTCCTTCTGAAAATATTCATAAAAATCATATCTTAGATCTAACTATTCACCCTGGAAATTTTTCTGACTCTATCAAAAAACAAATGGTAGAATCAGCTAAAATCCTAGCAGAAGGGATCGATTATGTTGGAGTATTCGGATTAGAATTTTTTATCAAAGGTGATAAGATCGTTCTAAATGAATTTGCTCCAAGACCGCATAACTCAGGACATTTTTCTCAAAACGGTGCAAGTATTTCTCAATTCCAGCTGCAATTAAGATGTCTTACCGGACTTCCACTCCCTGCAGAAATTTCTTCCCAAACTTCTTCCATGAAAAATATATTGGGACAGGATTATCTTCCTGATTCTGATCTTTGGGCAAAGTATCTTGCAGATGAAAGATATACTTTGCACCTTTATGGTAAATCAGATCCAAGGCAAGACCGTAAAATGGGGCATTGGAATTATGTGGGAGAAAAGCCCGAAAAGGCTTTTTAGAGATTGGAAAATTAGCTTAGGCGTTTAGCCTAAGCCATTATCCGGAAATTTACGATCCTTATTTCGGATCGTATTTATCTCCTAACCAATAAGAGCCCTGAAGAGAAATGTGATTACTATCTCTGTACAACAATTTCCCATCTTTAATTGCATAACAATATTGATCGTCGCAAAAATTTTTCCAAGTCTCCCATAGTTTCACCTTAGGAAATTCTTTTAAAACTGAATTTACTAATTCATGATATTCTAAAGTTCTTTCATTAAAATCTTTCCGGTCTATCTTACAGACTTTTTCAGGATCTTCGAATTCGAGCCGGAAAGGTCTCAAAGAAACACAACGTTTAGGATCAAATCCTATTTCAGGGACGTCAGTCACAAAAACGATTTCTTTTCCTGCAACGGTCAACCTTCTCAATGTATCGCGCATTGCTTCACGAAAAGCTAGATTAGGATCTGTTATATCAGGCCTTAAACGATATTTTGCCGCGCCAACTGCATTCGCCTCCAGATTTCCGTAACCATGACCGGTTAAGTATCTAGGACCTCGGCTATTCAATATGATCTTAGTGATCTTAGGATTTTTTTCCAATAACTCTAATGTGTTATTCTCTCTCTCGCAAGGTCGCTTAGGATCTGCTTCTATTCCAAAAAATGGAGGGCAGCCCCCTAATCCCATATGTAATAAATTCGAACCTTGATTAGAAAATTTTTGGATAAGCCCGTAAGCTAAAGCGTTAGCATGACTGTCTCCAATCAAAACTGCATCGGGCTGCTTATTCAGATCACCAACAAGACAATATACTAAGTTTGATCCGTATTCCGATTTAAATTTATCCGTACATTTTTGGTCGGAGATCATCCAACCTTCAAAAATTTTCGCGTTCTCGCTGTATTTAGAAACACGATAGGACCATCCGTCTTTTTTATAAATGGTCTGACCAAATAAAGCCGCGAAAATCAGTAATCCAGACAATGAGGCGAGTATCCAAGTGCTCTCACGAAAACGTAAATTCTTTTCTACATAATGCCAAGTTAAGAAAGAGAACAGGAAAGAAAGAAATACTGCAATTATTCTCCAATGAAGCGCAGGAGCCCCTGATTCCAAAATCGCAGTGAAAGATAATAAAGGCCAATGCCATAAATATAAAGGAAAACTAATTAGTCCTACAAATACCATTGGCTTAGTCGCCAAAATTCTTTTATTAACGATCGCTTCAGGGCCGGATGAAATAATTAAGACTGCTCCGAGCACCGGCAGTATCGCTGCAAAACCAGGAAAAGGTGTATCCTTGCCATAGAGTAAAGCAGGCAATACTATAAACATAATACCTAAAATAGAGCGTATATTGTTTATCTTAGGATCATTCCATTTAGAAAAAGATAATGGTTTATTTAAAAACTCAAACTTCCCAAAAGAAGCAGGAAAAAAATCTTTAATTGATCCGGTTTTATATAATTGTGTCCAGGCGAGAGTAGCTCCAAATAATAATTCCCAAACACGAGTATAAGGTAAATAGAAAGTATATATTGGATTTTTCTTATATTCGGACAAATTCCAGATTAAGGAAATTCCTGCACAGACTATAGTCATGAAGAACAAATTAAATCTAAAACGCCAAGCCACATATAGAGCCAGAGGCCAGACTATATAAAACTGCTCCTCAATACCTAAGGACCATAAATGTAATAAGGGTTTTAATTCAGCTGCTACGTTAAAATAATCCGATAATTCATCTAAAAGAGCTATATTAGAAAAAAAGAAACTTCCTGCGAAGGTGTGTCTTCCTAATTGTTTATACTCTTCTCCCAATAATACAAAATACCCTAAAGTCAGACAGAAGGTTAAAACCACTAGTAACGCGGGAAAGATCCTTCGTATTCTTCGTGAATAAAAATCAAAAAAATGGAATGTACCTTTTTGGAGATTTTTAAAAAGGATACTTGAGATCAGGTATCCGGAGATTACAAAAAAAACGTCAACACCTACAAATCCACCCTGTATCACAGTTGGGAAGGCGTGGAATAGAACTACGGAAAGGACTGCGATCGCTCTTAAACCGTCGATATCCGGACGATAAGTCACTGCGTCGTTATGTTTCATGATTTTATTTTAAGGCTCTTGTAAAAGTGAGTTTAAAGGGGAGTTAAGGCATTCTCACTTTTGTAAGACAATGCGCAATCATTTAATCACAATTTCAACTTAGCTAAAGTTGACAAGAGATCACTTCAATTTGTCTTCCCAAAGATCGAATATCTATATTTAGAAAAGACCCAATACCCCAAATCCCTAAAGAATTTTGGGATCAATATAAAAATCCAAAAGAAAGAATAAGTAGAACCAGACGCTGCTAAAGTCCTTAAAAGAGCATCAGATCGAAAGTATTGTTTTCCCGTTCCTTTATCCTGAAAGACAATAAATGAGTCCGACACTTTGCCAATTTCGGCCTTTGGAAAAGTATCTAAGTAATTAAAACTCAAATTCGCGGCTCCGCCAGAAGAAACGATCGATTTCACTAGTGAATTTGAAATAGCACAATTCTTATCATAAAACACCTGCCCTTCTGCCTGAAACGGTTTTAGGATTCTATTTAAGAGTGGAGTATAATTAAAAAATAATAGAAGGATCGTAATATTCTCAATAAAGATAATATTCATTATTAAGAAAATACTAATATGAAATCCAATGAGAGAAAAGATTAGCAAACGTTTCGGCCATTTTTTCAGAAAAGGAAATAGCAACGCCAGAAGTTCCAAAACAGTGGAAAATGCCAAAATAAAATACAATGTCCAATTCAACCAGCTTTGAGAAAGATAATAAGCACCAATCCCTGTAGAAGGAAATCTAGTAGGACGGATCATCCCATGTAGTATCCAACCTTTCATTATTTCCGGATGGAATACTTCTGGAAAACCTATAAATAATCTTGCAACGCCTATATACACATATTCTAAAATTGGGACCAAAAGAATAAGTAATATCGAAGCCTTATAGACTTGAGGAGTTTTCTCATTTTGTAAATCCGGCTTTTGGAGGCTCAATGAATCCAAACAAGGAGTCAAAGATAAGGAAAACATAATATAAACTAAAAAAAGTTCCCTATGATCCACATGTCCGCCAAATCCCTTCTCAATACCTAAAAAGATTGCGAATCCCAAATAAGAAGCGTGGAGAGAAAGTTTATTTGCTCCAAATATCGAACCGGTCAAAAAAGTTAATAAAAGGATTTTAAAGGTCAATAAAAACCCAGCTGAGTTAATCCCGATCCAATAATCAGAGGGAATGAATTTGAATATTCCTTGGGGAAAAAAAAGGCCAGGATCGAGATAGGATAATGCCAAAGTTCGATCAAAGAATACATGCAAAAATACGATCGTAAAAACAAAAATACGTGCGAAACCCAAAGTTTTAGAATCAGCATCATCATGCAAAAGGATCTTTTTCATTTAAAACTCCACTGCATAAAGTTCGGTCCTTAAAATACTAATTCCATCCGGAGAAGCAGTTTTATAGAATACGACCGAATTTACTTTTTTTGCATATTTACCATGGTAATAATTTCTTACTGAATTTGCCCAAAGCTGAGCTTCTTTTTTTCCATGTTCTTTCTTTGAATTATTTTCCGAATCTAACTCCTCTCTTAATAATTCCAGTCTAGTACTTAAAGAAGGCTGACCGATCGCAGAAAAGGAAGATACTGGATTAAAGTCTTTCTCTTCTCCATTTTCAAGTTCAACAGTCCAAATGTAACTTTCTCTGACTTCCCTCTTTTTTCCCAACTGAAACATTGCAAAACGAGCGAGAGGATAGAAGCTAACTTTTTGAGGAAAAAAATACTGCCATCTATCTAAAACTTGCACTGTTGTCCAAAGAAGGACGAATGTCAAAAACCAAAAGACCTTAATACGATCTAATACTTGAAAATATTCTAAAATTCTAAATTTAAAGAATAAAAGCCAGAGAACAAATATAAGAGCAGCTGTTTCCAAGCCGGCTTTAATTGCCAAAACAATCAATTCGTTATTCGAAAAATTATACATAAGACCCGGTAAACTCTTTTACTTTGCAAAACCTTTCTTCGACTTTAATAAAAATCTCCAAATTTCAAAGCAAGCTCCAAGCAATGCGATTAAAATTTGTATCGCAAATATCAAGAGCGAAAAAGTGACCGCGGTAGATTTATCAACGCCCAAATAGCCCATGAGATAAATATGCCCTAATTCGCGGACCCCTAAACCTCCGACAGTAATCGGCAAAGCACTCAATGTTAAGACGATCGATCGCACCCAACCCATATCGATATAATCCATTTCGATACCAAGACCAATTCCTAACACATACGAGCTAAGTATAAAGATCAAATGTGCAGACAAATATCCGAAAAACATTAATGCTACAGAACGTTTTCCTAATTTATGATATACTTGGATGGCTTCTTCGATCTTATCAACTCTACTTGCTATAAAATGTGGAAAATGATTTCGAACGAATTTGAATATAAACCCAAACAAACCAAAAACATATGGGGATAGAAATAATACTATCAATGCAAAAAATGCGAATGTAAACAAACCAATTAATGGAATAGAATCTTTTAAAACTTCCGGGATGGTATTAATTTTGATCAGAAAAAACACCAAGGTGCTAAACGTAATAAAGAATAGCTGAACTATTTTTTCGAAAAAGATAATAGATGCGGCTTCCCACCCCTTTCCTTTTTCAGGCCCCCTATATCGAAACCAACGGATACCTGAGCTAAGCACTTGGGGAAGTATCATAACATAAAGTCGCATAGAGAAATTTATCTTTATGGATTCCCAAAGTGAAATATCAATACCACTTACTCTTAATGCACGATTTGTAGTCATCGCAGGGATCACTATAGAACAAATCGTACTTAAACAAAAAGAGACCAGAAATAGTGGAATACTGAATTGTAAAAGTGCATCCCAAACAGATGCAAAATCCACGGTTAAGAAGACGTAACTGCCTAACGCGATCGCGAATAATATTCGAAGAAAGAAAAATAAATAACTTTTTATATGTTTAAGGTTCATCTAAAGAACAATTGTTTTTGAAAAGTGGATATTTCGGATACGGATCTCTAAAACTATATATTCATCCACTTTTAGTTTCAAAATTAAATTCAAACTTCTTTCCCAAACTTTGCAAAGGAAGAATACGTAGCAAGGAGAGAAAGTTCATGTGTAGTGATTGTGTCTGAAGAAACTTTATTACGATATAATTCTTCGATAGATTTTTGTTGGAAAAGATTATTTAGATATTTCTCATTCACCTCAAAAGGACAATTATCAAGGATCAATTTAGAGATATCCTTCTTTAAATATTTCTTATACCAAGTGTCCACAGGCGCGTCTACCGCAGCTACTTTCCTTTGGTATATGATCTCTTCAGGAAGATATTTTTTTGTTTCAGCCATTAAAGAAAGAACGTATTTACCTATTGTAGAATTTTTAGTATTCCCTTTTGGCCTAAGCATTGAATCAGGAATTCTCATTGCAAAATTTTTCAGGATTGGATGTAGATAAGGCCCCTGTATCACCAAACCATTCGTGTCGGACGTTCCAATAATTTTAGCTTTATTAGGAGACTGCAAAGCCTTTCCTAAATATGCTTTTCTATCAATGGAAAGATTTGCTCCCGTTTGCAATAGTTTCGTTAAGATCATCTCATTCGTTTGAGTTGGTACAAATTTCTTCTTTCTTAACAGTCTTACAGAAGACTCATCGAAAATCCGAAAATTAATAAACCCTCGCAAATCGGATCTAAACATGGAATTTCTAAGTAATCCAACCAAAACTCGGCTTGGTCTACCGGTTAATAATTCGATCCTAAATGCCTCAATCAATCCGATTACTGATCCAATTAGGAATTTAGGGATCAAACGGTTAATAGACTTAACCCAATGTGCAACAAAATGTGTTCTCGGATAGCCCATGAATGCGACATCACAACCGTCCCCAGTATAAACGAAATCGTTTCCATCTTCCTTGATCTTCTTTCCAAGATGGTTTGTTTGAACTAAATAATTCAGCCAGTTAGTAGGGTAATTGAAGTTTTCAGAAAAATGATTTAGTCCTTCTAAAATTACCTTTTCGTCTACTTTGATCCAGCTATGTTTGTTTCCCAAAAACTTAGCAAGTGTATCTGTATGAGGCTGGTTAAAACTTTCGTCTTCGTAAAAGAAACTATAAGTATGAACTTGTTTCCCTAATCGAGCAAGGCCAGAAGCAACCAATGCTGAATCAAAACCCCCTAATAATACAGCCACATTCTTTTGCCCGGATGGGACTTGAGAGGCAAGAGAAGATAAGAAGACTTCGTCTAACTTATCTACCATTTCATCTAAAGATAAACTGTCTAAGTTCTCTGCTATTTGTTCTGGCTTTGTTAAAAGTTTATATGAATAATTTTTGCCTCCGTCCTCGATGCCTGTTTCTAAAAACATTCCTGTAGGAACAACCTCAACACCCTCGAAGACTGTTTTGGAAAAAGGAATAAATCCATAAGTCAAAAAGAAATCTTCGTACGTTTGATTTATCTTAGCAGCTTGGCTGATGACAGCAACTGAACTTAAATGAGTGCCAAATAGAAATCGATCCCCTTCATCGGAAACGAACCAAGATCTCATTCCAGTAGAATCACCTAATAAGAAAACTTTTGTTTCATTTCGATTATCAATGATTGCTAAACTAAATTGCCCTATTAATTTTCCTAGATCTGCGACCCCATTCTTCAGGTAAAAATCTAAAACGTATTTGGCAGAAACGTTTGGCGTTTCCAGATCAAATCCAGTATAGGAATCTTTCCAAATTCCATTAATCGGCCCAAGAAAGAAAACATACACTTCGGATTCCGAATATTGTCCTGAGAGAAATTTGGATCCGTTAGCCGAAGAGAATAATTCGATTTGAGGTTTATCTAGAAGGGCCTTAGGGGACTCACGATGATAATTGGATAATCTATCTCTTGTAGAGATGTTTCTATCCTTCTTTACGGAATTTTTGTATAAACATCCGCATAAATATTCCATGAAACCCCTCGTTCCGATCAGATTCTATTTATAATGTCTGGGATCGGAAATATTTCGTTTTTCTACTTATCCAAGCATTCAATTCAATCCTAGGTCGAGCATTTTTCAAAGAAGGACCTAAAATCTTTATCAATAAGTCTTGGAAAGAAGTTCTTTGATCTTTAGGATATTCTCTCCTGAAATCGATTTAATTCTTTCATTGGATTTGGTTATCTGAGAAGAGATCGTTTTCTTTTTTTTATACATTGTAAGTATAGATTGGTACAATTCATCCATATTTAAAGTTTCAATCGGATGGACCCAATCACCTAATCCAAATTCTTTCATAATCCCCGGAGTTTTATGGCTATAAGAAATAGCAATGATAGGAGTTCCAACAGAAAGAGCTCCGATATTTGCATGCATTCTTGCTCCAACAAATAGATTAAATTGAGAGATGATTTGTTTAATTTCTTCTGGCCTATGGTTCCCGGATAATACGAACCCGAACTTCCCGTTTTTCATTTTAGAGAAAACTCTTTTAGAAAGATTTCTGTCGTCTTTAGTTTCAGAAGGACCTGTTACATGACTTACGAAAACGATAAAATAATTATCCGTTTCAATCAATCGATCCAACATTGCAGCAAATTCATCTTCGAATTTTCCTTTCTGATCCGATCTGGAATTATATTTTCTCTGAATGATGTCGCTTACAGAAATTCCAAGCACAACACGGTTTTTAGGCAGAACTAAACCTTCTTCTTTTAGAATTTCTTGTGCTCGTTTAGAATCAGAAGGTTCTAATAAAAAAGCAACATCAGCAGTTTTGGCTAAAATAACTTCTGAAAGTTTAAAACGTTTCATATAGTCGTAAGATATAGATTCTCTAACCGTTATCTGGGAAACTTTTGTAAAAATATATTTAGCGAGAAAAGTAGTGAGCTTAAATGGGCCAATCGATTGAGCACAGAGAAAAACCTTTTTCCCAAGAAAGATAGACATTAAGATTGGAATAAAATGAGAATACGCTACATGAGGCCCGTAATCCTCAGTTAACATATCCCCACTCAAATCAATAACTAAGTCTGAACTCAAGATCGCTTTTCCTTCGTCGGAAAGGATTAGAAAATCAAATTTGCTCTGTGCGGATTTAGGTAAGAGAGAATAAATAAACGCCAGAAATAATTGAATGCTTGCACGGATCAATTTTCTCCTTTGAGAAAAGACCACTTCGAAATCTGAATAAAATGATCTGTCGATATGCGGAAAAGGAGAAGAGATCTTAACTGTGGCTCCGAGTTCATTTTTTACTTTATTCGCCACACTTAATTCCATGGCAGCGTCACCTTTATTTTCGGAGGAATAAGTGCCGATCAGAAGAACATTAGAATTTTTAAATTCTTCCTTTTTTAATGTTTTTTGTTTCGGCTTTGAACTTTTCATTTTATCTCCGTAAATTGATTAAACTCAGAGCAATTAACTTCTTTTATTAAATATAGAATGGAATTCTATAATTTTTGAAACCATACTTTCCCAGGTAAAATTTCTTTTAAAATTTCGGATCGAAGACTTCATTTTTCCCAAAGATTTTCTGGAAAGAGGTCTAATCTTTTCTGCAATAATATCTGAACTACCTGGCTCGATTAAAAATCCAGTTTCTCCATCAATGATGGTATCCAGAAAACCTCCGACTCTTGTAGCCAATATTGGTTTTTCATAATGATACGCAATTGTCGCAACCCCGCTCCCAGTTGCAGAACGATACGGCAGAACAACTAAATCCGCACGATAGAAAAATTCTGATACAGAACTTTCGTCAGTATACTCCAGATGAAATTCAACGTTATTCAGCCCCAATTTTTTAGAAAATGAGATCAATTCTTCTGGATCCTTCCAAGATTCCCCTACTACAGTTAGATAAATTTCGGGATCGTTTAACTTTGCCAGGGCCTCTAATAAAAGATCCAGTCCTTTGTAAGGACGAATAAATCCAAAAAAAAGAAGTTCCAGTTTTCCTCGAGGTTTGAGAATTCCTTTTGGGGCAGGAAATTGTTCATAAATAGGATGAGGATTTTGTAATATAATTTTATCCGGAAAAATAGAGCTTAATATTTCTTTTTGCTCGGAGCTATGTACTAAATATCCATCCGCATTTCTAATTAATATTTTCGTAATGAACTTTTTTAAAAAACCAGAATCATGATCAAATAAATTATGGCACAAAAATACAGTCTTGATCCCACTTCTTCTCAAACGAGAGGAAATAAAAGCAAAACCTGGGGCCCAAAACAAAGTCCACCAAGAGAGTATCGCCAATTCACATCCACTCTTCAATACGGAATCAGCGACTTTTACTAACGAAAAGGGGTCTAACGCATCGATTGTATAGGATACATTTTCCAACTTTTGGCCTTTATAAAAAGGATCTAAATCCGTTTTTCCCGGATACAAAAAGCCTGGGTATTGCCTATGAAATGAAATAGTAAGTAAATTAGATCTATTTTCTAAAACTTTTTGAAGTTCAAATGTATATTGGGATATACCTCCTCGGAAGGGAGGTATTGGGCCTAATAAGGCGATCTTAGGCTTATCTAGAATTACTTTTTTCTTATTCATCCCAAAAGACCTATTTTAAATTATTCGAAGAATATATTTAATTTTTTGCTTTTGAAGTTTTAGAGTGAGTAGAAGGACCAAAGGTTCTCTTCTTCTCATAGTATAAAATTTCTTCGTTCAATTTTCGATTCATACCGATTAGAAACGCCAGAATTCCTGAAACTAAAAACAATCCAGAGATGATTACCAGTACTACAGCGAATAACAAAGACTGCACATGACCTTTGCCAATCCCTAAGAAGAAAAAGATCAGAAACCGAACCGCAATCGCTAACGCAGGAACAAAAGTAGTGACTGCCAAAACTCCAAAAAATTGAAATGGTCTATAAACAATCAGTAATTTAACTAAAGAATTACCTGACTTCCACATATGCTGGAAAATATTCTTAAACAGTCTGGACTTTCTAGTAGGAGGATTCGTTGGGATCGGAATGGAAGAAACAGCAAGATCCATTTTGACCGCTTGCACAATCGTATCTAAAACATAAGAGAACTTAGTAGTAACATGTAGTCTTAAAAGACTTTCTCTGGAATAAGCTCTAAATCCAGAAACCGTATCAGGAATATTAGTGCCGATCAAATTTCGAACTACCAAATTTCCGAACCATTGTAGAGTTTTCTTTAAAGGAGAAAAATGTTCCACCTTCCAAGGAACTCTATTTCCGATAACTATATCCACCTTACCATTCATAACTGGTGTAATTAGATCAGGAATATAAGAAGAAGGATACTGGTTATCCGCATCAGTGTTTACGAAAATATCAGCTCCACTTTCCAAAGCAGCTTCTACTCCGGACTTGAATGCTCTGCCTAATCCTAAATTCTTTTTGTGAGAAATAATTTTACAGCCATATTCAGCTGCGATCTCGGAGGTACGATCTGTGGAACCATCGTCCACAACCTGAACTTCTATCGTCTTGATGCCTTGGATCTTTTTGGGGATCTCAGCGAGCACCGTAGAAAGAGTTTTTTCCTCGTTATAGCAAGGGATATTGATTACTAACTTCATTCTACCACTTGTCAAAATGCGGGATTTTCGGGATTCGTCCAATACTTTTTATGATGTATCATTCTTTGCGATTTAGTACAACTATACTAAAAATTCTAAATAGAACTTAAGACCTCAGAAGTTCCAAGCCCCAGTCCCGAACATTCCCTGCTCCTAAACTTACGAATACATCTCCAGGTTTCAGCACTTCTTTCAAAATAGAAAGGTCTGATCCAAGATTTCCAGATAGGATTTTGGGTCTGATTCTCATCTTGTCTGCGATCAGTTCAGAAGAAACTCCCGAGATCGGATCTTCTCCTGCTGAGTATATAGGAAGAAGTAGGACTGTTTCTACCTGGTCCAAACTTTTAGCGAAGTCTTGGTATAAGTTTTTGGTCCGGGTATATCTATGAGGCTGGAATAAGATTACCGGCTTCCCTCTTCCCCCAGAAAGTTCTTGAATAGAAGAAAGAACAGCCTGGACCTCAGTGGGATGATGGCCGTAATCGTCATAAATATCTACGCCATTCTTATTGCCGATATATTCTAATCTACGTTTGACTCCTGCATAACCTGAAACGGACTTAGCTGCCTTTTCAGGATCTGCTCCTAAAGAACAAGCCGCAAGAACTCCCGCAAGTGAATTCGTAAGATAATGTTTTCCGGGAAATCTGGAACTAATTTCAAATTTTTTTCCATCTAAAAAGAAGTTCAGTTTCTTATTTTCTATTTTATAATGTACTAAATTTTTAAATCCATTAGACTTAGTGTCCGTTTCAGAAGAAGAAGTGAATCCCAAAATTTTAGATTTATCTTGGATTAGATCTAAACAATCCGAGATCCCAGGATCGTCCAGATCCAAAACCACTGTTTGAGTTCCCGCAGAAATAAATTTAGAAAATGCCTCTAATAGTTTTTCTCGAGAATGATAGAAGTCCAGATGGTCCTCATCTATATTTGTGAGAATACGAACTTGTGCTTTATGATTTAAGAATGTTCCATCAGATTCGTCCGATTCAAAAACTCCAATCTTACCGGAAGAAAACCTTCCCCCTACTCCATTCAAAAAGGAAACATCACCTCCTACCATTACAGAAGGAGAATATCCCAGATCATTGAGTATATGAGAAGTCATCGCAGTGGTTGTAGTTTTTCCATGAGAGCCACCTACTGCAATACAAGTCAGGTGCTCGAAACAAAGATGTAAAACTTCTGATCTATGAAAAAATCGAATTCCTTTTTGTTTAAAGAACATCGCAATAGGATGTGAATCCAAACGAATGGCAGAAGAATAAATAGCTGCGTCGTATTCAATATTCTCCCCGAGATCGGAAAGTTTAGAGAATATTTCCACACCCTTCTTCTCTAAGTTTTCAGTAACCTGACTTTTTTTACCGTCATAACCTGAAACTTCGAAACCAGCATCTGCCAAGATATGCGCCAAGCTGGACATACCGGAACCGCCGATCCCCAGGAAAAAAGGTTTAGAAAATCCTAATCTTTGTTGGACAGACCCGCTTTCCATTATTTGGTATTTTCGAAAAAGAAACTAGCAGTTTCAGTAGATGCTTCTACATGAGAACATTCTAATGATCTGATAGACATTTCATTTAAGAGTTCTGGCTTCTCCGCAAACTGATCCAAGATACGGAATAATTTACTTTCGTCTTCATCTCTTTGCTCGAGTAATGAAGCCGCACCATTTGCTTCCATATACTTTGCGTTCGCAGTTTGGTGATCATCTTTTGCAAAAGGATAAGGGATAAGTATCATAGGAAGTGCAAAAGCTGCACATTCAGAAAGAACTCCAGAACCCGAACGAGCAATTACTAAGTTGGCCCAATCATAATGTTCAGCCATATTATCTGAATAAGAGATAAGATCTGCATCTTTTGTTTTTTTAGAAACCTCGTCATAAAGAGCAGTTCCAGTAAGCATCCTAAAACGGAATCTTTCCTGGATCACTTCGTGTTTCATCAGGTTGACTACCATATTATTGATCTGTCTTGCACCCTGAGAACCACCCATTACTAAAACGTTAAATTGTTTTTTCTTTTTAGGATCCCATTTTTCGCTGAACTTCAAAGCGAGTTTAGGAATGGTTTTAGATCTTAAAGGATTTCCTAATATTTCCCAACTACAGGAAACTTTTGTATCCTTAGGTGGAAAACTGAAAGCGACCTTATCTGCGAATCTAAAAAAGATACGATTTACTTTTCCAGGAATACAATTCTGTTCGCATAAATACAATTTTTTGCCAAAGATCACAGCGTATAGAAGAGCAGGAACGCTGGAATATCCACCCATACCCACAACTGCATCCACACCTAATTGTCTAAACTTGATCCAAGACCGGACAAGCTGGAATACGTATCTAAAAGGTAATAAAAGAATATTTCCAGAAAGAGAAGGAGTATTATGCCAGACCACTTCGCAAGGAGCTTGTTTCAGATCTGGATTATCCTTATTTCGGATAAGAGAATGTAGAAAAACGTTAGAGATACCTAAGGAATCTTTTCGACTTACAAGACTTTCTGCAAGCGCAACCCCTGGGGAAATATGGCCCCCGGTTCCGCCAGCTGCGATTAAAACCGATCTCATACGCCTATGTTTTCTTTTCTGGTTATATTGACAAGAATTCCGAAGGCCGCTAAAACCACGAGAAGTGAAGATCCTCCGTAGCTCATAAACGGCAAGCTGATCCCAGTAATCGGGAAAAGACCAGTGACCACATAACTATTGATAACGAACTGGGTCCCTAAAATAAAAAGTAAACCAGCTCCCAGATAAAAACCGAATGGATCCTCTACTCTTTTGAGCAGAACATATACTCTCGAAAGAAGTATCATCACCAAAGCAAAGAAAAATACGAAGCCCATAAATCCAAAGTCCTCTACATAAGTAGCAAGAACGAAGTCAGTATGACTATACGTTAGATATCTATGTGCATAACCACTGGCTAGTTTATTTCCGAACCAGCCTCCATCCAAAAACGCTCTAAAAGAAGTCACCAACTGATGGCCTTCATCATAACGAAAACGATATGGATCCAACCAAACTTCCATTCTTTTCCTTCTATAACCTACTTGGCTGATCAGAAGATAAGCTAAAGGAAGAGATACTAAACCTACAAGAAGAAGATTGCGAACTGGGAATCCGAATAAGAATACAAATGCTATCACCACGAACAAAATTTCCATCGTGGTTCCGAAAGCTGGCTCCGCTAAGATTAAGATCAAAACTGCGAGTAATAAAATAGCAGGAAGAATAAACTTTTTAGGATCCCTAGTCTCTTTTAATTTTAGTTTTACAATTAGGGAAGATAGATAAACTACCACAGCCAATTTCGCAATCTCAGAAGGTTGCAATTGATAAGGTCCAATCCCGATCCATCTATGGAAATTTCTTCCATAATAAGTACCTACAGATTTTCCGATTCCCGGAATGAACACTAAAATCAGGAGAAGAACGCTGATTATAATTCCGGCTAACGCGAATTTTTCTAATCGTTTATAAGGAAAATTTGCAAAGAAGAAAAATACAATAAGACCTATAATAGCCCAGGCTAATTGTTTTTTCAGGAAATATTCTGAATCTTGGAATTCTCTCCATGCAGTCACGGAGGAACTGGAATACATTACACATATTCCAAAAAGTAAAAGAAAGAATACAGATCCTACTAGGACCAGATCGAAGGGGGAACCGGGAGATTCCCAAAAATCTTTGAACTTTCTCCCGAGAGCCTTCATTGTATTTTTAAACTAGATAAGGATATGATCGCAAGAATAATGGCTGCGATCCAGAATCGGATCACCACTTTTGTTTCGGGAACTCCTCCCAATTCAAAATGGTGATGTAAAGGAGCCATTCTAAAAATTCGTTTTTGGGTCAGCTTGAAAGATCCCACTTGTAAGATTACAGACAGAGACTCCGCAACAAAGATCCCGCCTAAGATGACGAGTAAGATTTCTTTCTTCAACATCACGCATGTAAGCCCGATGGTTGCTCCTAAAAATAAAGATCCAGTATCTCCCATGAATACTTGTGCAGGATGACTATTGAACCAAAGAAAACCGATCAATGCCCCAGTTAAAGCAGCAAGGAATACACTATACTCATGCGCATGAGGAAGATAAGGAATATTCAGATAGTTTGCAGCAACTGGCGTTCCAGAAACATATGCGATCAATCCAAGAGTCCCAACTACAATCCCCGCAGTTCCTCCAGCAAGACCATCCAAACCATCGGTCAGGTTCACTCCATGAGAAGATCCTAATATTACCAAAATCGAAAATGGGATCGCTAAATATCCCCAGGACAAAATCGGACCTTTTACGAAAGGCAGGAAAAGATCTGTCAAATGGAATAGAATTTTACCTGTAGTTCCTTTTGGTGCTTCTCCAGTAGTATATAAGAATACCACACAAAAGATCGCAGCTAAAACTACCGAAACTGCAAACTTAGTGCGGGCCCTCATTCCACCTTTGACCTTTTTCACAGATTTCATATAATCATCAATGAATCCAAGAGTAGCAAAAGAAATGGAACAAACGAGTAATAAAAGTATATTAGAATTTCTTAAATTTCCCCAAAGGAGAACAGATACAACCAGGGCAGATACGATCATGAGACCGCCCATTGTTGGAGTTCCTGATTTGGCACTATGAGATTTTGGCCCATCGTCCCTTACACTTTCTCTGAATTTTAATCCGTGTAAGAAATCGATCACTCTTCCCCCAAACCAAAAAGTCAGGAACATGGAAGTTAATCCGGCCATTAAAGCCCGAACGGTTACATAGCTGAAAAGTCTTAGAGAATCTAAATCTTGGAAAAATCTTTCGTATAAAAAGTAAAACATATCGTTTCTATGAAGACAGATTCGCCCGTGCTGAGTACGAGTAAACGTAAAAAAGAAAATCGTCTTCTCTGGCTTAATTATCGACGTAAGCCAGGATCTGAGACATTTTTTTTGGATTTAGTCCGGCACAATGCCGGTTAGGAGCTTGCGGTTAGAGACCGAATGCCTTTCGGATCTCTTCTCCGTCATCAAAATGCCTTTTATCTCGACCTATGATCTGGTAATCCTCATGGCCCTTTCCTGCCACAAGAAGGCATCCCCCCTCTTTTAAGTGAGAGATCCCGAAAGAAATTGCCTTTGCTCTATCCACTTCTCGAAGCAATGGAGAATATCCGCTAGGAAGACCTGCTTGCACATCATCTAAGATACTTTCGGGGTCTTCTGTCCTTGGGTTATCGGAAGTGAGTATTACCTTGTCAGCAAGTTCACCCGCGATCTTTGCCATTTTAGGACGTTTGGTTTTATCTCGATCGCCTCCACATCCAAAAAGTGCAACGAGCTCTTTAGGTTTAGATTCTCTAATACTTCTTAAAATATTTTCGAGAGCATCCGGAGTATGAGCATAATCTACGACAGCCATACGAGATTTATCTTTGCTATAATAGATCTGAAATCTTCCTGGGATTTGAGGAATACTTTCCAAGGCGGATAGAAGTAATTTTTTCTCCCAGCCTAAACCGAGTGCAGTCACAAATGCAAGAGCAGTGTTTCTGACATTAAATCCACCTAAAAGATTGGTGCTGATATTAGTATCTCCGCCCCAATCATTCGAAAGTCGGATTTGGTAAGAAGTTTTTTCCAAGGAAAATGCTTCTGAATGTATCTCGAATTCTTCGGAACTTCTTCCAAGAGAGAAAATTTTTAGATTCGGAGAAGAAGCCTCTACGACAGATTTAAAATCTTTTCCACCAGGAGCATCAGAGTCGATTACTCCAAAAGTTTCTGGATGTAAAGCTAAGGAAGAAAACAAAAGAGCCTTACTATTTCTATAATCTTCCATGTTTGGATGAAAATCCAAATGATCTTGAGTAAGATTAGAAAATACTCCTACTTTAAAATGGACCCCGTTCGTTCTTCCTAGTTTTAATCCGTGAGAACTCGCTTCCATAAAAACATATTCCACTCCTGAATCATACATTTCTTTCAGAATGGATTGAAGGCTGCTTGGATCTGGGGTGGTGTATCCAGTGTCAGATAAGACACCTTTGAATTTAACGCCAGTTGTTCCAATGATCCCGCAAGATTTTCCCTGAGATTCTCCCAAATACGATAAAATATGAGTTAAAGAAGTTTTACCGTTTGTTCCGGTAACTCCTATCACTTTCAATTTAGAAGAAGGGTCCCCTAAAATTACAGAAGCAATCGGCCCAGCCAAACTTTCCGGATCTAGATCAGTCTTAAGAACGACCTTATTTTCTAATTTCGGAATTTTTAATTTAGATCCTGTTAATATATATTTAGAAGAAGAAGTCTTTGCATATTCTGCTCCTTTATCTCCTGAAGAATCAGGAAGACAGAACAGATCACTCGGTCCTAATTTTCTAGAATCTGTGCGGACAAAGTCGAAGCTCTCGTCCGGAGTATAAGATCCTGATATTATTTTAATATCTGGAAAAAGATTAAGGAGCTCTGAAAGTTTCAAGTTCCGCCTCGTTTCTTTCTGGAGGAAGAGTCACTGTAATGATCCGATCTCCAACTGTGATCGGTAAATAATGATATGTTTTACGATACAACGCTTCTATCCTGCGTGCAGAAGTATAAGTCGCCATTCCAATTTTTAAATCATCATTCTTCTTTAAAAGTTTTTCTTTTTCTTGGGAAGCGATTGCGAGTTCCCTGTTTAATCTAGAAACCTGAACATTCTGCCATACAAATAAAAGTGCGATAGTAAACGGGGCTACAATCCAACCAAATATTCTAAATAAAAAACCTAGATCAGGCCAAAGACGGATGGACAAAAATTCAGAAACCCTGCTCATTCTTCCTCATCCTCCTCTTCTTCTTCAGTATCGGTAGGAAGTGATTTATGTATGACACGTAATTTTGCAGAACGAGAAGCAGGATTTTCTTTTGTCTCCGCATCCGATGGAAGAGCTGGTTTTTTGGTAAGAAGTTTAGCTTCTCCGCCTCTAGCATAATCTCTGAATAAGTTTTTAACAATCCTATCTTCCAAAGAATGAAAAGAGATAACTTGTAATAGTCCACCTTTTGCGACAAGATCTAAAAGTTTCTTAACCCCGATCTCTATATGAAGAAGTTCCTGATTCACTTCTATCCTTAACGCTTGGAAAACTCTTGTAGCAGGATGTCTTCCAGGAGGCCAAAATTTTCTTGGTATCACTCTGGAAACCAATTGTGCAAGATCTCCTGAGTAACCAATTCTAGAATGTCTTCTTCTTTCTAAGATCGCTTCTACGATCTTCTTGGTCCAACGCTCTTCCCCATACTCGTAAAAAATTTTACTCAAAGCTTTTTCGGGATAAGTATTGATCACATCTTCTGCGGAAATACCACCTGAAGAAGAAAGTCTCATATCTAAAGGTTCGTTCTCTCTAAAACTAAAACCTCTACCTGCATGTAATAGATGAAATGTAGAAATCCCCAAATCCAAAAGGATACCGTCGGGAGGATTAGAAACACCGAAACCGTTCAAGAACTCTAAGTCGAGATCGGAAAAATTGGCTTCGATAGGAATTACTCTGGATGAATGCGCGGAAAGTCTTGCTTGGGCCCTGGATAACATGACCGAGTCTCGATCTACCAAAACCAGCTTGGAATTTGGAAACTGCTCTAAGAGTAGAAGACTATGTCCTCCTTCTCCCGCTGTTCCGTCCAAAAAAAGGAGTTCTCGGTCCTTATCGAATACAGAAAGGAAGAAGGAAATGATCTCCCGATAGAGCACCGAATAATGGACAGGTTCCAATTCGTTTTCCAAGTTCTACCCGCTTATCCAAAAGGCAACCAAGAACCGGGCCGATTTTTATTCTTTCTGGGGGTGTTGGAACTCCAACAACCGTGTCAAAACCAATACTTACATAACCCAAAGTAAGTAAGATTATAAACCCACTAACGTGAAAGCACTAATGTCTTGACTGCGCCTCTTTCCTAGATACAATGCCTGACGTTCTACCATCTTCATAAATAAAAAATCCGCTCTGGTGACAAAGGTCTGAAAGGAATTGTCCGTTTAGGCCGACGAATTATTGTAACTCTTAGCCTCTTCAGGAAGGCCTTATTATAGGTATGCAAAAAAGCAGTTTAAAGTTCATTCTTCTAGGCGCAGGCATCGTTATTCTTACTGTGCTAACGTTATTGATCTCGGGCAATGCCTATTATTTCGGCCAGAAAAAGATCACAGAAAACCATCTCAATCAAATGCAGAATGTGGTGGCTGTGGTTGCTCAAGAGTTTGATGCATTCTTACTCTCCCATACTAACGTGGCTAAGACGTTAGCTGCTGATCCAAGGGCAATACAAACCGCACTTACTGGAAAACCAATCGCAGGAGATTTTTTTAAAGAAGTTCACGAACGATATGGAATTTACGAAAACATTTTCGTTATGAGCCTGGATGGACAAAAAAGGATCTTAGCAGATAGTTTAGGTGGGAAGTCTTTAGGCTATAGAGCACAAGGAGACGAACTAAAAGATAATATAGAATCCGTAAAAGAAGGGAAATCTTATCTAGGCCCTCCTCAAAAATCTCCTATCACTGGACTTCCTGTTGCAGTGATCTCAGTTCCGATCCGTAACGCGGGAACCATTGTTGGGATCCTGAACATCGCTCTTTCTTTTGAAGATGTTTCTGAAAAAGTGATCAATAAGATCCGTATCGGAGAACAAGGTTATGTTTCCGTAATGAGCCAAACAGGGCTTGTGATCGCCCACCCTAAAAAAGAAATGATCATGAACTTGAATGTGGCCAAAGAACCATATGGCCAGAAGATGCTGGAATTAAAAAGTGGAGAAATTTTTGAATTCAGTTTCAAAGGTGCAGATCGTTACTCTACTATTTTTAGGTTAGACCAATGGAGAATGTCAGTAATTGCGATCCAACCTAAAACAGAGATCAGAGAGGCACTCGGAGAACTATTACTATCTATTGGACTAATCAGCATAGCTACAGTTGGGATTTCTATTTTCCTACTTTATGTTCTTTTAAAGAAGAGATTAGATCCATTGGAGAATGCCAGCAAACTTTTCCAAACAATGGCCCAAGGTGACCTTACCTCGGATATTCAAGTAGTATACAGCGACGAGATAGGTGCAATGAGTTCAGATCTGAATTCATTTATTGCCAGTCTTAGGACTTCACTCAAAGATATCCAACGTATTGCAATGGAACTTGCTTCTTCCGCAGAAGAATTAACAGTTTCTTCCCAAAGTTTTGCTACAGGGGCTCAATCTACAGCTGCTTCTTCTGAACAAATGTCTGCGACTGTAGAAGAAATGTCAGCGGGTATGGAAAATATTTCCTCAGTTACAGACAGGCAATATTCGAATATATTAGAATTTCATACTAAAATAAAGGAATTATCTTCCGGAGTAAGAAAGATAGGTTCTGAGATCAAAAATACTCTGCAAATCGCCGAGTCCATTTCCCAAGAAGCAAAAAGAGGAGAAAGTTCACTCACTGGAATGAGCAACATGATAGAAAATATCCTGAAGTCTTCCGGAGAAATGAAATCTATCATTGGGATCATAAATGATATCTCCGATCAAACTCAACTTCTCGCATTAAATGCAGCGATAGAAGCAGCAAGAGCCGGAGAAGCAGGAAAAGGATTCGCTGTAGTTGCAGAGGAGATCTCCAAACTTTCAGTGAAAACGGCTTCTTCTATCAAATCCATTGGAGAGATGATCAATAAGAATAATTCCGAGCTGGACGAAGGAGCCAAAGGAATTCGTTCTTCCGTTGAGATACTACATAGTATTATCAAAAATGTGGACTCTGTTGGCGAAGCAATGAGTCATCTATTCGAGATCACTTCTGCACAAGAATCAGTGAACAGATCTGTGGATGAACAATCAGATCGTGTAGGAACAGAAGCAGAAGGTGTAAAACTCGCAACCGACGAACAAAAAAGAGCAGTAAGAGAGATCGCTCAAGTAATCACTCAGATCAACGAGCATACTTTAAATACCGCATCTGGTTCCGAACAGATGTCCTCCTCTGCTCAGAACTTAGCCACAACAGCGGAAATACTAAAAAATATAACCGAAAAGTTCAAAATATAATCCAGCCCTGGTTCGACTCACAAAATGCAAAGAAACAGTTTAAAGATCATTATTCTCGCAGTAAGCACTATTACTATAGTTCTACTTACAGTTGGGATTTCCTCCTTCGCATACTTTACCGCAAAAAAATATGTGGAAGAAGCATATATTGACGAGATGAAAAAGATCTCGAAACTCGCTGGAAAACATATCAAATTTTTCTTCGACCAACAAGCTACTTTGGCGGAATTCGTTAATTCTAACACCCCATTCGTCAAAGCAACCATTGCAAGAGATAAGGGGAATTTAAACCCAACTCTCGCAAACGTATTCAAAAAATATGATACTTATGAGAACGTATTTTTATCCACTCCGGAAGAAAATCCTTTAGTATTTGCAGATGCCACAGGAAAGGCGATTAACTTCCGCTGGGGAGGAACTGGCTTTGATGCAAATATCAAAGCCGCACTAGAAGGAAAAAATCTTTTAAGTAAGGTAAACCCTTCTCCAGTAACTGGAGAAGCAGTTGCAGTTCTTACAGTTCCGACCAAAGAAGGAAACCAAGTAGTTGGTATTTTAGGTTTTGCGATCTCACTTAGTAAAATGACAGAAGCAATTGTTAGCGGGATCACAATTGGATCTGACGGATATATTGCAATCACTGATATGAATGGAGTGGTTGTAGGACATCCAGATAAATCGCTAATCTTAAAATTGGATCTAAGCAAAACGGATTGGGGCAAACAATTAATGACCCTTCCTTCTGAACAACATATGGAGTATTTTTTCAAAAAGGATAAAATCGCCACAGTTTATGATGTTCCGGAATACGGCCTTAGAGTTTCTGCAGTGGTGTCCAAGGACGAACTCGCAGAAGTAGTTCACCAAATGTTATTTAGGATCATCGCATTTGCACTCGTTTTTTTGATCGTTTCCATATTCATTATTTATAAAATAGTAAATGTTCGTCTCCATCCTTTACAAGAAGCGAGAGAATTATTCCGTTCCATGTCGAGCGGAGACCTTACAGCAAGTCTAAAAATTTATCATGAGGATGAGATAGGAGATCTAAGCAAGGATACCAACTCATTCTTAGAAAGTTTGAGAATCTCAGTAAGGGATATCCAAAAAATCTCCCAAGAGCTTGCGGCTTCTGCCGAAGAATTATCTGCAAGTTCTGAAAACTTCTCCAATGGAGCCCAATCCACAGCGGCATCTACGGAAGAAATGTCTGCAACAGTCGAAGAGATGTCTGCAGGGATGGATAATATTTCCGGCTCCATCTATAATCAGTATAAGAATATTTCTGAATTCCAGATCAAGATCACAGAACTTTCCCAAAGTGTGAGTCAGATCGGTAATGAAGTCCAGGCTACTCTGAATATGGCAAAGTCCATTTCTCTCCAGGCAAAAAAAGGAGAAGAATCTCTTTCTGGAATGAATGCGATGATCTCTAATATTCTAAAATCATCTGGAGAAATGACCGCAATCATAGGGATCATCAACGATATTTCTGAACAAACCCAACTTCTCGCGTTGAACGCTGCGATAGAAGCAGCAAGAGCTGGAGAAGCAGGAAAAGGATTTGCAGTAGTTGCAGAAGAGATCTCCAAACTTTCAGAAAAGACTGCCTCTTCTATCAAATCTATCTCTGCGATGATCAATAAAAACACCGGAGAATTGGATAGCGGAGCAAAAGGGATCCAAGCATCTACAGAGATCATTCATGCGATCATCCGAAATGTAGATCAGGTTTCTGATGCGATGGATAGATTATACTCTATCACAGGTTCTCAAACTGATATAAACCAGGCTGTGACGGATAATGCAGGCAAAGTAAGGATTGAATCGGAAGCGGTAAAATTAGCTGCGGACGAACAGAAAAAAGCGGTTTCGGAAATTTCTCAGGTGATTATGCAGATCAACGAGCATACGATCAACACTGCATCAGGAGCGGAACAAATGTCCTCTTCTTCCAGAAACCTATCGAATACCGCGGAGATACTCAAAAATATCTCCGAAAAATTCAAACTATAATCGTTTAGAAAATTAAAGCAAAAGTTTCACTCAGAAACAGTGGAATCAGATTTTAGGCTTTTTCTGATAAACAGTATGGCCTAAGAATTTATATGCTTCCGAGATCCCGAAAAGAGTTTCAGAATGGCCAATCACCAAAAGTCCTCTGTCCTTCAAAACATGCTCGAAGTTCTCGAAAATTTTCTTTTGAGTAGGCTTATCAAAATAGATGATCACATTCCTGCAAAAAATACAATCCACCTTCTCTCGTATCGGATAAGGAGTTTCTAAAAGATTTACCTTATAAAATTCGATCATAGACTTGATCTCAGGTTTTACTTGGTAAGTGTCTTGGTTCTTTCCAGAAAGATCCTTAACTTTTAGAAAATATCTTTTTTTAAGAGCCTCACTCACAGGCTCCAAACGATCCGCTTTGTAAATACCTTCTTGAGCGGTTTGCACCACATTCGTATCAATATCGGATGCAAAAATTTTAATATCCCAACCAGGCTTATGCATAAAATATTCTGCACAAGTAACTGCGATTGTATACGGTTCCTCGCCTGTAGAACAAGCGCTGGACCAGATACGAAGCTGCTTTTTTCCGGACTTCAAAGCCTTCTCCTCTACGGAAGGAAAGAAGGTTTCTTTCAAAAATTCGAAATGGTGATTTTCTCGAAAGAAATCGGTTTTGTTAGTAGTAATACGATTGATTAGTTCAGTAAGTTCACTTTGGAAAAACTTACGATCCGCCTGCAGACCTCGGATATATTCCGAAACATTCTGCATCTTATGCATTCTCGCCCTGGAATTTAGCCTGGATTGGACCATTATCTTTTTATGATCCGCCAGGAATATTCCGGTTTCCTTATACATCAAATCCTTGATGAATTTGAACTCTTCGTCTGTGATCTGAGAGAAACTGGAAAAATTATCATCCATAAATCAGCGAATACCCAATGCTTGGTCCAAAGAGACTAATTTAATAATTTCTAATAATTTAGGGCTGACATTGATCGTTTCCAAAAGTACACCCTGGCCTCGGAGGCGATTTGCAAACGCAACCAAGGAGCCTAAAGCGACCGAGGTGAGAACTTGCACCTCATCCAAATCCAAAATTACAGAAGAGGGATTCCCTTCTATATGAGAATTCAAATAGGCACGCAAAGCCTCATGATCACCATTTAGGATCTCATAATCTACTTTGATCAGCATCGGTTTCGACGGACTCATTCCATAGATTGGACGAACAGGTCCCTACCCCGGAATACAGTCGGGAAACAGCCTGGAAAAGGAAAGGAAAAACTAATTTTTCTGGCTTAGAAGGGATATATCGTTTTTCTGGTAAATAGGCTAAAAAAACGGATCTTTTTTCTGGAAAAAAACAATAAGTGAGAATCGGAATCGTCAAACACCTGAACGCCCGTCCCCTAACCTGGGGATTCGAGCAGAATTCAGAGCATAAAGTCGTACCAGAAAATCCCTCTCTTTTAAAGGATTATCTATTACGAGGCCTGGTAGACGTAGGATTAATATCCTCCATCGAATGCCTAAGAAACGAGGACGTACTTTCAGTTTCTATGAAAGTCGGGGTTTGCGCCTCTAAACAGGTCCGTTCCATTAAGTTTTTCAAAAATAAAAAAGAAGCCTATCCTCCTTATAGAATTCTTACAGACAATGGCTCGAGAACCAGTATGGCCCTCGTCAGAGTACTCGTACATAACGATTCCGGAAAATTGCCAGAAGTAGCTCCCACCGACCCTAAGATCATCAAAGAAGAAATTTCTATCGGAAGAGGGTCTCATATGCTTTTCGGGGACAATGCATTATTTGCAGAATGGGATCCGGATGTTTATGAAGTAAAGGACCTGGCAGAATGGTGGTATGAAACCACTGGAACTTCTTTCATATTTGCACTCTGGGCTTCCAAAAAACCTTTGGAATTACCGGATAGTTTCTATGAGGATTCTTTAAAATACGGCCTAGCTCATATCGAAGATATCATTCAAAAAGAATCCAGACTTCCCACTGACCTAGTCAGAACGTATCTTACCGAAGAATTACATTATGAAATCACAGAAAGTGACCGAAATGGATTTGAACTATTTGGAAAGTACTGCAGCGAGTTAGGAATTCTCTAACAACGAAAAAATCAACCTAAGCACAAGCTTGTCGACGTTGCCCAAAGGGCAATGTGCCGAAGGCCTTTGCGACAAGCACCCAATCCCGCATTACTAGATTAGTAGACGAAGGTAATCCTGTAATCCCAGGATTTGTTCCCGAACTTCTCTACAGTGTCTGCAAGAGGCAATCTATAAGCGAGTCTTCCTAAACTTTGTTCTCCACGATTTGTATAACAAACAGAAGTGATCGGAAAATTCACTTTGAAGTTAAGCGCGCTCCCGCGGATCAATCTCAAAGTTTCACTTAAGACCTTTTTCTCTCCGTCCATCTGCATAGATTCCAGAGATTTGCTGATAGAAGGGAATTCTCTTTTGATATAGATTGTATTCACCTTCTCTTTTTTGATCTGAACATTTCCGAGAAGCACATTTTCTAACTGAGAAATATCAGTGAAATCTACTTTGTAAGTCACCTTTGCTTTTTCACGGAATACGCCAGGTTCTGCTTCAGAACTTTCTAATTTTTGGAAGGTATAATCTTTTAGTACGAGGCTTTTGGCAAAAAAACCTTTGTTCAATCTGTTCTGGATCTCTTCCTGTCTAGTTGGAAGAAATTTTATGAGAGATTCTTCCGACTTACGTTTGGTCGGAACCACGTAAGAGATTTCCAAAGTCCCGCTTAGATTGGAATTAATAGTCAGAGTTTCTTCATATTCGAAGCAGCCGAAAAAAAGAAAACAGAGTAAGAAAAGAGATATTTGGAAGAAGCGGATGGCAAATCCAGAACGCATACCTCAATTCGGGCGGAACCTTTCTTTTTCGTCAACGTAAAAGAAAACCCCCGCAGTAGACCGCGGAGGTTTTCGTAAGTTCCTTATTTGGAAATTGGATACGCTTCGTTTCCGTGTTCCAGAATATCCAGACCTTGGATCTCTTCGTCTTCGGAAACTCTTAGACCGATGGTGAATCTGAGTCCTAAGAATATCAGTAAACTCGCCCCGAATGCCCAAACAAATCCGAGACCTACACCTTGTAGCTGAACTAGTAACTGGTCGATCCCGCCACCGAAGAATAAACCATTGACTCCGCCAAAAGCTTGTTCCGCGAAAAGACCTACTGCGATAGTTCCCCAAGCTCCACAAACTCCGTGAACGGAAACTGCTCCCACAGGATCGTCTATTTTAATCTTATCAAAGAATAAAACGCTGAATACTACGAGTATCCCCGCTACAAGTCCGATGATGATCGCAGAACTGATACTTACGTTTGCGCAAGGAGCTGTGATCGCCACAAGTCCTGCTAAGGCACCGTTCAAAGAAAGACCTATATCCGGCTTTTTGAAAAGTATCCAAGTTACAGCCATGGAAGAGACTGCTCCAGCGGCCGCCGCAAAGTTAGTCGTAACTGCGATAATAGCGAAGCTTCCTCCGTTGACAGAAGTAGTGGATCCAGGGTTAAATCCGAACCAACCTAACCATAAAATGAAAACCCCAAGAGCTGCGATCGTCATGTTATGACCTAAGATAGGAAGGACTTTCCCGTCTTGGTATTTTCCGATACGAGGCCCAAGAACTATTGTTCCTGCAAGTCCTGCCCATCCGCCTACCGAGTGGACTATGGTGGAACCAGCAAAATCTATAAATCCTGCTTCTACCAAATAACCTTTGTTATCCGGGTTGAATAAGTTGGACCAGCCTACTGAACCAAAGACTGGATACACGAAAGCTGTGATCAATACGGAGAAGATTACGTAATCCACAAACTTGGTTCTTTCTGCCATAGCTCCCGAAACGATGGTCGCAGCAGTTCCTGCAAACACCAATTGGAATATGAAGAATGTAAACTTGCTCGGATCAGGCTTTCCATCTACTATCAAAAGACTATCAGCTAAAGATATGGAACCGAATCCGATACCACTAAGTAGCTGAGGTCCAAACATGATCGAAAATCCGATCAACCAATACGCCAAAGAACCCAAGGAGAAGTCCATGAAGTTCTTCATTAGAATATTTACAGTATTTTTTGCTCTTGTAAACCCAGCCTCGACTAAAGCGAAACCTGCTTGCATAAAAAATACCAAAAAACCCGCGATACAGGTCCATAACCAATTCGTTTCATCTCTTAATGTTGCAACTGCGCTTAACGCGGATTCAGCAGTCACAGGATTGGCTTCGTCAGCCCAAATTCCGCTCGAGGCAAAGGCGAGCGTAAGTAATATCAATATGCGCATATGTTTTCCTAAATCTCCTATATATTTTTTGAACACGATTCCTGAACTTCGCTTATTATTATGAATTAAACCGCTTCTTTTCTTTGTTCCGAAACGACTAGATCTCCTGATTTTCTTTTTACTAATTCCTCCAACTTTTTAAGGGAAATTTTTAGATACTCATTCGTAGGCGCACTTTTGATACCTTGTTGCAGGACCTTGATCGCCTTAGGAGTCTCATTATCTTTCAAATAACATCTAGCCAACCTTAAGCTGGACTTCGCGTATGTATGATCGATTGCGAGAGAACGTTTTAATGCTCTCTTTGCTTCTGGAATATTCTCCAGTTCGTAATACGCTCTTCCTAAAAGATAATGGATATGTTCGGATTCTTCTCCGCTGGTTCTGATATACTTCTCTAAGAACTGTACGCTCTTCTCGAAATTTCTATCTCTGTAATACATTTTCCCAAGGAGGACCAAACTATCTTTGAGAGACTCATCCATGGAGAATACTTCCAATGCTTTGTCGTAAGCGACTTGGTCTTTTTTTGCTTTCGCAGCTGACTTTGCTAAAGAAAGTAATGTTTTAGCTTTTCCAAGCTCTGGATTGCATTGGAGTGCAAGTAAAGAAACGTCATCTCCGTTTCTCATATCTCCTTTATATCTTTTGAATCTTCCGATCAAAGAACCTACCAAATCCGCAACATAGATCTTATCTCTTTGTTCTTCAATGGTTGATTTTTCTTGGCGGATCCATTCTATAAAACGCTGGTTCCCTAACTCTTGGCGTTGTTCATTCTTCTGTTCAGTAATACCGTCAGTAGGTAAGAATAAAATATCTCCAGGTAAGATCCGTCCGTGTTTCTCTTCGAAATTACTTCTTTCTACTTCGAAGATACCAAGAGGAACTCCCTGGGTATCTAACTCTTCAATCCGCCCATGACCGTTATGGTAATGTAGCATTTTTTGGTGAGCTGCATTTACATAAGAGTAAGTATAGTCGCTATAAACTTTCAGAATGAAAGCAGTGAAATAAGTGCCATCCGGAAGCTGTGGCCGGATGGATTCACCCAACTCGGCCAAAGTTTCGGATAGTCCCATACCAAGGGAAGTACAACGTTGGAATTGATAGTGGATGGACATTGTGACTAACGCGGCAGGAATACCGTGTCCAGATACATCCACTATGATCGCAGTGATCGAGTTTCCTTGACGGACTACATTAAAATAGTCTCCGGAAACTTCAGTCATTGGTTCATAATAAGTTCCGAAATGTAGACCATTCCAAGGAGCAATCGTAGTCTCTACGATCTGGCTTTGGACGTTACGGCCCATTCTCATATCCCATTCCAATTGTTTTAGGATCTGAGCCTCTCTTTCATTCGCATGAACCAAACCTTGGATCAAACGAACACTCGTAATTGCAAGTGCAAGCTGTGAGCCGAGTGCTTCTAAAATTTCGAGATCATCTTCTCTATAGAAAAATTCAGTGTCTGACTCTACTGCAATGGTTCCTAAACAATCTTCTTTATACATAATCGGAACACACATGACTGCTCGGGTAGTTTCTCCCTCGTCTATGTATTCCGCATGATGTGTTAAGTCCTGTATGAGTAAAGGCATACGGGTCTTAAAAGTGAATCCCGAATAACCTTCGTCCTGACTGAGGTCTCTGCGAGGTGGAATTGTTTCCTTAAAGAAGCGAGAAGGAACCAAAAGATTTCCCCTCCACATCCTAAGAGTGGTATTATCACACTCAAAGATATCTTTACAGAGGCTTATTACGATATCGTAAAGTTCCTCTTCTTTATCCGCGTTTGCGAATTCCTTACTGATATAAAGAAGGATATCGATCTTATTCTTCTCGGTTAAACCACCGACAACCTTCCTTGCACCTCGGAAGCTAACTACTTTTCTTTGCCCAAATTTGAGTTCTATCATGGTCAAGCACCTCTACGTATCCGATTCTTTTTCTCTTTGGATTCGTTTCGCTCTACCGAGATCTTATGCAATTAGCGTACCAATTCTCCAAATCTAAATATTGTGCTCAAATTAGGGGTACAATTTTAGAATATGTTTATTATTTAAGCATATCTATATTGAGACATACTCAGGATTTGGTGAGATATAAGGAATAATGCCACTCTTTTAAGGCAGCAAATTCAGGATTATGTCGTGTTATCTTGGAATATTCTGTCTGAATTTTCTTTTTAATCTCGAAAACCAGCTCTGCTTTTTATAGGTTCCATGTTCTCTTAAGAAGGTTTCTACCTTAGGAAACACATCGTCTTCTGCCTTCTCCGCAAGGATCAAACAGCCATGGCCGTAATCATCACTGGCTCCTTCTTCTTTAGAGATCACATGAAATTTTTTGATCTTAGTTCCTGCTCTTTCGTATACGAATCTAACTGTGTCAGGAGTTGCAATTGCGTCATTTGCACCAGCGATAAATAAACTAGGGACCGTGATCTCTTTTTGGAGATCTATATAATTATAAAATCCGTTGAGGGAACTCATTTTCTTTGTTTCTATCCAAGACATGAATTGTTCAATCAGTCCTTCGCTGATATTCTCAACCGCGTTTTTCATTACCTTTTTCACTATTCTAGGCCGAGTTGCTTTCGGATTATAAAGTATCTGATCGATAGGTGTGTAAATTTCTCCTGCCAAAGGTGCGAGCATAGAAGCACCGAACTTAAGATCTAAAACTTTTCTGGCACGAGGAAATCTGGAAAGTAAACCGATCAGGCTCAAACCTAAATGATTCAGATTTCCCGGTCCGCCCAAAGAAACAAAACTTGCGATCTTTTCTTTTTCGGATTTGGATGTGATCCCTAAATAAGAATAGAAGATCATTGCACCCATAGAATGGCCGACCCAATTCACACGTTTACTTTCTGTCAAAGAAAGCACTTTGGAGATAATTGCAGGAACATCATATTTTACTAAATCATCAAAGGTGAAGTCTTCGTATCCTCCCCTACTCTCATGGTAGGAACTTCCTGCACCTCTTAAAGAAACTGCAAATACTTCGTAACCTCTTAGTTTCAGATAATAAGGAAGAGAATGTCTTTTGTCCAAATCGATCACATACTTATTTGTAGCGATCCCATGCACAACGATCACCGGAGCAAGTTCAGGATTTGGAATAGGAGGAATATGTCTGTGTAATGCTATATTCCATCCATCTTTGGTTTTTGCAAAATGTACCTCGTCAGCAATATCTTCCTGACCATATAAGCGAGAAAACCAGTCCAATAAGACAGGATATAAAACTAGGACTGCGACCAGGAATAGGGAAAATAGGATCGCAAGAGACGACGCGAATACTGCAAAGAATATGATCGCGAAAAACGTAGTGATCAGATAGAAGGGACCTCTTCTGTTTTTCAGGATGGCAATCACCAGGAGAGAATCACTGAGACAAGACGAATGTCAAGTATTCCCAAACATGCTTGCCTGGATTTTTATCCGGATTAAAATGACGAAATAGTTTCTAGAATGGATAAAAAGTTAGATTACAGACTCTATCGTTCTCCCTCCGGCTGGTACAGCATGGTCATCCCGGGCCATTGGCAGAATATTGTGATCGAAGGTATCCCTGCCTTTTTCGAGGAGAATGGCGGCGGTGCAATGCAAGTCTATGCTTTCGAAAATAAAGAAGGCGGTTTCGATCCAGAAGAAGAAATAGAAAGATATCTTGCTACTCACAAAATTGAATTTGTGAGAGATATGGCTGCATTCTTCGAGAACAACGAAGGTTCTAAGATCATCGCCTGTGAATTTTTAAAAGAAGATGGAAGACATTGGATGGTCTACCTGGTCTCTGCTAAAAAAAGAATGATCTTAATCACTTATAATGGAGACGAGGAGCCTACCGAAGAGTTGGCGGAACAATTGACCACCGTCGTAAGCTCCATTCGTATCCAAGAGTAATTTAATCTATTTTAAGAGTGGATTGAACCGCTCTATGCCAACGTTCCAATTTTAATTCTCTAAACTTTGGATCCATCTTAGGTTTGAAAATTTTGTATCCTCTTTCGAGTTTACTCAATTCTTCTAAACTTTTCCAGTAACCGGAACCGAGACCTGCAAGATAAGCAGCACCAGTAGCTGTCATATCAGGCTCAGGCGCACGTTTCACTTCTACATTACAAAAATCCGCAAGACATTGTAAAAGTATATCCGATTGGGAAACCCCCCCGTCCACCATGATGGAACTTACAGGAACATTTGTATCCTTCTTGATCCCTTCTAATATATCAAATAAAGATAATGCAATTCCTTCGAGTACTGCTCTTGCAACATGCCTTCGATGAGTCGCAAGAGACAATCCGAATACAGAAGCCTTTGCATTCGGATTAAAATGAGGATATCTCATACCAGAAGCAGTAGGAACAAATATCACTCCCTCTGTGTCGTTTGTTTGAGAAGCAAGTTCGTTCAATACTTTAGGAGTATCAGAAAGACCTATCCCTTTTCCAAGCCAGTCAATCAGAGTTCCTACAGTTCCAGTAAAACCTTCTAACATATAAGTAGGTTTACCACCGAGTCTCCATGCAACCAGTGGGAACAAACCTCTTTTAGAAAGTTTAGGTTTATCTCCCATATTCATGTCTACGAAAGCGCCTGAACCTTGGGAAATCTTAACACCACCTTTTTCAAAACAAGCATGTCCGAATAAAGCAGCCATCTGATCCCCGACAACTGCTCTGATTGGAATTCCAGCACCAAATAAAGAAGGATCAGTGGTTCCAAAGTCTGCTGCCGTATCCTTGACTTCCGGAAAAATTCCTGTAGGAATACCAAAGATCCCGCAAAGAGGAGCATTCCATTGTAATTGAAAAGGATTGAACATCCCAGTTACTGTAGAGTTAGAAGGATCACTAATATGTTCTTTTCCTTTGGTGAGCTTGTATACGAACCAAGTGTCTAATGTTCCAAAAAGGATTTCTCCCTTCTTCGCTCTTTTTCTGAGTTCAGGATTTTTATCCAAGACCCATTTCAAACGAACAGAAGCATGATCGGTTGTGAACTTAAGCATATAAGTTGCGATCAACATTGGATTGCCAGTGATCGTTCCTAAAATTCTGGAAACGAATTGGATCATTTTCCAGATCTTATTTGAATTCATCTCCGCGGAAGTTTTGCCTGCTCTTACATCTGCCCAACTGATCAGTTTAGTTAAAGGTTTGCCTGTAGATTTATCCCAAAGAAGAAAAGATCCTCTTTGATTACAGATCCCGAGCGAATCCACATTTGCTGCTTGGAACTTTTTATTCTTAAAAGTTTTTTTGAGAATGGAAACAAGTGCCTGCCAAAGTTTTTCAGGATCATGTTCCAAGGCACCAGGCTCGCTCACAATAGGAGGAGTTTTTTCGTATTGGCGAGAAACTATTCTGCCCTTCTTATCGAATAAGATGGCTCGGATCCCACTTCCTCCACTATCGATAGAAAGAATATATTTTTCTTTTGAGGCAGCCATTGAACTCTCTCCAATTTTTTACTGAGGTAGAATCCTTTAGGATTCGGCTGCGTCAATAAAAAAGCCGCCATGAAGGCGGCCTTAATACTATCGACTCGAATGGATCTCAAGACTCGCTTACAAGCACACTCTTAAGATGGTTCATCAAATTGGACTCTCTTTCATGCACGATATCTTTAGGCATCTTATGATAGATCCTTTCTCTAGACTTTTCGTCCAGTTTGCCTAGGATCATTCCCATAAAGCCAGGTTCGGAAACCAAAATAAAATTGGAGAAAGAATCCTTCTTTCTTTCCAAGTTCATAAAATCGCTAAGTTTACCTGCAAACGCCGCAGCCACTCTCTTTTTCGGTTCATGAAAAAAATCAAAATCCGATCTGGAAGCCTGACCTGCTCCAGTAACTAGATCCGAATTTCTGAGTCGGCCTTCAGGATTCTCCATCATTTGCACCAGCTTCAAACCGTTAGTCGGTCCTTGGTATTCGAAAATTTTTGCCTCACTTCGGTTTGCAACCACCACCCATTTTTTCTTCATACTGTACCCTCCTATTTATGAAACTCTCCGTCACCGAAAGGTTCGGAATTCGGCGAAGGTAGTTTTAACCCAAGGAGAAGGACGTAGCAATTACTTTTCCCAAAACCTTCTTCTTTAAGGATTAGAAAAATGAAATATACTCTATGTAATAAATTGGAATCTCTCTAAATCCAAAATTGTTCAGGGTACAGGTCAATTTAGCAGACAAATATCAATCCTTCTGACAGCCAAAATGCCCGGCTTTTCCGGAATTCTTTAGTGGACTTTTATATATCGCTTCTGAGAATTGTTCTCATTCTTGGTTGACAGATTCCGAGAGATTTTGATTTTGAGTTTTAGACTCATTTCAGAACCTAAATATAGAAACCATGACTCCTACTAATGAGAATTGAGTCTCAACAGGAGAAAACATGAAACGGAACACAACCAAGACGCTATTGACGATGATTCTAGGAATATCCTTCTTAATGAATTGCGACCAAGGCTCGAAAGAGTCCAACGCTGCACTTGTACTAGGAGCTTTAAACAGCGCCTGCGTAGATGCTGCGGTGGCAGATGATGAGATCGCAGAAACTGCAATCACTGCAGGGATCAACACTTTCCAATTGATCTCTATCCCAACTGCAGGTGCAGCAAGACATATCAGATTAGAAGGAGCATTGACCCAAGCTCTAAGTGGACACGGAACCATCTATTTGGCTACCGGATTCACAGACGGTGTGGCAGGAACTAGTTCTACACCTTCTACGACTGCAGGTGACGGAAGACTCGTAGTGAATATCTACCAAGGTGGGCCAATGGTTTACGCAGGTTATTCTGCAACCACAGCTTATGGAACGGATGATGGAACTGCAACAGCTGCACTTGGTGGAACTGGAACGAGCTTGTTCTCTTCTTTCACAACTACTGCAAGCGATGTTTGTTTAGATATCAGCGCGGACACCACTCCTAAAGTTACTATTTGGGGAAGTGGATACAAAGGTGCAAACTGTAAGAAGAGATGTACCCTTACTTCGTCTAACGCGATCATCAATAAAGCGGATTGGCCAAGTGGAGCCGGGATCGGTTCAACTGGCAGCACTAGCACATATTACAAGACCGGTAGCTCTGCTTCCGGAGTAACTGCGACTAAGGTAGTAACTTATAGCACTACTGCGCTTTAAGAATTTTAGGCGGCCTTAAATCGGCCGCCTATTGTCATTATTAATTTTTGAAGAAGGGGGATTCAATAATGAAAACATTATATTCAAGTTTCATTATTCTCATAGCAACTTTAACCGTTTACTGCGGACCAAGTACCGGAGGAGACGATGGTCTTGCGATTTTAGCCGCATTGGATGAAGGTGGTGGAGGTTGCATCAAGGCTCCCGGCGAAACAACTACAACAGGTTCAGGAACTTTTACCACTCAAGTCAACGCTACAGCAAGCGGATGTTGGGCTTACATAAACCTTAAAGCTGGCGGAGTAGAGACTACGAAGTCTGGTAATTGGGATCTAAGATTTAAAAGATTTATCATAGGTACAAATAGTGGCTCAAGCGGTTCCGGAAACGGCGGATCTTGCGGGTTCGGAGATGGAGACCCTGCCACGGATATAAATGATGTAACTGTAGGTGGATGTACTATTGCAGTGGATTCAGTCCTGTCTCAAACCGGTGGAGGAGGATTCGGAACAGCAACTGAAAGTGCAAGCCCTTCTCTTTGGACCTGGTACAACTATAATGGTACTACTCACGTTCTTACTGCTTATTCAATCGGATATTTAATCCAAGGTTCGGATGGTGTTAGCAATTTTGCAATAGAAGTCACAGATTATTACGACAACGCAAACACCAGTGGATTTCCCACAATTAAATGGAAGGAACTTTGATGGGGAAGATCAGACCTTCTTCCCTTCCTAGAATACTTTATCTGATCTTATTTTCAGGTTTATGTTTTCTAGGAGTTCCTATCTTCTCCGAAGGAGAAGTTCTTCCTGAAAAAAAGACGGAAGAAAAAAAAGAAGATCCTGATAAGACCAAGGTGAATCCGGAAGTTGGAAAAGATATTAATAACGGTAATAATGATAGAGGTTCTATCATCACCGTTACAGGTACTCGCAGAAAAGGTTTTTTAAAAGATTCCACGATCACTACAGAGGTGATCACAAGAAAAGATATAGATGCAATGGGAGCGAGAGATATCTCTCAAACTCTAGGTAACGTTCCAGGTATCGAGGTTCGTCCCGCACAAGCAGGGGAAAGAGGATCTACAGTTCGTTTACAAGGTCTCTCAGGCCAAAACGTTTTGATCTTAGTGGACGGACAAAGGACCACAGGACGTTTCAGCGGCTCCATCGACTTAACTAGATTTAAAGCAGAAGATATAGAAAGAATTGAGATCGTAAAAGGTGCATCATCAGCTCTCTACGGTTCGGATGCTATTGCAGGTGTGATCAATATCATCACTAAGGAACAAAAAGATCCTTACTCCGCAAATTTCAGGACTTTTATGGGAGGAGGAAATCCTCTTTATTATGGAACAGGAACAGAGTTCCGTAATTACGCTTCGGTTGGAGTTCGTAGAGGAATTGTTTCCACAAATTTTACTGCAGGTTGGCATAGAGGAGATGGTTACGATCTAACTCCGGATGCTACCTTGGGTCCAAAAAATGGAAGGATAGAAAGTCTTTCCCCTAGTTATTCTCCTTTCCCGACGGACACCCCTCTTTGGACAAAACTTTATATTTATCGTAAAAAACTTCCATACGAAGGTCCCTTAGAATCAACTTCAGGCAGTGCGTTCGAAGATATAAACGTTTCCAACAAAACCACCTTCGATATTTCGGAAACTTTTAAACTAGGATTCCAGTTCTATTATAGATACCTAAATCAAAACGCTGTAGATGCAGTTCCTCCAAGAGGAGTTTACGATAGAAGTAATAAAACCCATGATTTTATGGGCGCAGTGAATGCAGATTGGGAAATTACCAAAACATTAAACTTAAACGTAAACACAAACTACGCCAGATTTTTTGATACTTATACATACGATCAAAGAAAGTCAGACGCTCAAGATAAAAGAGAGAAGTTAGATAACGCTGTTACAGAGGTCCGAACTCGTTTAGACCATAAGATCGCAGACGGACATGTTATCTCCTACGGTGCAGAAACATTAATAGACCAATTTTCTTCTGCAAGGATCGCTCCGGATTGTAAAAGAAATTTTCCTAATATATGTGCAAGTGACCTTCTCGGAACAGATAGTTATCAAACTCAGAATGGATATGCGCAAAGACAAAGAAATGCGTTTTACGTGCAGGACGAATGGAGAGTATCCAGCGCTCCAAGGATCCAAATCGTCCCAGGTATCCGCTCCGATCATGACTCCATTTATGGAGGACAACTCCTTCCTAAATTAGCAGTTCGTTATGATGTTACGGATAAATTCCGTATTAGAGCTGCCAATGGTTTAGGATATAGAGCACCCAGTTTCCAAGATTTATATTATAATTTCATAAACCCTGGTGTGGGATATAGAGTAGCAGGAAATCCAGATCTTAAACCAGAACTTTCTCGCAGTTATAATTTGGGAGGAGAATGGGAACCGAATAAAGTATTTTGGTTCAGCTTTAACTTCTTCTATAATAATATTGACAACTTGATCGGATTCAGGACGAACCCGGCCAGAGATGCATCCGGATTACAGATCTTTAATACATCCAATTACCAAAAGGCTCTTACAAAAGGATTTGAATCTTCTGTAACTCTTAGAGTTCACCAAAATGTTTCTTTGGGTGGTGGTTACACTTATACCGATACAAGAGACGAATTGACTAATCTTCCATTAGAAGGAAGAGGTTATCACAGATGGAATGCGAATATACGTTTAGATCATCAACCTAGTGGATTCAGCCTTTCTCTATTTGCGGTAATTTTTGGAAAACAACCATACTACTGTCAAAAAAATCCTCTTTGGTGTGATCCTCAGTTGCCTACTGAATTTTCTGCACTCAGCGCTCAGCTTACCACACAAGCAACAAACACAATAAACGCATTATTCGGGAATATTCCAGGTGGAATCCAAGAGTATTGTACGGAAAGAAACATATCGTATTGTACTACTTCACCTACTTACGGTATAAGAATGGTTAACGCACATACCAATTTGAATATCAGAGTTTCGCAAAAAATATTAGGGACTTTTGAAATATTCGCAGGTGTGGACAATCTTCTCGACACATTCGATCTTACTTATAATCCGCAAAAGCCTAGATTCTATTATGTGGGGATAGATGGCAGGTTCAGCGCGGGCTCGGCTCCTGCAGATTATTCTGCAGCTCCGATACCTTCTTCTTCACCTGTACCGGGGGTCCGGTAAAAACAAAAATTGGGAGAACCAATATGAAAAAACTCATAACCTTGGCTTTGTTCCTCTGTTTACCTGCAACTATATTCGCAGAGGCAAAAGAACTTAGGATCGTAACATTAAACGGAACTGTTTCCGAAATCGTTTTCGCATTAGGAAAAGGTAAATTAGTCGTAGGCAACGATACTTCTTCTCTTTATCCACCTGAAGCAGTGGCACTTCCAAAAGTAGGCTATCAGAGAATGCTTTCCGCAGAAGGAATTCTTTCTTTAAAACCGAATTTGATCTTAGGATTAGAATACGCAGGACCTCCTGAAGTAATCGAACAACTTAAATCCGCAGGTTTAAAAGTGATAATCTATCCTGGTATACCCGGAATAGAGCCTGCATTAAATAATATTCTTGCGATCGGAAAAGAGATCGGAGCCGAAAAAGAAGCCCAAAAGATTGTGCAAGATATTCACAAAAAACAATCCAAAATTGCAGAGAAGGTTTCCAAATTAAAATCCAAACCGAAAGTTCTATTCGTTTATCATAGAGGAACAAGTCTCGCTCAAGTTTCCGGAACGGACACACCTGCAGATGAAATGATCCGACTCGGCGGAGGAACCAACGCAGTAGACGGATTCAAAGGTTTTAAACCGATCACTCCCGAAGCAGTTATCGCAGCACAACCAGATATCATCTTAATTCCAAGCAGAGGTTTAGAAAGCCTTGGAGGAAAAGACGGAGTGTTCTCACTTCCAGGCGTGAAAGATACTCCTGCTGGAAAAAAATCCAGAGTGGTTGCAATAGATGATCTAGTTCTTTTAGGTTTCGGCCCAAGACTTGGCCAAGGTCTCGAAGAATTATTCGAAGGCTTCCATCCTAAAACGCCTGATAAAAAATGATCGTATCTTCTCCGGAAACTTCTTCCCCTGAAATGAAAACTAAAGGGGAAGAAAAAAAGAAAAAAACAGGACGTAAAGTCCCGCCTATCCTCGTATATATCGTGTTAGCTGCTGGACTTTTCGGAATAGGAATACTTTCCCTCAAATTCGGCTCCATCCAACTTTCTACGGCAGAGATCCTGAAAGTATTGGTATCAGGACAGGATTCTTTATCCGAGTTGGAAGTCCCACATTCCATTTTAATTTGGAATTTGAGAATGCCAAGACTCATATTATCTATGTTAGTTGGAGCCTGCCTTGCCTCAGCAGGAGTTTGTATCCAGGGATTATTCAGAAATCCATTAGTCGAACCTGGATTTATTGGAGTAAGTCCTGGGGCCGCATTAGCTGCTTCTACATGGATCGTATTTTCAGAAAAGATATTAACTTTCTTCCCTGCTGAACTAAGAGGAAAAGAAAGTTTCTTATTACAGTTATGCGCATTTGGTGGAGCATTATCTGTTTCATTCTTCTTGCATGTTGTTTCCAAAAGAGAAGGTGGAGGATTTTCCTTAGTTCTTGTGCTAGCGGGGATTGCAGTAAATGCAACTGTAGTGTCTCTTTTAGGATTTTTATCTTATCTAGCAGATGATACCCAACTTAGAAATCTGACTTTCTGGAGTTTGGGAAGTATGGCAGTTGCAAGCTGGCATAAAATTTATCTATTGGGTGCTATTCTTCTATTTGTAACCTTCTTCTTTCCTGTACTAGCCAGAGGTCTGGATGCTTTGGCACTAGGAGAAGCGGAAGCTTTTCATACAGGTTTCAAGGTGAGAAGGATCCGAAATCTCACCATCGTTCTCGCAAGTCTCTTAGTCGGCGTAAGTATTTCTATCTGCGGAAATATTGCATTCGTTGGTTTGATCGTTCCTCATATTCTAAGAATGGTTTTAGGGCCAGGTCATAAAACATTATTACCTGCTTCCTTATTCGGAGGAGCACTTCTTCTTGCGATAGCAGATTTAACAGCACGCACCATAGCATTCCCTTCTGAACTTCCGATCGGAATTATCGCAGCAGGTATTGGTGGTCCATTTTTCTTATTCTTAATTTTACAAGCAAAACGTAGAGAAGGAGAATTCAGATGAGCCTAGTATTATCAAACATTTCCTTATCCAGAGGTGGAAGGTTCTTATTATCAGGAGTCAATTTAAGTTTATATCCTGGAGAACTTTTGATCGTGCTGGGTCCAAACGGAGCCGGTAAATCCACCTTATTAAAATTATTCTCAGGAGAAATATCTCCGGATAAAGGATTGGTGCTTTTGGATGGGATCCCTTTGTCTGAATATGATTCAGAAGACTTAGCTCTTAGAAGAAGTGTTCTTTCTCAAGAATCAGAGATCCATTTTCCATTTATCGCAGATGAGATTGTTCGAATGGGAAGGTCCTGCTCCAAATTAAGAGTTCCTAAACCATTAGAAGACCAGATTACGGAAGATGCATTTCACTCGGTACATTTGGGAGAAAGAGAAAGATTCCAAACTTATAATAAACTTTCTGGCGGAGAAAAACAAAGGACTCAGATGGCAAGAGTCCTAGTCCAAGACAAAGAACCTACCCAAAGAGAAAGTTACGTTCTTTTAGATGAACCAGGCGCTTCTTTAGATCCGAACAGAATACATTCTTTATTAGAAAAAGCAAAACAACTCAGTAAAGAAGGAAGAGGAGTCCTCTGCATACTTCACGATCTGAATCTTGCTTTGAGATACGCGGATCGTATCGCAGTATTAAAAGAAGGTAAAGTATTAGCAGACGGAGTTCCTGAAAATATTTTGGATGAGGAATTTGTCTTAGAACATTTTTTACTAAGAACTCAGAAAGTTCCATTTCCGGAAGGAGGGCATTATCTAATCCCTCTAGGTCCCGCAGAACCAAACAAAATAAACGGCCTACCCTATACAATAGATGCTAAAGGAGTCAAAGAAAATGTCCATCGCTGAATCGTTAGAAATCGAGAATATCATCAAAGATTGGAAACAGATCAAAGAAACACAACCTCGTCTTAGAATGAGAGAGATCGCTTCCCAACTCAAAACATCGGAAGGCGGATTATTAGCCGCCTCAGAAATTTCCAAGGCGGAAGGATTTCCTCAAGTTTCTTCTCTCCAAACTAATTGGGGGGAGTTATTCGCAAAATTCGGAGAACTAGGACATGTAATGGTCCTCACTCGTAACGAGGCTTGCGTACATGAACGAAAAGGAATATTCGAAAAAGTAAGTTCCGGTCCTGGACATATTTTAGTAGTCGGAGCAGACATCGATCTAAGGCTCTTTCCAGGAATTTGGAAATTCGGATTTGCAGTGGAAGAGCCTAAACAAGATTCCACTCAAAGATCTTTCCAATTTTTTAACGAAAATGGAGAAGCAATGTTCAAACTTTTCCTTACAGATAAATCGAATGTATCTGCTTGGGAAAAATTAAGATCAGAATTTAAAAACGGATCTCCAGACTTCTCTCCTTTATTCTCTTTTGAAAACAAAAAGGAAACTGCTATCACAGAGAAAAAAGAGATCAGCCCAGAAACCAAAGAAGAGTTCTTAAACGACTGGGGAAAATTAGAAGATACCCATGAATTTTTCGCTCTATTAAAAAAATATGGTGTTTCCAGGATCCAATCCATGGAGATCGCTAATGGAAAATTTACTAAAACCGTAGAGTCCAAAGCAGTATTAAGGATGTTGGAAATGGCATCCTTGGACAGAAGTCCTATCATGGTTTTTGTAGGAAATCCAGGATCTATCCAGATCCATACGGGTGAAGTCACCAATATTAAGGTTTTAGAATCTTGGTGGAACGTTCTGGATCCTGAATTCAATCTTCATTTAAGATCCGATCTAATCTCTAAAGTTTATATCGTAGATAAACCTTCTAAAGACGGAGTCATCCACTCTATCGAAGTATATGATGCAGATGGAGAATTGATCGTTCAATTTTTTGGAAAAAGAAAACCGGGACAACCTGAAAGAACGGACTGGGTTGGCTTATTAGACAAGGTGTCTGAACCAGTCTGATATCAAAATGAGATCGTTAGCTCTTTGAATATTATAAAGAGCTAACGAATTTTCTTTTAAACACTCTTATGTGTTTCTATATAAAAATCAGCCGAGATACGACCTGACCCATACAACGAAAAGTGTAAAAGTAAAAGTAGGATCATGGATGCGTAAGGTAGATTTGATCCTGCAGATACAAAACCTTCTCTTGCATGGATGAACAAAACGGCCCCGACTAGTACAGGCAATTGTAAAATCGCGGAGAATCTAGTCAGAAGTCCTACCATCAGCAGCAAACCACCACAAATGTGAGCAATCACTATATAATGAGCTAGTAATGTAGAAGCATAAGGAGCATTATTTAATTCCATGAGTCGAATAAGAGCATCCGTGTCTGCAAGGAATGCAAGTCCCTTATACACCAAAACACCGCCCAAATATACGCGGACCATATCGATCCACCAATCCCGATGAGTCTCTAACCAATCATGCCAACTTTCCATAAGGACCTCCGTCCTGCGATGGAACATTCTATCTTTCTTTTTTTGAAATGCAAGACCTCTTGTAAAAAAGAGATCTAATATAATCGAACAATCGTTTATTAATATTTGTTTAAACTCATCCGAAAGGATTATCGTTTAATATGGATTATTTACAGAATAGCTTTCTGTTCTCTAATCTGCATCTTGCAGTTCTACCTGCTTTGGTATACTTTCCATTCCCGTTACCTTCTGCTGTAAATGATCCGCTAAAGACGGATCCATCTCGAAACACATAACGTCCAGCACCCGATTTTTTATCTTCGGACCAATTGCCTTCGTATCTATCTCCATCAGAATAAGCTAAGGTCCCCCAACCTTCTCTCATCTCTCCAGAAAATCTACCTGAGTAAACGTCTTTGGTATCATATACATAGACACCTTCTCCGTTTTTACAATTTCCTTTTTTACATCCAGAAGAACCACTTGCAAAAGATCTTAAGCTAATTCCTGGACTAGGCTCCGGTTTTCTTTCGATAGGTTTACCATCTGCATCTTCATCAAAATATTCTCTGGAAGAAATATCAGAATCCTGATCCCTATCATCTGCTTTTTTTTTGGGTTTTAATCTTTCGATCTCGGGGTTGGACTTTGGCTTTGGTTTGGAACAATTAGAAAAGAAGAAGTAGCTGGAAAATAAGAAAACGGATAAGGCAATCGAACTGAAAATTTTTTTGATCATTCTGGATCCCGGATTCCCTACAGAGAGCCCGGGAAGATCAGAATGTCAATAAAGTTCTAAGACTGTTTTTCCAAAACGAGAAGAGTGATTTCGGAAGGAGCTCCTATTCTCAAAGGAGGTCCCCAATATCCAGTACCTCTGCTCACATAAAGTTGAGTATCTTCCCACTTACTCAAACCAGCCACAAACTTTTGGAATAGATGAATAAACACATTCCCGGGGAAATATTGTCCCCCATGAGTATGGCCAGAGAGTTGAAGATTATATCCTACCTTAGCAGCTTCAAAAACTGAATTTGGTTGGTGAGCAAGTAAAACCTTATAATGAGCATTTTCGGTTCCGAGAGAAGCTTGTTTAGGATCTGTCCTATGACCAGGGATAACTGTATGAGCCTTATAATCTGTTACGCCGGCAACAGCGATCTTCGCTCCGTTATGATCTATTAGTTTATTCTGATTTAATAATACATTGATCCCAAGATCTTCTAATTCTCTGATCCAGGAAATCACTCCAGAATAATATTCATGGTTCCCAGTCACGAAAAATGTACCATATTTAGATTCCAGATCTTTCAGTGGAGAAACATGATGTTTCAGCATATTTACCGTTCCATCTACCAAATCTCCAGTGATTGCGACTATATCAGGCTCCAGAGAATTTGTTTTAGATACTACTCCTTCTAAAAAATTCCCTTTGATTGTTGGCCCAATATGAATATCAGAAAGTTGCACGATCTTAAAACCGTGGAGACCATCAGGCAGATCTTTTACCTTGATCTTCACATGTTTAATGGTAGGAGTTTTTTTAGCCTGGTAGAATCCGAAGGCTGTTAATCCACCTGCGAGTCCCAAAAGTGCAAAGGACGAGAATCTTGCTAAAAAATCCCCTCTTCCAAATCTTTCTGATCCGAATAATGCCTCTGTTTCGGCTGATGCGACAGAAATACTTTTGGATTGTAGAAGGTCCGAAAGATAAATAACACCTTTCCAAGCCAAGTTTCCCAGATCCTTGAAGACAACAAAAGAAACAAGAATGGTTGCAAATCCCAAAGTGGTAAATGCGGAGTAGGCCCAGAACTTCTGCCAGCCAGTTTCTCTAAAAAATAAACTCAATAGATAAGCACTAGGGGTGAGAAGGACCAGAAAGACCACTCCGATCCAAAGAGAAACCTTCTGAAAAGTTCCGAGTTCGAAAGGTGCGATCAAACGACTGGTCGCATAAGAATATCCTATCAAAAGAATTACCGTAAAAACACTGAGAAAAATCACTAACCTTTGCAAATCGAACTCCATTGCCAGACTCATATATCCGACCGAAAAAAAGGGTAGGAGTTCCTCCAAAAAAAGGCCTTTCTCACATTTTGTTCCGACAGAAAACGACAATCCGTTGACTTACTCGCCGATCCATGAGAGTCTTGCCCCATCTATGTCCATAATTGACTCGGAAGCCAGAAAATACAAAAGTCTACTGAATACGAGTACGATCCTAAACGCCAATCTGGACCTTTACCAACTTCTACCTTTGATCATGCTGTATTCCAAAGATCTGTTGGAAGCGGAAGCAAGTTCCCTATTTCTTTTAGAGGAGAAGGACGGATTTTTATACTGCGAAGTTGCCTTGGGTGAAAAAGGAGAGATCGTCCAAAAATATGCAAGGTTGGAACCTGGACAGGGAATCGCTGGCTGGGTAGCAAAAGAAAAAAAAGCAATCGTACTTGAAGACGCATATACGGACCCAAGATTCAATCCTGCTCTGGATCAAAAAACTGGATTTAGGACCAGATCACTTGCATGTGTTCCTTTATATATTGGGGACAAAGTTATCGGGACTCTTGAAATCCTGAACAAATCAGACAACAGAAGTTTTGAAAGCTCCGATGTAGAGGTGCTCAATTCACTTTCCGAGATGGCCGCAATCGCAATCAAAAATGCTCAGGCTCACGAAACTCTCAAAAAAAGAGTGTTAGAGCTCCGACTACTTTACGAATTCGAAAAATTAACAGTCGCAGAAAAGAGTATCAACGAATTAGGAAATTGGCTTTTAGACAAGGTACTCGAATTCTTAGAAGCAAAAGCAGGAACCATTTACTTAGCAGACCCTACTTTGGAAGTATTAAGAGTACTTGCTGCCAGAGGAATCCCAGAAGACGCAATCCATAATATACAAGTCCCTTACGGAGAAGGAATTTCAGGCTGGGTAGCAAAAGAAAAACAAAGCCTACTCATTCAAAACTTGGACGAAGATCCAAGATACGATAAAAGTGCTAAATATAAATTCGAAGCAAACTCTTTGATCTCGGCTCCCTTACTATTCAGGGGAGAATTATTGGGAGTTATCAGCGTAAATAATAAATACTCAGGATTTGCATTCACTCATGCAGATCTAGAAATGTTAGGCGCTATCGCAAACAGGCTGAGTGTTACTATCAAAAACGCAAATCTATTCCATAAAGTTTTAGATACTGATAGAGAGCTAAAACGTGCAAGAGAAGTAATGCATAAGATACTTCCTTCTAGTCTTCCTTATGTGGGTGGTTTGGAATTTGGAGTACAACATATCCCTTATGATAATGTTGGCGGAGACTTTTATAATATTCTAAAATTAGATGAGAACAGAAGCGCTGTTCTCATCGCAGATGTTTCCGGGCATGGACTTTCTGCAGCTGTTGTGGCCACAGTCATTCATACTGTAGTAAATACTTTCGACTCGGAAACATTAGGAAGCCCTTCTAAATTTTTCACTGCACTCAACTATGCATTGTATAATAAATTAGCAGGGAATTTCTTAACCGCTTTTTATGGAATTGTACATACAGGTACAAATACATTGTCTTATACGAATGCTGGTCATAATCCTCCAATTCTTTACAGAAGATCAGAAGGAAATTCCTTACATCTAGAAACAAAAGGAAAATTAGTCGGAGTGATCCCAGACCTATTCTTCGAAGAATATGTAACTGCTTTCCAACCACAAGATAGATTGGTATTATACACAGATGGACTCACAGAACATTCTAACTCTGACAGAACCAGAAGATATAGCGAAGACTTACTTACTCTAGCAGTCAGAAATTATTCTCAGTCACATTCAGCGGAAGCCGCAGAAAGTTTGATCAAAGAGTGTAGGACCTACTGCCATAGATCTGATTTTGAAGATGATGTTACTTTATTGATCGTAGACAGAGTTTAAGATCTACAGCCGCAATTTACATTCAACTCAAGCAGTTTATAGAATTATAACTTAGAAAATCTGGTAATTGCTTCCGGAACAATTCCAAAAACATGATCCATTGCGGCCAATCTCCAATCTTCTCGATTCGGATAAAACATTTGTTTAAATTCTTCTCTTACTTTATCCGCTTCTGATTCGGATTTTGATCCATGGAAACGAATTCGATTTTCGCTGATCATCAAGAAACTTCCTCGGATAGCGCCCATCACATTCAAATTTCCGAAAGTCCCGAGCTCAACTGTGAGAGGAAATAGATCCTTTTCTTTTCCTAAAACTTTTCCAAAGAAGTCTGTAAAATCTCCAGAGGTTCTATAAAAATCCTCTTCTCCCTCATTTAAGAGCAGGCCGAAATCACCGAAAACTTTTTTGAGATTTTTATCCGTCTTAGAACCGTTTTCAGCATTATGCATTAAGCTCAGTCCATTCTTCGCCCCATAACCTGTATGGAAGTCCAAGATCAAAATTCGATCATAAGGTTTTAAAACTTTTTTAAAATACTTTCTTAGAACTCGGACCACAGGCTCTGGTTTTCTACCGCCATAATAGATCCCTTTAGGGAATTCATACTGCCCGTTTACTGCAGCATCCAAAACATACTTAGCGCCAAAGCGGATCAACACTCCCAAAAACCGAATAATGAAGAAGACATATTCAAATAAAAAATTACCGAACTCGGAACCTGGATTTAAGAAACTTTGGATCTTTCTGTATTTTTTGTTTTTGAACTTCTTATGCAGCTTCTCTCTTTTTAATGCGAAGTTACGATTTAAGTCTACGTTCCTTTCATTCACTCTTAGGAAGTTTTTGAAACCGTGCGCATTGATCCCATGCAAAATGAGAAAGTCTGAATTTTTGGGAAGTTTGTAAGGGCTTTTATCATCGAGTAGGAATTCCTCAATCCATCTGCGTTGGAATGCAGACCCTGCAAATCCTTCTACTCCATGGATGCCTGAACTCATGACTACCAGACGTTTTGCTGGCTTTTTCTTCTCTCCTAAATAATAAACATCCAGCTCTCCCCCATCTTTTGGGATCTCCAGACATTCATAGTCAAAACGTTCAAACTTAGATTTAAGCTGTTTTTTATAAGATAAGAAGGCCTTTCTACAGGCTTCGTAGGTTTCTAAATAGTACGATAATACGTCCACTGAATCTCGAACATACTTAACGCCGTTTTCCGGTCCAAAAAAAATTTTACCTTTAGATTACGATTCGATGAAAAGAAGAAGGCCCGGTATCACTGAGCATCCGCTACAACGGACCTTCTACACTTAAACAAAAACTTACAATACTTTAAAATATTATAATGTACTAAATATGCCATCTTACATTCCGGCAGAAACTATCACTTCCGTGATACATAAAATAAAAATATGATTTAACCCTTAAGAACTATAGCTCTAAATCTATTATTAATCACTCGTTATATTACATGACATTTTTTTAAAATAATTTTTTAACTTAAGTGAAATGTGTGAACCTCCTTATCGGTCTAACCTAGTATCTTAAGGAGGTATGAACATGGATACAGTGACCATCTTCGCATTAGCGCTTTTGGCTGTTCCTGTGTTTGCCCGGTTTGCCCGAGTATCCAAGGATGCGATGAATCGCTATCACCTAATCGGATTGGGAGGTCTCTTCCTAATTCTTGGTGAAGCTACGAAGATTACTGCGACTAAAGTTACACCTATAGCAGCAGTTCTTCCTATGATTGACATCGTAACTGCGATCCTAGCTTACGCGGGGGTACTTTTCGGGGTAGTGTGGCTGTCGCTCTACTACGTCAAACACCCGAACGAAATCTAAAAAGGATCCTCCTATTTGAAAAGGAATGGAAGGCGGGACATGTTCCCGCCTTTTTTAGTTGGAAAAGATAAAAGAAGAATTATCTCTGTTCTCTGTGAGCCTTGAATTCAAACGCCCGGATACCAAACATTCTATTCTATACGTAGCCGATCCAATATGTGCATGGTGTTACGGCTTCTCCCCTATTTTCCAAAAGATCAGAGAAAAATACTCGGACAAGATTGAATTCACATTAGTGCTTGGTGGATTAAAATACGGACCTGAAGTGGAACAGTTCAGTGAAGAAGTAACTGAAAAACTAAAATACCTTTGGAAGGAAGTAGAAAGGATCTCTAAAAGAAGTTTCCACTACGATCTGCTCCAAAATAGAAATTTAAAATATGATTCTGAACCTGGCTCCAGAGCAGTCATCACTGCACAAAGGATCAATCCAAATTTATCTTTTGCTTTTTTAGATAAATTACTCGAGAGTTTTCACTCCAAAGGAAAGGATCCAAGTAGTTTCGAAACATATGCGGAGATTTCCTCCGAACTTTCTATTCCATTAGATGAATTTAAAGAATTATACTATAGAGAAGAAACCCTTTTAGAAACCAGAAATGATTTCAACTACGGATATATTTTAGGTGTAACCGGATTTCCTTGTTTGGTATTTTCAGATGGTTTAGATAGAGGTATCTTAACCAAAGGGTATTCTTCCTATGAAGAAGTAGATGGACTTTTAGGGGATTATTTCAGGTCGATTGGGCAGTATTAAAAAAATAAGGACGAGTCTCCCCGTCCTTCAAATCCAATGTACTTCATCTCACAACGATCAACTTAGTCTCCTCTTCCAGGAAAGCATCCGCCGCTTCCGACCAAGATGCTTTACGTGTGGTGACCTTAGAAGGATCGAAACCTTCCTCTTCTACTAATCTCAAAATTTCAGGGATCCATTCTCTGGATCTTACTCTTCCTAAACGGATTGTTGCTCCATTATTATATAATTCTAAATAAGGGATCGGAATATTATTGGTCCAGAAAATAGAAGCGGATCCAAATTCACCTTCTATTCCTAAAGATCTAAGGCCACAATCCCAACCTTCTGAACTTCCGTTTGCATCTGCTACAATATCAAACTTACCAAAACTTTTAGGAAAAGAAGTCACTTGCTCCACTTTCACTCCGTAGGACTCAGCGATCTCCAGACGTTTTTTATCTGTGTCTACATATACAAGGTCGGCTGCTCCCATATGTTTTGCGAGAGCTGCAGTGTACAATCCAATGCTAGAGGCAAAACCTCCCAAAACAAGAACGGATCTATTCTTGTTTTGTTTTAGATGTATACCGACTAACTTCCATGCTTCTACAATATTATCACTGATACTTGCGATCGCTGCGGGATCAGTCTTATTAGAAAAAGGGATCAACATCTCTTTTGCATAAGGGATCAAAACAGAGTCAGAGATCGCTCCACCAAATTCTTTTGCACCTTTTCCCATTCCGTAAGCACTCGTATGAGGAACGGTGCTGCAACTTTTAGTCAGACCTGTTTCACAATTTGCACAATGTCCGCAAGAAATTTGGAATGGAACAGCAACGCGAGTCCCTTTAGGAAATAGGGAAGATAATTCTTCGCTTGTTTCTAGTATTTCTCCTACGAACTCATGTCCTAAAGGAAAGGGAGGACGGAATAATGTTTGTCCTCTTAAAATTGGAAGATCCAGATCGCATCTGGCAACAGCCAATGGACGGACCAATGCCTGGTTAAGTCCTGAAAGTTTGGGATCAGGGACTTCTACCCATTCTACCCGATTTCTTTTAGAGAATAGCAATTGTTGCATGGTTTTCCTCCAATAGACCAATCAGTCTATCCGCAATCGACCTTATAAAAATAGAATAGACCAGTTAGTCTATCATTTTATTTTAGTCCGATGAGCAAACGAAAACCGGAACTGGGACAGCCAGAAGGACCTTTCGAAAGGATAGCATCCACTGCTGTTCGCCTAATGTATTCTCAAGGTTATGCTGGAACATCTATCAACCAGGTGATCGATGAATCAGAATCCCATAAGGCAAGTTTTTATAGATATTTCCAAACCAAAGAAGATCTGGGGAAAGAATACTTAGAGCGCCAAGGTAGGGATTTTCAAGTCGGCTGGGAAAGGCTGATGGAAAAATCCGAAACTCCAGAAGAGTTCGTACATAGATGGATGGCTCTTTTAAAAAAGCAGGTCAAATCAGGAAAATATTTTGGATGCCCTCTTGCTCGATTTATGGGAAGCCTAGATAAACCTGAACCAGATCTTGCAGAAAGAAGTTCTACTGTACTCGGATCTTGGATCTCTTGTTTAGAAAATTATTTTGAAAAGCATAAAAAAGCTCTCACACTTCCTGCAAATTTTGATTCCAGAAAAAAAGCAGAACTATTTTTGAAATTATTCCAGGGAAATTCACAATTTTATGTGATGACCCATGATCCTAAATATTTTAGTGAATTAGAAGAAGAAATGATTTCTGAGTTAAAAAGCATCATAAAAACCTAAACTATTTTGGTCTTCTTAAGGGGGATTTTAACCTTCTTCCCTTTTAATTTCACGATCTTACCGGGAGCACCCACCACAGTACAATCATCCGGAATATCATGATCGATAACCACTGCTTCTGCACCTATTTTCACATTATTGCCAACATGAACCGGGCCTAAAACTGTTGCCCTTGCACCAATAAGCACATTGTTCCCCACAGTAGGATGACGTTTTCCTTGGTGGTTTCCTGTTCCGCCCAAGGTAACTCCGTGAAATAAAATACAATCGTCTCCGATTTCCGCGGTCCCGCCGATTACAATCCCCATTCCATGGTCTATAAATAGTCCACTGCCAATCTTTGCACCTGGATGGATCTCTATCCCGGTCAGAAAACGATTGAACTGGGAAACAAATCGTGCCAGGAATTTTAATCTTATCTTATATAAAGGATATGCAATGTACTTATGTAGTAAAATGGAATGTAATCCCGGATAGAGTATAAATTCCAGTCCTCTGGCTGCGGGATCGTTTTTGAATATTGCTTGGATCTCTCGAATCATTCGGAAAATCTAATGGGACTTTTTCTTTTTACGATCTGATCTGGAATATTCTTCCTGACTTTCTCTTTTGGCCACGTAGTTTGCCAAGGTTAGGATCGCTCCTCCCCAGAAAGCTGCCCAAAAACCAGGTACGAATATTTTATCAGGAAATATATTAGCGATCCAGAATAGAACGATTGCATTTACCACAAGACCTGCAATTCCCAAGGTTAAAAGATAAACCAGATATCCTACGCCAAAAGTGACGAGGACCAGAAACCATCTTAAAACAAAATTTAAAAATCCGAAAAATAGAACGATTACTATTACGTCCCAGACTTGATTGCTGACACGAAATCCAGAATCAATCAGAGGAAAAACGAATACTACTACCAAGGATTGGAGTAAAACGGAAAAAAGAAGTCTGTACATCGATGTCCTTAAACTGTAGAATCTAGGAACTGTCCCAAATGAGGAGGCAATCCGCCTGGCGGAACCACAGCTGTTTGTGTCTGCACTACAGCATTATCCGAAACGGAAGCTATATCTCTGGGTTGGTCTCCTACTAAAGCAGGAGCCGAAGAATCTGAATATAAAATTTGTCGAGATCCGACAGCCATATATGGCATATTCTTCTTCCTTTCTGTTATATTCTTCCTATTAGACGAATTAGAAAAGCAAAATTATGATCTAACCTTCGAGAACCAATCCACAATCCATCTTTTCCACCACGAAACCAGTATAGATCAATGGATAGAGTAAGTAAGTTCCCAATCCAACAACCCAGGCAATTCCAGTGCGAGGAGCATCTTTCACTCCTGTACTTTGAAAAAATAAACGAACGGATCTAAACGGTTTTTTAGCTGAGTCTGCCGATCCTAAAGTTTTATCAGTGATCCCTAAACCACAGTTATGAGTGAGCTTGTTTCCTTCGATGGTGATCAGAACTTCTTTTCTTTCGGATTTACTCCAAGAAACTCTTCTGGTGACTGTGCCTTCTAATTCCAGTTCTTTGGATCTAGCACCTGTTCCGACTAAAATTGGAAATTTTGCATATTCTCTATCTAGTCTTCTGTCTTTACCTTCAACACCAGTAGCGAAAGTCGCCATCAAAGTTTTTACATCATACTCCAAATCATCTTCGAATTGGACGAGTACTGGCATTTCAGCTCTTTGTTCCCCTGAAGCAGGTAACAGAATTTCAGGACTATTCTTTTCTGCTCCAGAGCAAGATATAAGCAATGAAGAAGCAGATACAAAAAGTATAATAGAATATTTAGAGAATGAATTCATAGTAAGTCCGACACCTCTATGAAACCCCGGAAAGAATTTCTGTCCAGCGAAAAAGTCGGGTAAAAAGATAGTCGTATCCATAAGGAAGAAAAGAAATGGAAAAAGAATGGATCCAAGACTGAAAACCGCATTGGACTCGCTGAAAAAAGGGGACTCTAATTCTGCTAAATCCGTATTGATCTCTTGGACAGAGTCTGAGCCTAATAATCCTAACGCATTCTTTCATTTAGGAATGTGCCTTTCTCAATTGGGCGAAATGTCCCCAGCAGAGTCCGCGCTGCAAGAATGTATTCGTTTGGAACCAGCACATGTCCAGGCCTGGGTTGGACTTGGAGTTCTATTCGCTCGTAAAAAAGATAAACCTAAAGCAGAATTCCATCTTTCTAAAGCTTTAGAATTAGATGAAAGTGATGTATTTGCCAAAAAGAATTTGGCCGCTGTTTATACAGGCGCTTCTAAATTTGATCGTGCATTGGATCTGCTTAAGGATCTTCCCGAATCGGAACTCGCAGATTCCCCTACTCTATACGCATTAGCGATTTGTTATGTAAGAACAAATCGTTTTGAAGAAGCAAGAGAAACTTTCAGTAAACTAGAGATCGTTGGTATCCCAGATCAGGTCAAAAAAGAATATCTCCAACTCAAACAATTGCTGGAAGAGAAACAATTCGAGCAAGGCGGTATCTGGAGCTTTCTGAAAAGAGAAGAAGATCTATAACTCGCGACAGTGATGCGCAGGGGAAGTCCGAAGGACCGAAGCGCTAGCGCAGCCCGTAGCAGCGCGGCCTCGCGAAGCGAGGAGTCGCCCAATTTTTTTCTTTTATACTTGACTTCTTTTTCTAATTTACCGAGTCTAAAGGTAAGTATGGCGCAAAATTTAATCCAAGCTAATATGCTCGGTCTCCTCTTACTCCTTCTTTGGAGTTGAGAGGACGGAAAATTGCGTGTGCAAAAACCCGCCTCTGAGCGGGTTTTTTGTTTTAGGGCCATTCCCGGCAAAATCTCTCGCTTGAGCCGGAAAAAGAGAGTGCCCAATGGAACAAAAACCAGGCGAGATTATCGCAACACAATATCCTTCTATCCAAGATATGATCATACCCGGCCAGGGTTTGAAAACTCCACCTGTATCTCCATTCTTCATGGATGTTACATTGAGAGATGGTAACCAAGCATTACGTAAACCTTGGAATCTGGAAGAAAAAGAGATCATATTTAAGAGACTCGTAAAGTTAGGAGTGCAAGGAATAGAAGTTGGATTTGCTTCCGCGAGTAAACAAGACTTTGAAGCTTGCTCTTATCTTTCTTCTTTGGCTCCGGAGAATATAGCGATCTCCAGTCTTTCCAGAGCTGTAGAGAAGGAAATAGATCTTTCTTGGGAAGCGATCAGAAAAGCACCTCGTCCAAGAATTCATATCGTTTATCCAATCAGCGATTTTACGATCAGGAACGTACTAGGAATTTCCGAGAATGAAGTTAAAGAAAATATAATACGATCCGTTTCATACGCACGAAAACTGGCGGGAAATTACGGAGAAGTCCAATTTTCAGGAGAACATTTCGGAGATTCTTTGGAGAATATGGATTTTGCTGTGGAAGCTTTTCAAGCAGCTTTGGATGCAGGCGCAGATGTAGTAAATCTTCCCAATACTGTAGAAAGATACAGACCTTATTTGTTTGTAGCAATGGTCCGAAAAGTTGCAGAGTCATTGCCCCAAGGAAGTAAAATTTCAGTTCATACTCATAACGATTTGGGAATGGCAACAGCCACCACTGTGGAAAGTTTTTTTGCAGGAGCCACTCAATTGGAAACCGCATTAAACGGTTTGGGAGAAAGAGCAGGAAACACAAACACTTACGAAGTTGCAATCGCACTTCATAATTGTGGTGTTAAAGTGGATTTGGATCTTCAAACAATTTATGAAACTTCTCGCATTGTTTCTCGTATGTCAGGAGTTCCTATCCCAGAGAAAGCTCCTTTGATTGGAGAAGACGTGGTCGCTCATAGAAGTGGGATCCACCAAGACGGAGTTTCTAAAACAAAAGATATGAAGAAGGGAGCCTATCGCGCCTTCGATGCAAATTTGATCGGAAGACCGGAAGGAGATAGGATCGCATTCACAAGCCAATCAGGCAAATCTGCAATTTATGAAATTCTAATGCAATCAGGGATCTCTGTTTCCAAAGAAGAAGCTTCCAAATTGCAGCCTATCTTAAAATCTATCTCCGAAAGTTCTGGAGGAGGAGAATTATCGATAGATGAGATCAAAACTGAATTGGGGAAATTAAGATTATTAGAAGGTTCCGATCGTAAACACCTTCAAAGTAGCTGATGACCTTTAATCAATATTTGTCCCAGGGATTTCCATACTATCCCTGGGATCTCACCTAAATACTGTATTTACAGTATTATAGATTGGAATTCTATCCAATCTATTTGCCAGTGCAGTATTTTTTACCGTAAGTTCCTCTGGCACAGGATCCAGAACCGATACAATCTGCGTCCGAAGAGCATTCGTTTCCGGATTTTCCGCTTCCGTAATCAAATTCTGATTTTTTAGTACAGACTCCTCCAGTACATTCCATTTTAAAACCGCATTGGATATCTGCTGTGCATTTTTCTCCCTTCTCCCTATCTCCAGCGGAAATACTAAAAGTGAGAAATATTAGTATTAGATGTAAGTATATATATTTCATTCTGAATCCTTTAACAAATTATAAAATGAGTTTTTCAGGCTCTAATTATTGTATCAACGGGGGGAAATTTAAAGACATCTAATATTCATATATTAGATTTTTTTTAGAAAAATTCGACGGATGCGAACTCCAGATTTTCCTTCCACAAATACCCTAAATTCAACATCATCTATAACTGGGTTTGTAATTTCAAATATTAGCATTTTAGAGTTAGGATTCTCTCCTTTTTCCTCAGGAGATAAATATGAAGAACCTCCGTTATAAGCCACATCAAACTTAGCATGGCTCAAATTATCACCGAAGAACTCTACTGAGTATTTTCCTTTTGGCAATATTAGAAAAGGTCCATAAACTAAAGGTCCTTGGTGTCTTGTTGCTGAAATGGTTCCATCTGACTCGATTTCCCCTACCCTGGAAAAAAATCCACCTTCTGCAGGAATCCAATCAAATTGAATTGGTTCTGGCAAAACCTTTGCCTGAGAGATCTCCAGTTTATAAGTTTGTAGATTTAAGTTTTTATGATATAGGAATTCAGGATATCTCTGGATGGATTCTGCAGGAAAATTTCCCTTCAGGACCAAATCTTTTGTATGAGTGAATTTTAAATAAGGATCAGCTCCTGTTAGTATTCCATTTTGGATAATATATACACTCTTTCCCAAAGAGAGTAATTTAGGGACTTTTTGTAAAAATTCCTCGGAGTCGTTGATTAGGTATACATTCTTTCCATATATATATCTAAGAGGACTTGCAATTTGTCTTTTCGTAGTAAAATAAAATGAATTTTCAGAAGGAGTAGAACTTGAGAATGTCTCATACACATTTTCATACCCTTCCATCATTGATTGAAAAATGATTAGTTTAGATCTCCAAATTGTATAAACGATTCCAGTTCCGGCTAGAATTACGAGCAGCGCTGTTTTAAAACTCTGTTTTAGGTTCGGGATATTTCTGATCCCTACAACAGATCCTATAATCGCGAATGGAATAGAAAAAAGCATCCATCTTCTGGAAGCCCAAAAATGATCCGGTCTTATGCTTGGGTTTAACAAATAAATAATTAGTAAAAAGAACCCTAAAAAAAATACAAAAGAAGAACTAACATATTTCTTTCGGAAAATAAATAGATCGAAAGTGAAAATCAGAAATATAAATAACCAGAAAGGAACGTACCAGAAAAACACGGATAAAGAATGAAATGTAAGATATTTAGCGGCTGCTATCTCAGGAACCTTAGATAAAAACATAGGCCTTACAAAATAGGCAAGCAGCCCAGCAAGGACTAATAAAGATAAAACAGAAATTCTTAATGTTCTTTTATTCTTTTCGAAAAAACTCCGAAGTGGAATAGAAAATCCCTTTTTCCAAACTACAATTTCTATCAAAAGAAGAAATAATGATAAAGCACAAGCAATCCCTATAATTTGTAGGAATTTATGTTCCCATAAATGATAAATATACACTTTGGCGTAAAAGTATCCATAAATGAATGAAAATACACTTACCAGGAGAAATGCAGAGATAAAATATAAGATATTTTTAAAATACTTTTCAAAAAATATTAATAAGAATCCTGAATACAATACCAAAGCTGGTAAATACACATAACTATCTATTCTAGTAAATGAACTGATCCCAAAGATCAACCCAATACAAAACATAGGGACCGGGCTCTTTCTTCTAAAAAATATCTGGATTAGGTAAGCAGTAAATAATATTAAAAATTGAGAAATTGTTTCAGATAAGGAAGATCTTATATTCCAAAGTTGTGAAGAGTTCAAAACATATAAAATGGAAATCAAAGACGCAGACAAAGGATCCGATATCCTTCTGATCACTAAATATAAAAAGAATACTGAAAAAAATCCGAAGACTGCATTGACACGAAGTAAACCACCAATTCCAAACAGATCATAACCAATCGCTAAATATGCAGGAAATACATGAAAAAATCTAGGAGAACGATACGTTTCGGAATTAGAAAGTCCTAGATTGAATTCGGAAGCAATGGATTGGTAATCTACCATTACTGAATCTTCGAATATCTCTCGTATCAATTTTGAATCCGGTACTTCTAAATTTAGACCGCCAGTTTTGGAGATCACTACTCCGAAGATTGTGTATTGTCCCTGGTCCCTTCCTCCATCCAAATACCAAGTGGGAAATCCTGCATATAGATACAAGGCCACCAAGGAGAATAGGATGATAAATATAAGTTCTGGTTTTTTAATTTCGAGCCGAGGTGATTTACGTATCTCTGCATTTCTAAAAGCAAATATACATATAACTGCAAGAACAGAGAGTATAAATAAGGAAAGAGTAATTTTCTCTATGCTATAAATTCCAAGAATAGTAAGCAGAAAAGAAATAATCCCCATATATAACAAGGGGGTAGTTGCAGATAAGAGAGCAGTACCGATCCTTCTTGGACCAGAAAGCCTACTAAAAAGAATAAATAAGAATATTGAAGATAAGGTCCATCCAGTAAAAAAAAAGAATACGATCAAAAGTGAAAATTTTTCCTACTTAGATATCGTCTCTTTTTACGATCCCGTAAAAGATAATATTATCTAACTCTTGGACCAGATCTCGAATAGAATATGGGGTCTGTGCTAAGAAGTTTGGATCAAACATTGCTTCAGAAGCTGCTGAGTGGATAAGAAGTACGATATCAGGATTTACATCAGAACGAATTTCGCCGTTCTTGATGCCAGTCTCGATCATCTTTCTCATTGTTCTGTTTATATTTTTTTCTTTTAGAGACTGGATTTGTTTCCAAATATCAGGTGCCTGGTCACGGATCTCTCTTAAAAATTCGTTCATTCCGTGAGGGATTTCGGAAGAGAGGCAGCCTCTCATTGATTGGATCTTTTCTTTAATGGATTTGTCTGGATCTTGGAAGATACCTTCGATCCTGCCGTGAATTCTGAGATGTTTATCAGTCATCACTTCTTTTAACAATTCATGTTTATTGGCGAAATGTTTATAAAGTGTTTTACGACTTATCCTAAGAGTGCGAGCGATCTCTTCCATTCGAGTTTTCGCAAAACCGTATCGCAAAAATAGCTCAAACGATTTTTCAAATATTCTCTCACGGACCTCGTCCTTCTCTTGGGTTAGTTCTTGTTCCACGGCGCTGTGCACTTTATTATCCCCCTTCCGCTTAGGAAACGATTTTTCAATCTCAAGACGATTTTAACGTCTCCTTTCCTCTGCGTATTATGCCATAAAGAAAAATATTGTCCAGTTCGGATATATTGGCCCGACGCTCGGTCGGGTTTTGTTCCCACTTGTAAATCGCATCTGAACACGCGATTAATGCCATGATGAACAAGTCGGGCCTCAAGTCCGCTCTGAATTCTCCTAATTTTTTCCCCTCTTCCAAGAAGCTTTCAATTTCAGCATCTATTAATTGGACCCTTTTCGCCTTCACCATTCTCCATATTTCTGGAATTTGATCCTGCAATTCCTTCCATAATGCAAAATGGCTGGGTCTACAAACGTCCAGTAGCTCTTTTCTCATCTTCACGAATCGTTTAGAGAAGTCCAGAGCTTGGTTGTTTCGAATTCTTTTAAGTTTAAAGGCAGCCTTGGTTTGTCTATATTCGGCAGCGGCCTTTAAAACTTCTTCCTTATTAGAATAATATTCGTATAAGGCCTTTTTTCCGATCTTGGACTCTTCTACAAGGTCCTCCATTCTAGTTTTCGCATAACCTTTCCGTTGAAAGACCCGAGATGCCCCGAGTAAAACTCGGAGCCTATTTTTTTTCTCGGCGAAGTCCATGATAATTATCGTGCGTCCGGATCCGGAGAATTTCTACGGACCAGATTGTTCAACTTCTCTATATAAGAGAATGCTGCCGGAACCACTACTAACGTAAGTACGGTAGAAGAGATCAATCCGCCTATGATCGCGACACCCATACTTGTCCTTTGTTTGGAAGCTTCGTTTAATCCAATCGCAATTGGAGCCATACCCGCAATCAATGCGAATGACGTCATTAAGATCGGACGAAGACGTTCTCTTCCCGCTTCTATGATCGCTTCTTTCATTTCAACACCTCTTTGTATGAGCTGGTTCGTGAAGTCTACGAGTAAGATCGAGTTCTTTGTGGCCACTCCGATGAGCATGATTAACCCGATCATGGAGAATATATCCAAGGATTTTTGGGTTATGAACAGAGCGATGAACGCTCCACAAAGTGCGAGAGGAAGAACCAACATAATCGCAATAGGTGTGATAAAACTTTCATACAAGGATGCAAGAACCATGTAGATGAACAATACCCCAAGTCCCATAGCAATTCCAAGAGAAGTTCCCATCTCCTTAAAGTTCTCAGCCTGTCCTGTATATCCGATACGAACTCCTGGAGGAAGAGGCAATTCTGTTTGTGTAAGTTTTGCTACTTCTTCCATTGCCCCACCCATACCAGGTCCATCCGGATTTACATCCGCATAGATCTCAACGGATTGGTTCCTGTTCATACGGTTGATGGTTGCAAGACCTGTTGTCTCTTCTGCCTTCGCAACGTTTTGGATCGGGATCATCATGTTATTAAAGTTAGGAACGAAAGAATTATAGAAGTTGTCCTTCAAATCTCTCTGACCTTCTTTCAATCGAACACGAATATCATACTCCACACCATTCTCACGATAGACTGCAGGAGTAGTTCCTTCTACCAAGGTTCTTAATTCTGTTCCGATAACGGTTCCTGGAATTCCAAGTAACACTTCTCTTTGGCGATCAGGTACGACTCTGAATTCTGGAGCACCGGCTCTATAACTTGTGTCCACATCCAGAAGTGCTTTAGATTCTCTTAATTTTTCGAAAAGTTTTCTGGAATATTCTTCTACAACTTTTCCGTTCTGACCGCTAACAACTAAAGTAAAAGGTCTTTGTCCTCCACCCACGTTATCCACATCTTTTACGATAGGGTTTGCGTAAGAGAATGATTCCAATTCTTTACGAAGAAGATCTTTGAACTGAGAAGTGTTCATATTTCTTTCTTTCGCTGGTATCATCTCCACGAACATAGTCGCAGTCCTGTTCGTATTGAACATAGCTACCAATTTAACTTCTTTATGAGATGAGATCTCTTTATAGGCTTCTTGTGCAATCTCCGCCATTTTATGTACAGAAGTGCCAGGAGGCATGTCCAAGGTGACCTGGAATTTTCCTTGGTCTTGTGCAGGTAAGAATGTTTTAGGAATATATTTGGTTAGCATTAAGCTAGCAACAAAGATCAAAACCGCACTACTTAATATAAAGACCGGACGTTTTAAGGTGAATTTCAAAACACTTGCGTAAATATTTTCTAACCAAGTTTGAAATACGTTAAATCCGGATAAGACGCCATCTAATCCCTTCTCTATTGGAGAAAGAATTCTTCCTAAAACTTTGAATACTAACTTCAATAGCTCGAATAAAGCAAAGAAGATCCTGGAAACAATTCCTTTCGGAGATTCTTGTGCTCTAATCTTAGAGAATGCAATCTCCTCTAAAGTAGTGGTTTCAGAATTTTTCTTCTTTTTCTTTCCATCTGTAGGAACACTTAAGAATTCTTGTGAAGAATTTCCATGGCCTGCCTGTGCATGTGATCCTGAAATTTTTCCACCAAAATAAGCAGATAACATTGGAGCGATTGTAAGCGCATCATAAAGAGAGATCAAAAGAGCAAAACATACTGTTAGTCCGAATTCTCTTAAGAACTGTCCTACAACTCCACTCACGAATGCGATCGGTAAGAATACTGCAATCACAGTCATTGTGGTCGCGATTACCGCTAATGTTACTTCTTTAGTTCCTTCCGTAGACGCTTCTCTTGCAGTTTTACCCATCTCCCTATGTCGGAAAATATTTTCACGGACCACGATTGCGTCATCTATAAGAAGTCCGACCGCTAAACTTAATGCAAGTAGTGTCATCACGTTTACAGTAAATCCTGCAACCGCCATCAAGATGAATGCACCTAAAAGTGAGTTAGGCAATGCAAGTCCTGTGATGATCGTTGATCTTACACTTCCCAAAAACAAAAGTACGACTACAATCGTGAGCGCGATACCAATGATGATTGTTTCTTTTACATCATAAATATTATCGTCGATCTGAATGGAGTTATCATTTGCAATAGAAAGAACCGCGCCACCTTCTCTTCTTCCGAGTTCCTTATTTAGTTCTTCAATTCGTTTTTTTACTTCTTGGGCAACAGCAACTGTATTCGAACCTGATTGTTTGAACACCAACAAGAAGACTGCCTTTTTACCGTTAAAATACGCGCGAGTGCTCTCATCCTCTAAAGTATCTACTACTTCTCCCAATTGTCCGATCCTGACTGGAACTTCGTTCCCGAATAAGGAAATTGGAGTGTCTCTGATCTCTTGAGGAGATTTGAATTCATTGATAGTTCTATATACTAATTCAGAATCAGCCTTACTCACTTTACCTGCAGGGATATTCGTTCCACCGGAAGCCAAACGATTGGAAACCACGGAAGCAGGGATCATATGTTGTCTTAATTTTTGTCTATCTAACTCAACATGGATCTCTCTTTTACGTCCGCCATAGATGGTGATATTTCCCACGTCCTTAGCAGTTAAAAGATTTTGTTTGATCTCTTCGTTAGCGATATCATAGATCTGCGCTTCACTCAAGTTTGCATTCAACGCAAGAATGATGATTGGCTGATCCGCAGGATCTATCCTTCTAATGATAGGTTCTTTGATATCATTCGGTAGTTTAGGTTTTACTGCAGAGACCTTATCTCTTACCTGTTGTTCCGCGTATTTCACGTCGGTCTCTAAGGTAAACTCAAGGATAATCGTTCCAGATCCTTCACTACAGGTAGAGCGGATCCTTTTCACTCCAGAGATAGTGGAAAGTTCGTCTTCCACTGGCTTTGCGATCAGAGTTTCGATCTCGTTCGGTGCCGCTCCCGGATAAGGCACAGTCACTGTGACCACCGGGATTGTTACGTTAGGAAAAAGGTCCACACCCAACTTGTTCAGGGAAAGATATCCCGAAACAAGAATGATGAGAACCGTACAGGTAATAAATATCGGTCGTTTGATCGATAGTTCTGCAAAATTCATTTTTGGTCTCCGGTGTTTTGGTTCAGAACTTCCTCAGCATCCATTCCGTATTTGCGGAATAAGGTTCCCTTAGAGAGCTCGTATTGTACTAGCGCCGAGTTATAATTCACTTTTGCCTGCATCAGTCCATATCTAGCTTGAGCTACTAGGTCTAATGCGTTCTTAACATTTACGGATGTGGCTCTTCCGTATCTGTATCTGGGCAGAATGCCCGAGTAAAACTTCTCTGCTTGAGAGAGATTCTTTTTAGATTCTTCTAAGATCTCATGAGTAGTATTGATCTTTTGTAATCCTTGTCTTATATCAGTTTTGACCTGCTCTTTTGTTTGATCCAAAAGAAGATCCAGTTTTCTGCTTTGTGTTAAAGAATTTCTATATTCTGCTCTTGCTGTATCATTCCCAAGAGGATAATCCATTTTAATCTCTGCGGAATTTTGGGTAAATCTACCGCTCCCAATTCCATCAAAACTCTGAGGAAAATTACGATCGTATTCACGAGAATTATAAGTTCCACTCACATAAAGAGAAGGTAATAATCCGTTTTTGGAGATCTCAAGTGCTGTTCCAGCATTCTGCTTTTGTAATGCGATACTTTTGAAATCATATCTATGCTGGAATGCTTCTTCCGTTTCTGAGTCTTCTGCGCCTAGAGAAGGAAGAGAATCATCCAGAATTAAGGAAAAATTTGCTTTAGTTTCAGGATCTTTTCCGAGAGAAACAAGTAGGTCTCTACGAACTCTATCCTTTTCCAATTTTGCTTGTCTGAGTTGATTCTCGGCAGAGATCAAAAGTGCATTCCATTGTCCGGACTCATAATCTTCTGCGACTCCCATACGCACTTTAGAAGAAGTAATATCTTTTACATTCTTCACACTTTTGACTAATAGTTCCGCGGTTTTAAGATTTTCGTCTGCTAAGGATAGATTCCAAAAAGATAATAAGGATTGGACCACTGATCTGGAGAGAGTATTCATCGCGTCCAGCCTTCTGACTGCAGAACTTCTTCTGCTTATCTCCAAGGATCTTCTTTGCTGGTATCCGAAAATATTTTTCAGTAATTCTTGTTTCAAAGTGAAACCAAGATTTGCAAAGTGAAGGCTTGGCTGAGCGAATTGTTGTGCGATTGTTCCTTGTTGTTCCGGTCTTTTTCCCGCATCGGTCTCGTAACGGTTATCCGAGACAGTTAAACTTGCAGTAGTTCCTGTATTAAAAACTTTTGATACACCTGCTGAGAGTGTATTACTTGTGATCTCTCTACCTTGCAAAGTGTATTGAGGTAAAGGTAAGTTATTCGTCTTTTGAGTATTAGCGGTTAAGGTCCCGATAAAATTGTATTTACCGTTCTCCTTTTCCCAATCATATTCAGAGTTTTCTAAATCCAGTCGGCTCATCTTTGCCTGAACTGAATTCTCTAAAGAATAACGGATAAGAGAAGTAGTTGTCCAAACTCCTTCTTTCTCCAAATCATCTCGATTATCTCCCGAGATAGAAAGAGCACTTAGAAAAATGCCTAAGTAAAGTACGCTGCGAAAGGTTGCCTGATTCTGTTTGTGTTGCATAACATCCAACGGGAAACATTTATGGTATATTTTGTTTCCACCCATAGGAAACAAAATCTCTTTTTATTGTTTCCTATGTCAACAGAAAAATTTTCGAAATAAAAAGATTTTATTGATATTGAGTCTCATTATAAGAGAATCTGGATATGAGCATACGTGGAGCTTCTTCCCTTCGTCACCCATTCCAAGACCTATGTAGAAAGCTGGAATCCAGGCAAAACGATACAGAAAGATTAGAAACCTATCCTTCAGGATCCGAAATTTGGAAATTTTCCCCTCAAAATTCTGAAAATGAATTTTTAAGCTCAGGACAAGAGGGAGAAGTTTCCTAGCCCTATAATTTTACTTCTTCTTCTCCCCAAAAAATCCTTTCCAACCCGTTCCTTTCAGATACTAAACGTTGGTTTCTCATTAAGGATTTAAGGCCTTCTTTCGTGAAATTCCGGGGCCTTTTCTGGATCTTCGCCGTCCTATAATGATGTAAAAGTCCTTAGAACGCAGATGAATCAACTCCCGGCAGACATTCTTACATTCATTAAATTTTTTGAAAATTCAGATGGGACTTCTGTGTATGTAAACGAACTTATCCGGGATAAAAACGGTAAGATCAAAGATATAAAACTCCATTATTGTAATGAGCAAGGTGCTAAACTTTTACAAATGGAGAAGAGTTTCATAATAGGAAGAAATTTCACTAAGTTAAGACCTGATGTAAATGAAATTAAGCCAGAAATCGCTGATTTTATGGATTCAATCAGCAAAGCCGGCTCAGAATGGAGAGGAACTCGTAAATCCGTACTCAATGGAAATTATTTCGACTCCACAATGCTCTGTCCTCAGGACGATTGGATCGTTTCTCTCGCAAAGGACCTAAACCAAGAAGTCAAAGAAAAAGATATTTTTAGAGAAGCGGCTTATAGGAACGAAGACGCTGTTTATTATTTAGAACCAATTTTTGATAATAAAGGATCCATTACAGATTTTTTATATAAGGATCTAAATCCTGCAGCGGAAGCAGAGATAGGAATGCCCAAAGAGATCGCGATTGGTAAAAATTTATGTAAATTATTCCCTCAAAATTTGGAATTAGGGACATTTGATCTTTATAAGAATGTATATCTCACACAACAAGCACAAAGAAAAGAATATGAGATCAGAGATACTCAAGGAAATTTAGGATTTTATCTTCTTCATATTAGCCGTGTATATGATGGACTTCTCATCAGTAATAAGAATATTACTGAAATTAGAAACGTAGAGAACCAGCTTAGAATACAAAAAGAGCAGTTAGAATTCACTTATCTTGCATCCAATGATGGATACTGGGATTATAATGTGAAGACAGAACAACTTTTTCTATCTGAAAGATGGAAAACAATGCTTGGTTTTACGGACCAAGAGATCGCTTCCGATGATCTTCAGGTCTGGAGAAAATTAGTACACCCTAAGGATCTTAGAATTGCACTTTCTGCATTCCAAAGACATCAATCCGAAGAAACGGAAAGATTCGATAAGGTTTTAAGATTTAAAACGAAAGGCGGAGAATATATGTTTATCCGCTCCAGAGCTCTTATCATAAAGGATGAGAATGGAGAACCTACACGTATTGTAGGAACTCATACGGATATCTCTGCCGCAAAACAATCAGAGTTGGTTTTAGAAAAAGCAAAAGAAAAGGCAGAACAAGCAGATAAGGCTAAGTCGGAATTTTTAGGAATGATCTCCCACGAGATGAGGACACCTCTGAACGGAATATTCGGGATGGCCACTCTTCTCGCAGGTTCCGAATTGAACTCGGAACAAAAGGAATATCTAAAAGATCTTTCCGATTCCACTGAAATCCTTTCCAGATTAATCGACGATCTACTCCAAATAATCACCTTGGATTCCGCCAAAATGGAGATCAAGGAAGAAGCTTTCGAGATCAAAACCTTTATAGACCTTATACGTATATTAGTAGAACCTAAAGCATTCGAAAAGGAGATAGAATTCAAGATCCTAATCTCCGAAAAATTCCCTAAGGTTATCATTGGAGATAGGACCAGGATCGAGCAGGTTTTATTGAACCTGATCACAAATTCCATCAAGTTTACAGACAAAGGTTCAGTCACACTTTCTTTAGATTTAGAAGGAGCTGATTCTATTCTATTCAAAGTAAAAGATACAGGGATCGGTATCCAAGAAGAAGCCAGACAAAGGATCTTTGATGCATTCCATCAAGAAGATCTGGCGGATACACGTAGATATGGAGGAGTAGGATTAGGACTTTATATCGTCAAAAGGTTAACTTCTAGGATGAAAGGAGAAATTCGATTGGATTCGGAACCTGGACTAGGCTCTGAGTTTACTGTTATTCTTCCTTTAAAAATGGAAACCCAAACTTCTTTAAATATTGTACAAACACAACAATCAGATGCAGTTCCTAAATTCACTTCAGGCTCTGTTCTGATCGTAGATGATAACGAGATCAATGTGAAAATACTTGCAAAACATTTGAGCAAAACAGGAATACAATCCGACTCTGCTTTAAGCGGCAGAGAAGCATTAAAACTGTTGGATACGAATGATAAAAAATACGACCTGATCCTATTAGATCTACAAATGCCCGAGATGGACGGATATCATACTGCGGATGCTATCCATGCTTTAAATTCCTCTAATGCAAAGACTCCGATCGTTGCAGTCACAGCTAGTTCCTTTTCAGAAGCATATGAAAAATGCGCTCAACATGGTATAGAAGGTTTTATCGGCAAACCATTCCAACCAAAACAATTGTATAAAGTTCTTATCGATTTTCTCTGACGAATGCTTGTCTAACAAAACCTGACCCGGAAAATTGCCGGCATGGAGACTCTTCGTCCCTTCAAACCTCCCTTTCATCTCAGACATCCATTTGTACAAACTGTTTTAGCTTCTTTAATGAGGCAGAATACTCCGGATCATCCTATGGACAAGGCAGCTTCTCCTGTAGTCATAGATGCAGGTAAAGGAGTTCGTTTATTAGGTCATTATTCTAAGTCTCCACAAAATAAAGCCCTGCTCGTGCTTATACATGGTTGGGAAGGAAGTATGGATTCAAATTATATCCAAAGAACTTCCAGGAGATTTTATGATAAAGGAATTTCTATTTTTAGATTGAACTTAAGAGATCATGGGAACACTCATCATTTGAATCCAGAACCATTTAACGGAAGTTTAATACGCGAAACGTACGAAGCAGTCCGTAAAGTTGCAAAAGAATTCGGACATAAACTTCCTGTATACTTGGGCGGATTTTCTATGGGCGGGAATTTTACGATTCGAGTAGCCAGAGAACATTCTAGAAATAAACAAAGTATCCCTAATTTAAAACATTGTATCGCTGTTAGTCCTCCTCTTCACCCAAAGTCTGCGACTGAAATGATGGATTCTAAATTGATCATAGGAAAATATTTTTTAGATAAATGGAGACAATCCTTAGCTAAGAAGAATGTACATTTTCCTGATCTACATCCTTACCAAAATATAATGAAAGGAAAAACAGTCATGGAAATGACTGATAGGATCGTAGCGTCTTCTGCAGAGTTTAAAGACACGGATCATTATTTTAATTCTTATACATTGGGCCCAAAGGATTTTGAAAAACTCAAAGTAGATCTGACAATAGTTACATCTGCAGACGATCCAATCATACGTCCTGATGAATTTAATGAGATCCCTAAAAATTCCAAACTTAAGATATTCATCCAAAAGTACGGAGGCCATAACGGATTTTATGAAAATTTAAAAGGAGATTGTTGGTATTTCAGAGTATTCGATAAAGTTATATTCGGATAAGAAGAAGTAGCTTGCTTTTCCCTCCTTTCTTCTAAACTCAAGCCGTAAGCATATTTCGTTTTTGAACACAAGTTCAAGAATAACCGAACGGCTTTCGTTATAGGAGAAATACTATGTCCAACGCATACGTAATTGATGCGGTTCGCACCCCAAGAGGGAAAGGTAAAAAAAGAGGAACACTTGCATCCGTTCACCCACAAGAACTTTCTGCCTCTACTCTATTAGCAATCCAAGAAAGAAACGGATTAAAACCAGAAGTTGTAGAAGAAGTTGTATTAGGTTGTGTTTCCCAAGTGGATGACCAAGCTGCATGTATCGCTCGTTATGCGGTCATGGCTGCACAATGGCCTAATTCAGTTCCAGGTTACACTGTAAACCGTTTCTGCGGATCCGGATTACAAGCAGTGAACAATATTGCAAATCATGTTCAATCAGGAGCAATGGCTGTTGGTTTAGGCGGTGGAGTAGAATCCATGAGCCGTGTAAAAATGGGAGCAGACTTAGGAGACAGAGATTTTAATATAGGAAATCCTAATATACAAAAGCATTATAATCTTGTTCCTCAAGGAATTTCAGCGGACCTGATCGCAACCAAGTATAATATCACTAGAGAAGAAGCAGACAAATTCGCAGAGTCTTCTCAATTGAAAGCAGACAAAGCAATCAAAGAAGGCGCATTCAAAAAATCTATCATTCCGGTTAAGTTAGAAGACGGAACAATAGTAGACACTGACGAAAACCCTCGTATTGAATCTGACTACGCATTCCTTTCTGGTTTAGGTGCAGTTTTCAAAACTGTTGGAGAAAGAGAATTAGATGCGATCGCGCTTAAATCTTATCCTGATGTAGCAAAGATCAACCATATCCACACACTCGGAAACTCTTCCGGAATCGTGGACGGTGCGGCTTCCGTTTTGATCGCTAACGACGAAGGAATCAAAAAATACGGATTAAAGCCAAGAGCAAAAATCCTTTCAACTGTGGCAACTGGAGAAGACCCAACTATCATGTTGACTGGACCTGTTTCTGCTTCCAAAAAAGCACTCCAAATGGCAGGATTAAAAGTAGAAGATATCGATCTTTGGGAAATTAACGAGGCGTTCGCTTCCGTAGTACTTTATACTCAAAAAACTCTAGGTATTCCTCTTGAAAAGATCAATGTAAACGGAGGAGCAATTGCTTTAGGACACCCACTGGGAGCAACAGGAGCTATCCTTCTTGGAACCGCTTTAGACGAATTAGAAAGAAGAAATCAACGTTACGCACTCATTACACTCTGCATAGGCGGGGGAATGGGGATCGCAACTGTAATCGAAAGAATTTAATTTCTAATTTCTCACGTTATCTAACGCCGTTTTTCTTTTGGAAAGCGGCGTTTTTTATTTTTATACACTTTATCCATTTTTTTTATCCGCGACATCTAATACCCGCAATACGGATCTCGACTAATTTAAGTTAAAACCTTCACTTATTTCGAACAACCTACAGAAATAAATTTTTGAAAAAGATAACACGTTCTGTTTAGTCGTAAATTATAATATAATCCAAAAGTGCTAGTATATTTGTATTTTATGATGTAATAATTTGCAACATCTTATACTCATAATTTAGAAAAACATTTTTTTCATTACTTCCATCTTAGTATACAAAAGTCATAAAATTTAATATTTCAATTTTCCACGTTATTCTAGAGTTATGGCTCATTAAAAATATATTACATAGATATTTTCCGAATATTCGGGAATGCTTTTGGATGGAGCGCGTCTATGACGAACGCTGGAATAGAAAAAAATGATGTTCGGCAATTGGAAGGCCGGACTAAAAAAAATATTTTGTTAGTGGGAACCGATCAAAAAAGAACGGATTTGATCTCCAAAATTTGTGAAGATGTAGGTCTTACAGTTTTTCATTTTCCATTATTGGAAGAATTGAAAATTGATCGAGACTTTGGGATCGTTTATTCAGAATTAGATATCTCTCAATTCGAAATATTGACCCGAAAGTTTTCCACGTCAAAAAGGTCTCCTACTTTCATATTGGGCTTAGAAAATCCTGATACCAAAACTATAGTTAAGGCATTACGTTTAGGTGCCTTCGACTGTATTGATGTTAACGAAACCTCACCCAAAGAAATCACGGAAACTCTAAAAAATATAAAAGAAAATTGGGAATTGGATCTGCTACAGGATAATCTAGAAACAGAAAGATTTAATAAGATCCAAGGAGATTTGGATTGGAATTCATTTCGCAAAGATTTGATCCGAAAAGATCTACAAACAAAAAGTGCTTATCTAATCTCGAATATTAGAACTTCTTTAAGTCAAGGATCTGGATTTGGAGCGTTGGTATCTGCGATTGGGCTAATACGCAAAAAGGCAAAACAGAACGGAACTCATTATGAGGTCCCTGCTACACTGATCGATCTATTATTATCCAATGCAGAAACAGCAAATAGGATTATAGAAATTTTCAACGAGATGGACTATTTCATCCATAACCCTCAGATCAAAGAAGAATACACCATTTCACAAATACATAATCTGTTCAGAAAAGAGATACAGAACGTATACGAACTAGCAAGATTCAAAAGATTACATATCAAGATCTGTGAAGATAAGTATATAAGCTCCAGAGCGGCTGTAGGCATTCACGAAGAAAGTTTTAAAAAAGCAGTAGGAGAACTATTGCTGAATGCGATCAAATTTTCCGAACCGGAAACAACGATCTATGTATTATTCACTCTGAAAAAAAGAAAACTTTTGATCTCTGTTTTAAATTCTCCCAAAATAGAAGGAGGAAGTAAAAAAGGAATTCCAAACGAAGAATCTGAGTTTGTATTCCAACCTTTTGCGAGGTTAACCAAATATGTTCACGAAGACATCCCCACTCTGGATTATGGATTAGGTTTACCTTTAGTAGAAAAAATAGTCTCAAACCATGAAGGAAAAATTTCTACATTCAATGTGAAAAGTTTCTTAGACGAGGAAGAAGAAACAATGGTCCTAATGGAAATGGATCTACCGATTTCTCAAAAAATTTAGGAGATTGATTTTCTACTCAATGACTGGAAAACGCATCGTAAGACAGATCCCTTCTTTTCTGGTATCGTCTAGATTTAGATTCATCGTCTGCAGATGCACTTTTCCATTTTGTAATTCTACAAGTTTTTTTACGACTGGGAGTCCAAGGCCCATCCCAAACTGTTCTTGATCGAAACGTTCATCCATAAATTTGACCCCTCTATAAAAAGGCTCAAATACGAGATCCTCATGGAATTCCTGTAAATAACCTGAAAAAGGAGGATCATTGATCACCTTAAATTGTAACTCTTCTCCTACCCGAAGCACGAGAATTAACACGCTGGATTTATCTGGAGAATATTTTAAAGCGTTGATCAGAACCTCTTTCGCAATAGTAGAGATCCAAGCTTTCTTAAATCTCAAACGGTTGGAAAGAATATGCAAATTATCTGATACTAGGATTTTCTGGTCCTTAAGAGCGACAGAAGGGGTAATATCATCTATCACTTCTCTCAATACGTCTACAAACTCTGCAACTGTTCCAATCTCGTCTGGAGTTTCGCTCTCCTCAAAAAGAGCCTGAGCAGAAGATAAAAATTTAGTAAATCTAGAAGCGCTCGCCACTCCGTCTTGTAAAAGATCAAAAAGATTAGCGCGTATTTCTACAAATTCTGCACCTTCTTTCTTTTTTGCTTTGGAAAGTATCATAGAAAGTACAGTCATCAAACTTCCGACGCCTGTACCTTGCATCAATGTGATATTGATCTGTTTAATAGCAGAGTCCATCCAAGCAGTAGAAGAATATCTGTCTTTGAGAGATTGTTTCCAATCGAATAGTTCCAAGGCTTTGCGATAGATCTCTATCTCCGCTTTCTTCACACTCTCCCCAGTAGAATGTATCGAGATATTTTTAAAGTCGGAGGGAAGTTTTGTCTCCATCGGCAAAAATAGAGTTAACAAATTCCCATCTATCGTTTTGGAAGTAACTGTATGATAGGCTAAATAGATCTCATCCGTGTTTTTAACACGTTTTACCATTTCATAATGTTTGAGACTAGGATCTTTTTCCCATAAAGAAGCTTCGTGTTCTCTATCCACCGGATGGATCCAATCTAAATAATCAAAAGTAGCATCTAATTCTTTGCCAATCAATTCGGCAAACTTGTCATTGGATTCAATGATTTTGCCGTTCTCTTCGGTGAGAATGGCAGGTGAAAGTAAATTGCGTACGAGGGAATTCAATCGTTTCTCCTGAGCGGCGCCGATAATTAATTTCTAAACACTTAAATGTTCGTTCGAAATTAAAAGAAAGTAGTCGGCGTTTTTTTCCGCATATTCTCCCGTATTTTGTCCAAATAAGCCGCTTCGTTTTTCTCGATCATGTTTTTCTCTAGATCGATCTGCACACGTTTTACAAACACTTCGAAAGTATGAGTGAAAAAGCGAAGATTTCTATAATATTGGCCTCCGGTTTCTTCTCCGGAAACAGAAATTTCTTCTGATTTCAAAAATTCTTTCACAAACTCTACGTTCCTTTCGCCAATTGGAACACTTTTAGAGCCCAGTCTTAAAACCTTGCCCCCGCCTATGATCTTTGCTTGTAAACGACTTCTGGGAATTCCTTTTTTAACGAATTCATTGATCAATAATTCCATAGCATTGATCCCGAATCTTGCGGAATCATCGACACCCGCTTTTCCTGGGAGAAGTATATGATTCATCCCGCCGAATCTATTGAATGGATCGAATAGACATACTGATACACATGAGCCTAATAGAGTTTTCATCGCAACAGGAGTTTGGGAAAATAAACATTCTCCCACATTAACGAATACAGACGGAATCTTTTCCTCTTCTTCTATAACTCTATTTGATTCCAAACAATCCGCCCGCGCCTCAGTATACTCTAATACGACTTTGAAAATCAACCTAATGTAACAACGCTTCTTTAAGAAGAAAGAGAAATTATATTTTTCCGAAAATTCCAAAAGAAATTTCAGAAAATCTATTTACGTTTTCTTGAAATACTAAACTGGATCTCGACCTACTAGAACAAGCGATTACCTAAAGCATGTCAAAGAATACTGAGTAGTCCTTTAGCTCTAGTTTTTAGAAATGAATTTAAAAATTATTTCATAAGTTATTAGAGCCCGTTTCTTTTTTCTATATTAAGTTCGTCTTATGAAAAATTTGGAAGCCAGGAATTAAAAAAGAATAGAAATAAATTAGGATTATTTTTTTATCCATCGAACATCTTGCCGGTATAGTTCTTACAAAAGATAAAACCGCAGAAGATCAGTTTAGAAAGAACGAACTTCGGATCATTCATCATACATAAAAGAAAGATCCAAAAGTTCTGTAAATAATCCGACATAATTTAAGGTTTCAAGAATCTTTTGAAATAAATTATTTTAGTATGTCTGCTCGCGATCTTTGTGCTAAAATCGACGGGCTATGTTGAATTCGAGACAAACAAAACAAATTCTATTCGAGTATCGAGACTATTCGAAGAAGAATATCGAGGATAAATATGGCAGAAAACGAAATAGATCTTCTTTTGGAAGAAGATGAAGCGGATGATGAAGACACACTTGAGAATAAATATTTAGTCTTTTCACTTGCAGATAGAGAATACGGACTAGAGATCAAATATATCATAGAGATCATTGGGATGCAACCGATCACGGAAGTCCCTGATATGCCTGCCTTTATCAAAGGAGTAACTAATCTCCGCGGAAAAGTAGTTCCACTAATTGATGTTAGGCTAAGATTCCATATGGAATCCATTCCTTATACAGAAAAAACCTGCGTAATCATCTTAAACATAGAAGGAGAAAGTCTTGGACTCATCGTGGACACAGTCCGCGAAGTAGTAAGCATTCCTTCCGAAAATACTGAGCCGGCTCCAAAAATGGGAGATGGTGAAGCAAATCGTTTCATTGCCTCCTTCGGTAAAGTAGAAGATTCAGTTAAGATACTACTTGATGTGCGTAAATTGTTAAGAGACGACGAGCTGGAAGTCCTACATGAAAAACTTCCCGAGACCGGAACTCCAGCCTAACAACCAAACAAAAGAAATTTATAATAAAGCAAGGATAGAAGAATGAGCGTCAAAACCAAATTAACCATAGGATTCTCAACCGTAGTCGTTCTGCTGATCTTCGTAGCAGGATTTGCAATATATCGTTTAAATACTTTTAATGCAGTAGTTACTAAAGCGGTCAATGTTTCCGCTAAAAAATCGACCATGCTTTTGGCGATGAGGACCGCAATACTCAAGGTTACCCGAGCAGAAAAAAATACCATTCTTTCTACAGAGGAAGATGATATGAAAAGGTATATCGGTGAAACGGAAACAAATTTAGCACTTTTACCTCAATTGGGAACAGATGTTTATCCACTCCTGCAAGAAGCTGGCAAAAAGAATATGGATGAATTTAGGATAGTAGAAAAAGATTATAGAGCTACCCTGAAAAAAGTTTTAGACCTCGCATATATCAATAAAAACGCAGAAGCAAGACAAATCTCTCAAGTTCAACTCAGAAGTTATTTGGATAAGATGGAAGGTTATTTAAACCAAATGATTGATCGTGCCCAAAAAGAATTGGACGATGCGAATAAAAGCACAGATGAGCTATATGCAGAAACCACATTCTTGATGATACTGATCCCCATACTTTCTTCCTTGATTGCTGTAGCTTGCGCAGTATGGATAACAATTTCTGTCAATAAAGCTTTAAGTACTGCATTGGAAGTAGTAGGTTCAGTTTCTTCCGCGGCAGCTCAGGTTTCTGCAACTGCATTCTCATTGAGCCAGTCTTCAAATGAACAAGCGGCAAGTTTAGAAGAAACCACTGCGGCAGTAGAAGAAATGTCTTCTACAATAGAACAAAACTCTCATAATGCAAAAGAAACAAACTCTATGGCAGAATCTTCTGCGAGAGACGCGAGTAAGGGTAGAAAATCCGTTTTAGAAACCCTGAATGCGATGAAAAAGATCTCGGGTAAAGTGAATATCATCGAAGAGATCGCTTATCAAACCAACTTACTAGCGTTAAACGCTGCAATTGAAGCTGCAAGAGCAGGTAAACATGGAAAAGGATTTGCAGTGGTTGCAGACGAGGTAAGAAAATTAGCGGAAAGAAGCCAGATCGCGGCCCAAGAGATTAACGGACTTTCTAAAGATTCAGTAGAACGCGCAGAAGATGCAGGAAAACTTATAGAAGAGATTGTTCCAAGTATAGAGAATACTGCGAAGTTGATCCAAGAAATTTCAGTTTCTTCAGATGAACAAGCGAGGGGTATCACTCAGATCAATACTGCAATGGTTCAGTTGGACCAGGCTACTCAAGAGAATGCCGCCGCATCCGAAGAGTTAGCTTCCACAGCGAAAGAATTGAACGAACAAGCAGAAACACTTTTAGAAGTAATGGGAACTCTAATCAAGATCAGAGAAGAAGTATTAACTGCCTCCAAAGGAAAATCTAAAAAACAAGACCGCGGACCTTCTGTTGCCGCTCAACCGATCAAGTCTCATTTCCATGCTCCTCATTTTGATCTAAAACATGCAGCCTCACAATTCGGGAATGCAAAGAAAGATTCTAAAAAAGCCTCTAATGGAAAAAATTTCCTTCCATTGATAGAAGAAGAGTCAGAGGCAACTAACCAATCCGAACATTCTTCCGGTTCAGAAGAAAATTCCGGCGAAATCAAAGTATAACATGGATCGAGAACATCTTCTTTCGGAATTCGTTTCGGAAGCCCGAGACCTGATCGATTCTGCAGAAACTTCTCTTTTAGCATTAGAAGAAGAGATTGAAACTTTAGGACAAGGGAATCCGGAAACTTTAAACAAAGCTTTCCGCTTTTTCCATACTCTCAAAGGTTCTTCTGGTCTATTGAAATTAGAAACAGTTGTGAAAATCACTCATCTGGGTGAAACACTTCTAGATATATTAAGAAATCAAGATAAAGTTACTGAGTTCGATTTCAGTGATGATTTGATGGAAACTCTGGATCTACTCCGAAGAATATTCGATCGGGTGGAAGAAGAAAGAACTGATTCAGGTTTCGAACAAGAAACCGATATCATTCGAAATAAACTGAAAGAACAATTGGATCGAATTTCCAAAGGTTCTGAAAAAGAAAAAAAAGCTCCAGAGAACAAATTTGGATTCTTTGAAGAAGCGGCTCCGGCACCTTCTGCCCCTAAAGGGTTTGGATTTTTCGAAGAAGAGACTAAACCTGCAACCCTAGAAAAAATTCTGACTCCTTCTTCAGAAGCTAACCCAGTTATACAAGAAGCCCAAGTTATAGAGAAGAAGAAAGATATCCGTATTACTACGGATAAACTGGATCAACTCATGGACTTTATGGGAGAATTAGTAATAGCAGAGTCTAACGTAATCCATCATCCTGAATTAGAAGGATTAAGATTAGAGGGTTTCCGGTCTGCAGCAAGACATCTTCATAAGATCGTAAGAGATCTACAAGAAGTTACATTATCCATGCGAATGGTGCCTCTATCTTCTACCTTCCAAAAAATGAATCGGTTGGTAAGAGACTTACAAAAACGTTCTCAGAAAAGATTAGATTTCAAAATTGGTGGAGAAGATACAGAAGTTGATAAATCTGTAGTTGAGATCATACAAGATCCGATTATCCATTTATTAAGAAATTCTATTGATCATGGTTTAGAAACTCCTGAAGAAAGAGCAGAACTCGGCAAAAAAGACAAAGGAGTTATCCGCTTACAAGCAAGACAATCAGCAAATGAAGTTTGGATCCTAGTAGCGGATGACGGAAGAGGACTCGACCGAGATAAGATCATCAATAAAGCCAGAGAAAAAGGAATCCTAAAAGGAAATCCGGATGAGATGAGTGATAAGGAAGTTTTCCAACTCATATTCACTCCTGGATTTTCCACTGCAGAAAAGCTGACTGATATTTCAGGTAGAGGTGTCGGCATGGATATCGTTCTGCAAAATATCAAAAAGTTGAACGGTAAAGTAGAGGTGCGTTCGAAAAAAGGAGAAGGTACCACTTTCATTTTAAGAATTCCACTTACTTTAGGGATTATTGAAGGAACCGTTTTTGAAGTTGGCGGAACTTATCTCACTCTTCCTACGATAGAAATCAGTGAATTGGTGAGTCTAAAAGACCAGAAATTGATCCATCCTTATAAGGACCAAGAGGTCTTGGACTTAAGAGGGATCTATATACCTGTGATACGGATCAATGATCTACTCGGTCTCAGGGAAAAGCTGGAATACAAAAGTAAAAATCCTGTTTTGATCATTCTGGAAAATGAGGACAGATTTTTGGGGATACTCGTGGACGAAGTATTAGGAAATCAAAATATTGTAATCAAACCACTCTCCTCTTCCATCCAGAAAGCACAAGGTGTGAATGGATTTACCATCTTAGGTAATGGAAGAGTCAGTTTGATCCTGGACACTAAATTCCTATTCGAAAAATTCCACGGGACTAATGCTGCTACATCCACCGGCGAAAACTCAAATCTAAGTTTGGAAAAATTGGCCTAAGTTAGAATGATAAGTGTGTACATCATAGACGATAACCGGATTGTCCGTGAAATAATTGCATCCCAATTGCAAGAGGACCCTAGATTCACAGTTGTTGGATCTTCTACTGCAACTGAAGCAATGAAAGAAATTCTAAAAGCAAAACCGGATGTGATCACCTTAGATGTAGAGATGCCAGATATCAGTGGGATTGAATTCCTACAATGGCTGATGCCTAAATTCCCGATCCCAGTTATCATGCTAAGCTCTTTTACAGAAGCAGGCGCGAAGGTAACATTAGACTCCTTGCAAGCGGGGGCTTTAGACTACGTTCAAAAAGCAGACGGAAGTGAAGAAGATTTCCTGAGAATGATGCTGGAACTTAAAAATAAGATCCGAGCATGCGCTAAAACAAATGTTTCCGATGTTCTAAATCGAAATCAAAAAACTTCTCAAACAAAAACTCAGAGCAGTTCTACAGTCTCTAAGATCAAATTGATCGCGATTGGAGCTTCTACAGGTGGCACACAAGCGATTGAATATTTACTCAGAAATCTTGCTGGCGAGCTTCCTCCTATTTTGATTGTGCAACATATGCCTGAATATTTCACAGGAATGTTTGCAGAAAGATTGGATTCCGTTTCTCCCCTAAAGATCCAAGAAGCACAAGAAGGCCAAAGTATTGCAAAAGGTAATGTGTATGTAGCAAGAGGAGATCATCATATGGAGCTTGGTGATCCTCCATATTATAATATTCGAATACATAAAAAGGAGAAGGTCACAGGGCATAGGCCTTCTGTAGATGTATTATTCCACTCAATCTCAAAATCTCCTTTGGCTTCTTTTTGCGCGGCCTTCCTTCTCACAGGAATGGGAAAAGACGGAGCAAAAGGACTAAAGGCACTTTCTGAAAAAGGTGCAATGACATTCGGTCAAGACGAATCTACATCGGTAGTATACGGAATGCCTAGAGAAGCATACGAGATGGGTGCGGTAAAGGAACAGATCTCTCTAGATAATATTCCAGAAAAAATTTCAGAACTATGTTTTGGAACAGCGAACAGTTATAATTAATCAAAGGTAAGGTAGAAAATGACAAAGATATTATGCGTAGACGACGCTCCCACGGTTTTAAAACTTTTAGATTTCACTCTTACGGAAGAAGGTTATTCCGTATGCAAGGCCGCCGGCCCTGACGAAGCACTTACTAAAATTGAATCGGAAGGTCCTTTTGATATCGGCATCTTCGACGTAAATATGCCAGGCAGGACAGGAATAGAACTCACTAAAGAAGTTTTAAGAACTGAAAAAGGAAAAAGTATGAAAATACTGATCCTAACTACTGAATCCAGCGACGCTATGAAATCACAAGGAAAGGATGCTGGAGCAAAAGGATGGATGATCAAACCTTTTAACGACGAGGACCTTCTCGCAGCTGTAAAACATCTGATCGGTTCTTAAATTTTCCAGTAGAGTCTTTTTTTATCTAAAAAGAAAAGGATCAAAAACCATAGAGCCAACACAGTTATAGAATACAAAAAGGAACTCAACTCCGGAGAATCTATCCAGCTTTTATAATATTCTAGATAGATCAGATTTTTCAAAGGGATCTTTTTTCCTTCCGGAGAAGAGACCATGATTATATTTAAACTTCTGGCAAAAATCCCCGAGCCAAAAAATACAAGCAAAGCATTCTTTCCAAAAGGAAGCAGAAAACTTTGTAAAGCTTTGAACTCAAATCTATCAAACTTTTCTAAAATTAAAAACAAGGAAATAACAAGTAAGGCCCAGCCAGCAGTCCAAAGAGAATAAGTCCCGGTCCATAAACTTTTATTGATCGGATAATAAATTCCCCAAACTCCGCCAACAAACAACACCACAAAAGCGCCTAACGCGATCTTACCTGAAATGGAAAGAATAGACTCCCTCTTCTCCAAAAAATCTTTTATAAATTCTCCCGCAAAAATCCCGCAAAACACAGACCCTATAGAAGTAAAAGAAGTCAAAAGTCCTTCTGGATCCCAGACCTTACCAAATCTCCATAAATGCGCTTGGCCGAAAACTTCTCTGTCTAACCAGGCTCCCCAATCTTTTCCTTCTTTCATGCTTGGTTCTAAAGCTCCGGGAGGAGGAACAAATTCCTGCAAATACCAATAAGAGATCAGTAAGGTTATAAATAGAAGGATCCTGAATTTTAGATTTTTCTCTTTGTATAAAATTGCTCCGAAAAAGTAAACGAATCCTATTCTTTGCAGAACTCCAGGAAATCTGAGATTGGAAAAACTCCACTCTCCGAAAAAATTCAAAAATAATCCTAAAAAGATCAGAATAGCAGCGCGTTTTAGTATTTTAGGAAATTCTTGTATTCCATTGGAAATAGAATAAGGAATAGAGGCACCTACCACAAAAAGAAAAAAAGGAAATACCAAGTCGGTCGGAGTACATCCATCCCATTTTGCATGTTTAAGAGGCCAGTACATATTGGACCAGGTACCCGGATTATTTACCAGGATCATACCTGCAACAGTCAGTCCTCTCAAAAGATCTATGGATAAGATACGAATTGGATTTTCAGATTTCAAGTTTTGATACTACCAAAGAGATCTGTGGAATTCTGTGAAACCCCAGACATCTTTGATCTGGACTTCTCTTCCCTTTTCTGGTCTAAAACTTCCTGAAAATTTTCCTACAAATTGTCTAAAATACAATTTGGTCCAGATCAGATTTACCTTTTCTCTTCTTTCTCCCTTTGGTTCGAATTCTAAACGAATACGTCCTTCTTCGTCCCAAAGTCTCCAAGGTTTATAAGGATCTTTATGAGAAAAATCGAATATACATCTACTGACCCTTTGTCTTTCAGAATCGATCCAGTAAGCATTCTCCGGAAAAAAACTTTCGTTTACTAGAGCTGCAAAATTAGCCCCTATTTTTGTTCTATCAGGAAGGACAGAAGAGAAAGCTGCCCAGTACCAATTTGTCTCCCTTCTTAAATAACCACCGGACCAATCATAGACCATAGTGGTTCTGGAAGGATCTCGGACGAGTTCCTTCTTCTCGTATTTTACACTGATACGATCAGGAATTAGAGGAGAACATTTTTCAGTGAATGTCCAACGACTTGGCTCGGAAGGATTTAAGACTCTAAGAGGGTTATGAGTGAGAAGAGAATATGGAAATTCTCCGGAGATCTCCAATTTATTTCCAAAGTTTGCATCAAGTAAAAGTTTACCTTCGGAGTGAGACTTGCGGATATTCAGGAAGGACTTTCCCTTTTTAAAGGAGATCTCATATTCATCCGGGTTCGCAGGGAATTTTAAAGCAAGACCTAAGTCGGGCCCCTTTACATCGAATTCGTAGACCTTGCCCTGATCGAATTTATACAGATAAGCAAACACGTTATACGCATATCCAAGACTTACGGCCGCAATCCCGACCAAGCAGTCTTCCATCATGATCCCTAGATAATTGAAAGAATGGAACGCGAACTTCTTTTTAAGTCCTTTGATCTCCTTTCCAAAAAAATCCAGAAGAGTAAAATCGTGATGATTGAATTCGATCGGACCATCCCAAACTCCATAGTGTACTTGATTTTCGGGTCCGATAATTTTTTGCATAGATTTCGCTCGATTTTCGAACGCTTAGTTGAAAAATCAATGGGATTTCTACCTCATCAACCAAATCTGCTTTACAATTAACTTTTTCATACCAAGATCGACCTAACATTCGTTCGGGAATATCGGCATAACCATTCATGGGAGAAATCCAGAGCAAGCCTGCAGGAAGTAGAGAAAATCTCGAAGCTTCTGACTTAAAAACTCTGAAAGATAAAAAAACTTCCCGAGAGATCTCAGTTCTTCTCTATCGAGTATTATTTCGAAGCGAAGAAGTTCGGGGAGGTTCGGTAAAAGTAGTCAAAGAGACTTTTATACGCACCCATTCTAATCATCCGGAACAATTTCCAATCCTAGACAGAGCCAAATTCGTTCGGGATATGATCTCAGTTTTCAAAACTTCTACCGTACTGAATCCTGAAAAGTTAGAAACTTTCTTCGCATCTGTTCATGCAGCATTCCAAAACGAAATCAGATATTTTTTGGGTAAATCCACTCAGTTCACATTCGATATCATGTTTCAGGTGATTGAGTCTATCCTTCAAGAGATGAGTCATCCTGAGGACCAAAGAACAGTGGATGTAAAAGATAGAGAACTTATCTTAAAACATTTTAGAGCTTATAATGATCTTTCCAAATTTTTTAATAAGATGGGAACTTCAAAAGCAGTAATCGATAAGAAGGACGATATCATCACTGAGATCTCGATCAATCATAGAGAAATTACAATCGTTTCTATCGAGAATATGTTCCGAAATATCCTAGCCCAGATCCTTCTTTCCAGAAAGTATAATTGTGGGACCCTGATCGATAAATGGTCTACTGAATACGGTTTTGGCCCGGAGCAAGCTCAGTCTATGCGAAATTATATCCAAGAAACCGCTCCTCTGACTGACTTTAGGACACAGTATGCAAACGCATTACGCGCTATTGGAACGGAGAATGATATGGATCTTATGTTCCTTAGAACTCTATCCAACTATTATTCGTCTTGGGTGACCCAGGTATCAGAACAGATCCCTGCGTAAGAGAAGAAGACACCGCAGTATAAACCACGGCGTCTTATAGAATTATCCAATCCTTTTTAAAGAATATCCTAAGCAGTAAGATGCTGCGGCGAGTCCATAATGGAATATATCCACTCTAGGAAGTCCCGCAATCGTTCCTACAGTTCCGATTACAAGTCCAGATAGAATGAAAAGTAAAGCTCCTGCAATCCCGTACAAAGCAGCAGTCTTATGAGAGCCTTTGTATTTTTGGATACATACTACTAAAACAGCAACTAATGCAATCGCACCGATCACTGTAGAGTATAAACCGAAAGGATAAAGATAACTTAATATAGCTAAAACCAGAAGGATTAAGCTAAGAAGATTCCAAGTTTTTCCATCTACCTTTCCGAAACCTGCATTAAAAAATGCGAGCCCGATCCAAGGAACTCCAACCACACCTGCAACATGCACGATAGGTCTATAAATTGGGCTGATCCAATCTCCACCTAAAAAGAAAATCACTCCAAGAAGAGCACCGAGCCCGATCAAAAAAAGACCGTAGGCTCCTCCTTTTTTAGAAACGTTTCCTTTAGAGGAAGACTGGACGGAAAGACTGGACCATACGGCGAAGATCGCCAATACTAAATCAGAAATAGCAGTACTAATTTGCATGACGAACAAAGAATCCGATCCAAATCAAAATGCAAGAAGGATTCATTTTAAAATTGATTTTCCTAGAGTCTTCTCTATTCTCAGGACTTTTAATTATGAGTTTGGATCCTTGGATCTCTGAATCTGCGAACATTCGTAAAGAAACTAAAAACCCATATTCTGGTGGATGTACATTTATAATTGGCATCTTGGCATTTGGCGTTTTCGGAAGTATTGCTTCCTTATTTTTCGGAGTAATGCTCTTAACTGGAGAAGAAAAGATATTTCCTGGTTTCGGATTTTTTTTCTGCATTTCACTCGTTACCATTTTTATCATAACGATGAGAAATTATAGAAAAGCTTCTCATATAGTTAAAACGATAGAGATCCAAACAAATACTTCTCTACTTTCTTTGAGGGAAACAGGCAAGTCTGATGTAGAACTTTCTCTTTCTGAATTCATTTCTTATATGATCTTATTCAGGGCGGAAAGATCTTCTTCTACCGGGAGTAGTATCAATACAAACAGCACTTGGAAATATTGGGACCTATACTTGGTATACAGAGATGGAAGTTGTATTTTACTAGAAACTTTTAGAGATGGAAATTCTCTCAAACAAGGATTAGAATTTTTCAAATCAAAACTTCCGCTGCCTGTTTTGGATAGATCGGATCTAAGGATCACAAATCCAGAATCAAAAGATATCCCTCATAATCAAGATCCTAAAAAGATAGAACCTTCTGTATGGGTTAAAACAGAATCCAAAGACCAAGGAACTAAGATAGAGATCATAGAACCTAAATCTATAGGAAAAACCTTTATCACATTGCTTGTTCCAGCTTTATTTTATGGAGCATGGTTCACTGTTGTAAATTCTTTCTTTGGGAATTTTGAAAATCTGATTTTTCTAATCTTCATCATTCCTTTTTCTGTTTTCTTTTTAGGAATTACCACTCTGATGACTGTCTTTATCTTATTCAAAAAGACAGAGGTTATTGCAAATTCGCTCGAATTAAAACTTCGTTATTCTACCAGGATCCCTATCTTAAGCAGCTTATTATATAAAGAAAGAAGGTTCCCTCTCTCTTCTATCCGAAACGTTCGTACGATACGAATGGAGCAGGACAATCAAATACTTTGCATCGCATTAAAATCTTCTAATGGCTTAAAACAAAGAACATTCTTGGACTTTTTATATAATATCCAAGGAGTTAATCTTTCTGCAAAACAACTTCCAGGAGATGCAGAGCTATTAGGAATTATCACATTAGCCTCCTGGCTACCCAAAGGTCCTGGATATAGTGATCTAGTGTATGCGGAGAATGTATTGGAATCTGTTTTGGGACTCAGGGAAGAGTCCCTGACATTCTCTAATTTGGCTTCTTCTACCAAAAAATAAAACTGAGTCATTTCGAAAGAAGAATGGATCCAAACTAAACAAAAGGAGTCTAAGAGCAAGTATGCAAAATTTAGTCTTAAACCAATCTGTACAACTTAATAACGGAGTAGAGATGCCAGTCTTCGGTCTGGGAGTTTGGAAAACAAGATCCGGAAAAGAATGTATAGATTCAGTTTTAAACGCATTAGAATTCGGATACAGACATATTGACACTGCTAAAATTTATGGTAATGAATCCGATGTGGGGGAAGCCATCAAAAAGAGTGGGATACCCAGAAAAGAATTATTCATCACTACTAAACTATGGAATAGCGATCAAAAAAATCCACGTAAGTATTTGGATGAATCACTATCTGCCTTAGGCTTAGATACAATTGATCTTTATCTCATTCATTTTCCTGTATCTGGAACCAGAAAGAATGCCTGGAAAGAATTAGAAAAAGTATATAAAGAAGGTTTGGTCCGTGCAATCGGAGTAAGCAATTATACAATCCCTCACTTGCAGGAATTATTCGGGTACGCAGAAATTGTTCCTACTGTGAACCAAGTGGAATACCATCCATTCTTAAACCAAAACGAACTTTTAAACACCTGCAAAAAGAATAATATAGTTCTGGAAGCTTATAGTCCCCTCGCCCATGGCCAAAAAATTTCAGATCCAAAACTCGCTTCTCTTGCGGCCAAATACGGAAAAACTCCAGCTCAAGTTTTGATCCGTTGGGCAATCGACAAAGGATTAGTGGTTATCCCTAAATCAGTTAAAAAAGAAAGGATCTTGGAGAATTCCCAAGTATTCGATTTCAAACTAAGCGAGCCAGATCTACAGGAAATGGAAACCTGGAACGAGAACTTCCGGACCTGCTGGGACCCAACTGGGGCATAAATAGACTTGGGTTTAGCTTCTTTTTTTGTTGACTTTTTTCTTTTCGGGATGTCTATACATTAATAGTTCAATCTTAAAGTATTATGGCCACTCATTATAAAGGAAAGTCCAGAGATGTAAAGGTGCTTGATGCCTACATCAAATTAAGCCGCTGTGCAGATTCCATCCGCACAATGGAGGAGAAATTCCTGAACCAATATAATCTGACTAGTGGCCAATTCGGATGCCTAGAGACTCTCTACCATCTGGGCCCAATGTGCCAAAAAGAGATCGGTCAAAAAATATTTTCCTGCGAAGGTAATATCACACAGATCGTAGACAATTTAGAAAAAAGAAGTCTAGTACTCAGAGTCAGAAGTGAAGAAGACAGACGTTATTTTATCATTAATCTTACCGACAAAGGAAAGGAACTTATCGGAACTTCTTTCCCTGATTATTTGGAGCAGTTGAAGGGCAAGATGTCCTGCCTCAGCGACGAAGAACTCAAAAATTTAGGACAGATCTGTAAGACTGTCGGACTCAAATCCGCATAATATGAAGGAGGGATCTATGTTTTTTGGATTTTTCGGCCCATTACTTTAACAATAAACTATTAACCAATAGACTATATATACACGAATCATTCAGGAGGTAATCATGATTCAAAAAATTTTAAAAACAGATTCGGATATAACATCCCTAATTCTAAGGGTAACACTCGCGGTTGTGATGTTCCCACATGGAGCACAAAAGGTACTAGGCTGGTACGGTGGATACGGATTCTCCGGAACTTATGCATTCCTAACCGGCGCAGGCTTTCCAGGTTTCTTAGTAATACTTTTATTCATCGCAGAATTTTTGGGACCGATCGGATTACTTTCAGGTCTTCTTACAAGAGTAGCTGCAGCAGGGATCGCAGTAGCAATGACAGTCGCTATACTTCCTCATGCAGAACATGGTTTCTTTATGAACTGGGCGGGAAGCCAAAAGGGAGAAGGATTCGAATTCCATCTATTGATGGTAGCAATCTCCTTAGCATTGGTGATCAAAGGCGGAGGAAAATTCTCTGCGGATGGAGCGATCTCCAAAAACTAAGTGTACCATTATACCTAACTACCAACTTCAAAGAGGTCTTCGGACCTCTTTTTTTTATCTAAAGAATAGTACGATCTTTCGAATAACGTGCAAGTTTCACGACGAAAAATTGTTTTAAAAAACAATCCGGATTTCTGAAAAAACAAAAAACTAATCACAAGTATTTAGTGTTCAATCTATTTCAGGCTATTACTTGGAGAAGAGAAAACATGATCTTACATAATTCATTATGAAAATAGAAACAATTAAAATTCCCTGCGGCTTTTTATTCGAACTAGAGTATTATTGTTTTGATAGATTCCAGTAGTCTATTGATAACAACTATGGAAAAAGGAAAAAAATCCGGCCCACTTGATCGGATTTTCAAATCTATCCAAGGATATTTAACTCCAAAAGCTCCGATCTCTTCCGGGCTTTCCTTTTGGAGAGAACTCATTTTAACTTCTATCTTATTTACGATGACAATACTCGGAACCATAGTATACTTTCCGAGTGTTTACCTTGCATGGACAGAAGGCAAAACTGAAGTTTTATGGATAGATTCATTTTCATTAGGGCTTGTTTATCTACTTCTACTTGTTAAAAAAATAAATTTTTCAATCAAGGCCACATTGATCCTAACAATGAATTATTGTTTAGGGCTTTCGCTTTTGGTATTCGTGGGCCCAGAAGGAGGAGGATTACTCTGGTTATTTCCTTTTCCAGTTCTTGCGGGAGTATTATTCGGCCTCACCCCTTCTCTTTTTGGACTTTTGGCAAATATGATCGCAGTGTTCATAGCATCTAAGGCTCAATTTTATATGAGCCTTCCTTGGGCAATGGCTCCTGAAAGATTATATGTGGTAGGCCTGAACTTTCTGATCGCTAATACGATCGTATGTGTTCCACTTACTATCCTTATGAGAGGTTTGCAGGAAAGTGTGCAGAGAAGGCACGAATATCTTACCAATCTTAGATTAAGAAAAGCTCATATATATAGATCCAAACGTACTTTGGAAAAAGAGATCGCGGCGAGAATAGAGATCGAAAGGACCTTAGAAGAAAATTTAAGAGAGAAGGAAGTACTTCTGCACGAGATCCACCATAGGGTTAAAAATAATCTGCAGATCGTTTCCGGAATGTTGAACTTACAAAACATGTATTCAAGTGAGTCCACTACTTCTGAAATTTTATCTAAGGCTCAGAATAGGATCACCGCGATGGCTATGATCCACGATCATTTATACAAGCAGGATAAATTTGCGAGTGTGGATATGAAAACATATTTGGAGTCCCTTTTAAGGCATTTAGTCACTTCTTATTTCCCATCCGGAAATAGGATCGGTTTCGAAGCGGATATGGATCCTGTTAAACTTTCTATGGAGAAGGCGATCCCTTGCGGACTAATTGTAACAGAGCTGATCTCAAACTCTCTTAAACATGCATTCCCAAGCGAAGCAAAAGGAAATATTTTTGTTCAGTTAAAAGTAAAAGATACTAAGGTCCATCTTACAGTCAGAGACGACGGCGTAGGAATGCCTTCCATCCAAGAATGGTTTGGACAAACTTCTTCCAAAAAACAGGACCAAGACTCTTCTTTGGGCCTAATGATCATTCGTTCATTATGCAGTCAACTTAAGGCGGAGTTAGATCTGAAAAACGTAGGCGGAACTTCCGTTTGTTTGATTTTTAAAACTTAATCGATTTACATTGATTCGGCTTTACTAAACTTTTCCAAAGAGAGTCGAATTAACAGAGGGCAAAATGGATTCAGTTCAACATGATATTGCCGGCAAAAAATTCCTGATCATACAAGACGGAAGAGAAGCTCATTTAGTTTATAGAGAGATTGGCGCCCATGTTTGGGATCTTTATCATACCTTTGTTCCGACCGATTTCAGAGGAAAAGGGATCGCCTCCCAACTCGCAGAAGCCGCTCTCAAAGCAGCAAGAGCAGAAACTAAAAAGATCATCCCGAATTGTTCTTTTGTTCAAACCTATCTAAAAAGACATCCTGAATATTCCGATCTGGTGATTATGGAATGATCCATCATATAGCGATTTCCACACAAGATCCAGAAACATTAAAAAAATTTTATATAACTATCCCAGGTCTATCTTTCGAAAAGGATCATTTTTACGAGAACGGTAAGCTCAGATCTTCTTGGTTTTTAGCAGGGTCCACTCGGATCATGATAGAAAAAGAAGAAGATCCTAAGGCACCTCACGCACTCATCTTCTCCGCTCCAAAAAAAGAAGAAAGAGAAAAGATAGATTCCTTATTTGCGAATTCTTTTATAGAGAAGACAGATTACACAAAATATTTTAAGGACCCGGATGGAAATCGTTTAGGATTTAGTTCTTATCCAGAACCCTGGGATTAAGTTGCGGCCAAAGCTTTTGCAGCAATATAAGAAGTGGTCCAAGCGTTTTGGAAATTGAATCCGCCTGTGATCCCATCTATATCCAAAACTTCTCCCGCAAAATAAAGTCCTGGATGAAACCTACTTTCCATTTTAGAAAAATCCACTTCCTTACGACGAACTCCTCCGCAGGTTACGAATTCATCTTTAAAAACTCCCTTGCCCGTAACTTTCAGAACAGTTCGTTTTAAGATTTCTTCCGCTTGGTGAAATTCTTTGGAAGAAATTTCGGACCATCTTTTTTCAGGACCGCAGGACTTCTCCCAAACTCTTTCCCAAAATCTGGAAGGAAGGTCGAATTCGGAACGACTTCCCGGTTTTTTAGAAGGACTATCCTTCTTCTTTTCTAAAAATATTTCTCTTAGGTTTTGTCTAGGAAGATCAGGAATCCAATCTATAAGCAATTCTGCCTTATAATCTGAATCGAATAGTTCTCGAGCAGCCCAGGCGGATAGTTTTAAGACTGCGGGGCCACTTAAACCCCAATGTGTAAAAAGAATGGGGCCTCTTTGTTTTAGTTTAGAATTTTTGAATATAATTTCTACGTCCGAGACTGTAAGTCCCTGAAATCCGTCTAACAACGGATCTGAGATCTCGAATGTAAATAAAGAAGGAACTGGAGATTCTATAGAATGACCCATATTTTCCAACCATCCCCAAACCTTTCGAGAGGAGCCACTTGCTACCAAAACTGAATCGAAGTATTCTTCTCCCTCTTCCGTTTGTATCCTGAATCTTTTTTGATCGGAGTCCTCATTTTTATAAATTCCTAATATAGAAATTTTAGTTTGGATCTTTACTCCTGATTTTTTGGCTTCTTCTAATAAGCAGTTGATGATGGTTTCGGAATTATCAGTGATTGGGAACATTCTCCCGTCTTGTTCCGCTTTTAATTTTACGCCCCTACTCTCAAAAAAACGGATCGTATCCTTAGGCTGGAATATCTCGAAAGCTCTTTTGAGTTCCTTCTCCCCTCTTGGATAACGTTTGGATAATTCTTCCGGATCAAAACAGGAATGAGTAACATTACATCTTCCTCCTCCTGAAATTTTTACTTTGGACAATACATTGGGAGATTTTTCGTATAGCTGAACTGATATTCTTCCTTCTGAAAGAATTCTAGTTTGGATGGCTCCGAAAAAACCGGCGGCACCGCCGCCGATCACTGCTAATTTTTTGGTTTGGACTTCTTCCATGAATGAGGAATTATATTGTCCCCATTTTTCCTGCAGAATAATCCTCAAATGCCTGCTGTATTTCTTGAGGAGTGCTCATCACGAAAGGGCCATAACGTGCCACAGGTTCGTTCAGAGGTTGTCCTCCTAAAATCAAAACTTCCCATGCAAAATTTTCAGGAGCACGAAGGCCTATACTACCTTCTCCGCCTTGATAAAATACTGTCTCACCTTCTACAAGGTCGTGTTCGGCATCTGCATCAATTACAGTACCTGCGCCAACGAATGGATACGCTAAAATATTATAATCTTTAGGCACAGGCACTTCTGCATAAGAACCTGGAGAAAGTTTCAAATGGAAAAATACAATTGGTGTTTGAGTTTGGATGATCGCATTGGTTCCCCAAAGATCTCCTGCAATTACCTTGGCCCAAACTCCGTCTTTTTCTGCCACTGGAAGCTCAGATGAATCCATTTCCTGGTAATTCGGGGAAATAAGTTTTTTATCCCTTGGGAGATTGACCCAGATTTGGAATCCATGCATTCTTCCACCTCTGGACTGAAAATCAGCGGAAGGAAGTTCTGAATGCACAAGGCCTGCACCTGCAGTCATCCATTGGATACCACCTTCTTTTAATTTCCCTGCATGTCCCCAGGAATCTCTATGTTCCATTTCGCCAGATAGAAGATACGTAACGGTCTCGAAACCTCTATGAGGATGATCTGGAGCACCTATTGCTTTGCCTGGTTCGTAATTGACAGGTCCCATTTCATCCAAAAGTAAAAACGGGTCCCAATATGAAAATTGCGGAACTGGGAATGGTCTGCGGACTGGAAATCCACCACCCTCCATAGTTTTTTCGGCGATTCTTGTTCCGGTTATTCGTCTAAAACCCATATTTCCTCTCTATATTACATTGGACTCGAAAAAGGATCCTAAGGGAATTCTTTTTAAAGAAAGAGAGAAGTTTCCATGGCGACGACTACTATTGCTTTTACTGTGCCGATCTCTTTGAGCAGAGCGTTCGATTACGTTTCTAATTTCGAACGTTTGCCTGACTGGTCGGGGAATATTCTCTCCTTTAAGAAAAATGAAAGTACTCCTAGTTTTCAAGTGAAAACTAAGTTTTGGTTTTTCGCATGTAAGTTCGAATACCAAATTTTAGAATCCAAGTATCCGAGTAGATTGGTGATACGGATCAAGAGTAGATTTTCAGATCAGACTGAGACCTTCTCCTTTTATCCTGACCCTAAAGGTTCAGATACTGATACTAAAATCCTTTTTACAAGTCAGATGGAATTATCTGGATTTTCTAAAGTTTTCCGGTCCTGGATCTTCTCGAAGGCGTTCGAAAACACAAGAAAAGACATCCGAAAATTGCAAGAGATCCTTTCTCAAGGCAAAACCTTAGGAATTCGTAATTTTCAGGTCATCCATGATTGATCCTTAAAATAATCTCTAATAAGTTAAATCCTTGTGTTTTTGCTTTCAAAAAGGAGTATATGCCGCATTATTTTTTAGTCTTAAATAATATCACATTTCATTATGGAAAACCTTCCCTATAGCGTCGCTCCCCTACCCGATAATGAAGAAGAAAGGGTACAAGCATTAAAACGTTATAGGATCCTTGACACACCTCCTGAAGAAAAATACGACGGGATCATAAAAGCTGCCTCCCTAATTTGTGGGACACCGATTGCGCTTGTTTCTCTAATCGATTCAGAAAGGCAATGGTTTAAAGCCAGAATGGGACTAAATGCAACTGAAACTCCTAAACAAATCTCATTTTGCCAATTTGCAGTTTCCGAAAATAAGACTTTCGTAGTGGAGAATGCTCTAGAAGACCCTAGATTTAGTCAAAATCCTCTCGTATTGAATGATCCGAATATTAGATTTTATGCAGGCGCCCCGTTACGCACTCCCGATGGATATATTCTTGGGACTCTTTGCGTAATAGATACCAAGCCTAAAAAATTGTCAGAAGCAGAGATACAAGCCTTAGAGGCACTAGCAACATCTGTAGTTTCTTTTATGGAGCTAGATGCTAAATCTCAGGCATTGATCCAGTTACAATCTGTAGCATTAGAATTACAAAAAGCTAAAGAACAATTCTTTATTAATATGAACCATGAACTTAGGACTCCAGTGCATGGTATCCTAGGAATGGTGGATCTATTACACCAAACAAACAATCCAGACCTTCAAAAGGAATATCTGGATTCATTAACTGAAAGTTCTGAACATCTGATCCGTTTGATCAACGATGTGATCGATTTTAGCAAAGCAGAATCAGGCTCATTACATTTTAGTTTTAAAGAATTCGATCTAATCTCTCTTTTGGAAAGATATGCAGAAGAAGCATCTGATAAAGCATTCAAAAAAGGATTAGCATTTAAAACAATTCTTCCTCCTGCGAGAGAAAGTATCGACGTAAAATCTGATTCGATCCGTGTCAGACAAATCCTTTCTAATTTGGTTTCTAACGCGTTGAAATTCACAGAAAAAGGTGGAGTCACTGTAGAGTTGGAGTTAAAGCAAGAGACTGAAACAGATATTACTCTTTCTCTGAGTGTAAAAGACACAGGTATCGGGATAGACGCAAATCGGATCCCAACTTTATTCGAAGCATTCTCTCAGACTGATCTATCTATTTCTAGAAAATATGGTGGGACAGGTTTAGGTCTTTCTATCTGCAGACGAGTCTGCGAAGCATTGGATTGGAATATATCTGCGGAAAGTGAGTCAGGAAAAGGTTCTAAATTTGTTTTGGAAATGACTCTTCCTAAAGCAAACCCTGCAGAAAAAGTTAAAATTGCCGAATCTAAAAATCGTATCAATTTCGATTTCTCTGAACATGGAGATCTAAAAATCCTTGTGGCAGAAGACAATCAAGTGAATCAAAGATTAATCCAAAAGATGTTAGAAAAATTAGGATTAAGTTGTTCTGTCGTTTCTAACGGGATCGACGCCTTGGCATTTTGGGAGGAGAATGGTGTGGATCTTCTTCTTTTAGACATTCAAATGCCAGAGTTGAGTGGACTTGAAGTTTCAAGGATCTTAAAAAAGAAACCTAGTACTAGAAAAATTCCTTGGATCATCGCCGTTACCGCCCATGACAGCAGCGAAGACAGAAGAGCCTGCGCAGAAGCTGGCATGGACGATTATTTGGGAAAACCTTTCCGGATAGAAGATTTGGGAGAAAGGATCCAAGAATTTTTAAAAGCTCCCCCTTCCTCCTTGGCCTCCTGATCTATATTAGAAAATTAGAAAGCATTTTCCTCCCACCTTCAGTCGCAAATGACTCTGGATGAAATTGAACACCTTCCATTCTTTTTTCCTGATTACGAATTCCCATAAGTTCTGAACCTGCATATGCAGTTCTTTCCCATTCTATTCCGAGCGTATTTTCGTCCACTATCAAAGAATGATATCTCATCACTTTTAAGTCAGAAGGAAGATCTTCAAATACTCCTTTTTTGTCAGTTTTGATCTCAGAGATCTTCCCATGCATAGGATATTCTGCTTTTATAATATTCGCTCCAGCAAAATGGGCCATACCTTGCATTCCAAGACAAACTCCTAGGATTGGAACTTCTCCTCCTAATTGTTTTAGGATCTCCATTGAACAGCCGAAATATTCAGGGTTTTCTGGAGTTCCAGGACCAGGAGAAAGAACAATTCTATCGTATTTCTCTTTCAAAACTTTAGAAATATCCGTTTCATTCTGTCGGATCACATCTAATCTAAATCTATATGGAAACTCTTCTTCCAATATTTCTCCTAAAAGTTGGAATAGATTATAAGAGAATGAATCATGGTGATCTACTAATAACACTTTCATTGAGCTGCCTCCATCGCTTTTAAGATCGCTCCTAATTTATGACCAATCTCTTGGTATTCTGCATCCGGATCTGAATCCATAACGATCCCTCCGGAGGCGCGGACCATCGCCTCTTCTTCCTTTCTGAAATAACTTCGGATCGGAATACAGAAGGAACAATTTCCATCAAAGCCAAATCTTCCTACAGCTCCTCCATAAGGTCCCCTCGGATCATTTTCTATTCTATGGATGATTTTCATGGATTCAATCTTAGGGGCACCACTTAAGGTTCCAGTCGGGAAAGAAGAAGCTAACCCAGAAAACATATCCTGACCTGCTCTTAATATTCCTGAAACTTCAGTAGATAGATGTTGCACATGACTGAATCTTTTGAGAGCAAAAGAATCTCTAACCTTTACAGTTCCAAATTTGGAAACTCTTCCCAGATCGTTTCGATGCAAATCCACAAGCATATTATGTTCTGCGATCTCTTTCGGGTCGGACAGAAGTTGAAGTGCAAATTTTTGATCTTCTTCTTCGCTTGTTCCTCTTCGGATTGTTCCTGCTAATGGAAAACTTTCAGCGAGTCCGTCCTTTAATCTAAATAGAAGTTCAGGACTTGCTCCTAGATGAACTTCTCCAGGAAAGCTCATAAAGAACATAAAAGGAGACGGATTTATTTTCCGAACTGATCTATATAATTCGAAATCTCCTCTTCTTCTGGTTATAGCATTCTCATCTTCTCCCACTAAGAAAGTTTTTCTAAATCCGACCTGGCATTGGAATGTATTTCCTTTTCGGATCTCTTCTAAAACTTCATGTACCATGGATCTATGTTCTTCTTTTGTTTTAGAAAAACCTAAATCGATAGATTTGTATTTTCCTTTATCGGGATTTTTCTTTTTATAAATTTCCTCGAACAAAGAATAACGATCTGTTCCATAATGAAAATACTTAGACTCACCTGTTCTTCTATCTAAGAGGATACCATCTTCCATCCAAGCAAAACAGAACTTAGGAAATTTAGGATGTTCTTTCAAAAGAAGACTCGGCTCCATATCATTTGCGGCCTCGTAGGAAAGATAACCATAAAGGCCTCCTCCCCCTGCCTCCGTATATTCTAAGAATGATTTTCTAGGAGGAAAAATTTCGGAGAATAATTGGTATGGATTTCCTCTCCCAATTTCTTTTCCGTCACATTTTAATTTATCTCCCTTTGCCTTAAATACTCTCTTTGGAAAGCCCGAGATAAAACTATATCTGGAATTATCCGATTCAGGTCCTAAACTTTCGAATAGGACCGCGACCTCAGCTTCCTCCATTAGCTTTTGGAAATATTCCAATAAACCTTCTTCCTTTAATGGGAAAGATCGGACGATTGGTCTTGGGAAAAGTGCATTTGCTTCTTTTCTGATATTTTGTATCTCTATGGACATACTAGTCTCCTTAATTTCGAACCAAATAGATTCGGGTATACATTATAAAAAAGGAATATGTAGGTATGATCAGGCCCGGGAGGGCCACCAAGAGAAAATTGAAGACAGGATAGAAGGAGCGAAAATGAACGAAGAAGTCCCGAACTCCTCGACCGAAACTTCGGCCGAGAAGTTATTTTGAAAAGAGAACCGTCTGTAGACGGAGTTTTTCAACCTAAGAGCATCTCCAAATTACTTTTTCCAGGAGGAACCATTGGAAGAACTTGAAGATCCTGATCTATCGGAACAACGATCAATCCTGGGCCCTTCTCTTTTAGAAAACTTTCCAGATCTTCTAAACTTTTTCCTTCTTCTCCCAGATCTAAACTGGAAATTCCGAAAGCATTTGCGATCTTAGAGAACTTAGAATGAGAAGGATAAGCACTTCCATTATACCTACTTCCGTAGAATAAATTTTGCTGTTGGCGAACTAATCCAAGATTCCGATTATCGAATATTATAATTTTAAGATCCGATTGTAACTCGCTCAAAGTATCCAATTCTTGGATATTCATCAAAATAGATCCGTCTCCAGAAAAACAAACAATCTTAGAATTTGGATCCGCAAGAGAAGCTCCGATCGCCGCAGGCAAACCAAAACCCATAGTGCCTAGTCCTCCAGAAGTCAAAAAAGTCCCGCTTTTCTGGAATGGATAATATTGAGCCACCCACATCTGGTGTTGTCCAACATCAGTGCTGATCTTCGCGTTCGGCCCTAAAAATTTAGCAACAGACAAAATAATGTCCTGAGGAGAAAAGCCTTGAGTCGCAGTAACGGAATTTAAAGGATACAATTCTTTATAAGAACGGATCTGTTCTCTCCATTCTTCTCTTTTATGAATTGGAAATTCTCCCATATTCTCCAAGAAATATTTTAGATCGGAACAGAACCCGAAATCTGGTCTTCTTAATTTTCCGATTTCCTTATAATCGATGTCCACATGGATCACTTTTGCATTCGGACAGAATGTTTCTAATTTCCCCGTGGCCCTATCATCAAAACGAACTCCGAATGCTAAAAGAAGATCAGACTCAAACAATAGCCGATTTGTATAGGGAGCCCCGTGCATTCCAAGCATCCCCAAAGATAACTTGTGAGTTTGTGAAAAAGAATCCAAACCCATCAATGTACAAACTACAGGAATATCTTGCGCTTCTGCCAATTGAAGGATCAGATCTTCCGCACCAGATCCTTTTACTCCTCCACCTATATACAAAACTGGTTTTTTAGAATTTTCTAATAGAGAATAAAATCTAAGTTTATCTGCTTCCGATATAAAGATCTTAGGCGAATTTGTTTCTTCCTGAGAACTCCAAATAGATTCTATCTGAGTCATAGAAAGTGAAATAGGAGAAGCTTGTATGTCTTTTGGAACATCTATCCAAACAGGACCAGGTCTTGGTCCTTCTGCAATTTGAAATGCTTCCGGCAAAACTCGAATGAGTTCTGATACGGAACGAACTAAATAAGTTTTTTTAGTAATAGGTAAAGATAATCCGTATGTATCTATTTCTTGGAAAGCATCTGTTCCAATTAGAGATAGAGGCACTTGGCCTGTAATTGCGACTAACGGTATAGAATCTGATTTTGCATCCGCAACTGCGGTAATTAGATTTGTAACTCCAGGGCCGGAGGAAGCTAAACAAACAGCAGGCTTTTTAGTGACTCTGGCTTCTCCCTGAGCCATAAATCCACCACCCTGTTCATGTCTTGCTAGAATATGACGAATTCCACTATTATGAAGAGCATCGTATAACGGTAAATTGGCGCCGCCAGGGATCCCATATACATTATGGATCCTTCTTCTTTTTAAATAAGCAACGATCAGTTCGGCTCCGTTCTGTGGAACCTTATCTTCTCTAAGCCAAGCCTTGTTTTTTTCCGTAATCGTTTCCATTTTTGCCTCAAATATAGTGTAGAAATAAAAAAAGCCCCCCTCGGCTTTACGCCGAGAGGGGCTTTTCGAAGATTGCTGCCTACGAAAGAACCTTAGGGCGTACAAGCCGACCAGGGTAGCGTGACCACTACCACCATCCAGAGGACGACCCAAAGGGTTTGGTTAGACTGTAGACCTAATTTATTCATTACGTAGAAAATGACGGATAAACCGCTTAAGATATTCACGATTTACTGATAAAAATTTGCAAGAACTTTTTATCGTTGCCCAAATCCGCTTACGACGTATCATCCCTTCCCAAGGAAATAAAAATGGCAAGCGTCACTCTTAAAGGTAACCAAGTTCAACTAGAAGGAAAATTATTAGAAGTAGGTGCAAAGGCTCCAGACTTTCACGGAACAGCAAAAGACTTAAGCACCAAGTCTCTCAAAGATTATAACGGAAAAGTGAAAATCTTAGTTTCAGTCCCAAGTTTAGATACATCTGTATGCGCGATGGAAACTAAAAAGTTCCACGAAAAAGCAACAAAGTTAGATGGGATCGTAACAGTGGTTGTCTCTGGAGATCTTCCTTTTGCAATGAATCGTTTTTGCACCATGGAAGGATTGGATTCTCCGAATTTAGTCACACTTTCTCAATTCAGGGACTTCTCCTTTTCCAAAGCATATGGAACACATATCGCGGACGGAGGTTTACAAGGACTTTCTGCAAGAGCAGTTTTCGTTTTAGATAAGAATGATACTGTTCAATACGTGGAATTAGTTCCTGAGATCGCTAGTGAGCCGAACTATGAAGCTGCGATCGGAGCTGCTAAAAAATTAGTTTAAACGAAACATTCTTTTTTAAAAGAATGTATTCATGCAGAAGTTAAAAGGACAGTGGAATAGGTTATTTATAAACTTAAACCCTGTCTTACTTCTGTTCTTAATATTTTCACTTACCAACTGCGATAAAGATCCTTCTTCTGATCCTGAAAAATTAATCTCTTATCTTTCAAAACCTTCTTTGGCAATGTACGGGGACAGCATCGTAGCTTCCTGGCCTGCAGAAGAACAACTTTCCGATTTTAATACTATCAAGTTTGCTTTTCCTGGGATTGATACAAGTAAAATCCTAAGCTCTGTGCAGAATGACAAAAATCGTTATAATGCATGTTTGTATGAGGGAGGGATCAACGATTTTCTGCTAAATTATTCCCCTACACAAAGTCAGGTAGATGCGACAGTAGACAGGCAAATCCAAAGTATACAGATACTTTTGATAAGATGTGAGCATGTAGTTGCATTAAATCTTTGGAATATTAAATTTCCTTGGCCCACACTTGCGGTAGCGATGATCACTGCAGAAATGAAAGAAAGGATCACATTTGTTCCCAGAATAGATACAGAATTATTGATCCAAGATGATATGTTAACAGACGGAAATCATCCTAATAAAAACGGATATTATATTCTCTCCAAAGCTCTTAGAGAACGACTACAACCATTTTTCCCGATACTGTATCTAAATGAATAAGGCAGTCGAAATGAAAAGAAAAAGTTTAATAGCCTTAGTTTTCGTATATTCAGTTTTTATAATTCCATTATTACCATCTCCAGGAAATGAAGAAAGACCAGTACATCCAAACCTGAACCAGGAATTGGCAGTATATAATAAAGTTTACGTTGCCGGATCAGCCACAGATAGAACACCTAGACAAGAAGATGGTTACGAAAGAGATAGAAAGATCTCCGTTTCCGGGGAAATGAAACTTACCGATTCATTTTCAGTTACAGCAAATTATGGATATGTAGATCATTATTCCACTACCAGAAAAATTTGGAGCGGTTGGGATAGATGGGCAGTAGGTGCAAAATATTTTATAAAAACAGATTTTGCATCATTCGGAGGCGGGATCCAATTTTTAGGACCTTCTGTTTCTCAACCCAGAGAAGCAGATATCAATCCAGATCTATTTTTACTCCGAGCATATTTTGGAGGATTAAAAAGATTTGGTGCATTCTCCATTCAGGGAACTGTAAATTTTGAATCTGAAACCAATTCTTCTGGAAAAGAAACCGCAGAAGAAGACTTTAAAAGATTCTTATATACGGGACTAACTTTTTCGTATAGCCTATCCTCTAAAACAAATTTGCTTTTGGAATTTAGTCATAAAACGACAGTCTCCAATACAGTTACTCCATATTCAGATTATTTCGTGATCGCACCTGGAGTGCAATACCCAACAAGCCAAAATGGATATCTAACATTTTCTTTGATGTTACAAACAAGAACCGATTCGAATATAGATCGCGGATTTAAAGTCGGATACTTATATTTTTTCGGAGATTAACTCTCGATATAGAAAGAAGTTGCTTAGACGATTTCTACTCTTCCATTTTTTAAAAATTAGATCTCTCACATAAAAAAATTTCCTATATTTTTCGGGACCCGATTTTTCCGACCAAGTTCTTATCCTCAAAATAAATCAGAGGCACATAACGTAAAAAACTATGTTGGTAGAAATATTTATTATAGCTGGGATATGCCTAGCAATCGAACGGATCATCCCTGGCTGGAAACTTCCAAAAGTAAAAACTTGGCCGATCCGAGTTATATTAGTGAATTTTATCCAATTAGGGGTAGTGGTATTAGCAGGCTTTACTTGGGAAAAATGGTTTTATGGAAATTCAATATTTCATATATCAAAATTTCTGAATCCAGCACTGGGTGGACTATTTGCTTATTTTATCGCTACTTTCATTTTTTATTGGTGGCATAGATGGAGACATACATATGATTTTCTTTGGACAGGATTTCACCAAATCCATCATAGCCCCCAAAGACTCGAAGTAATCACCTCCTTCTATAAACATCCTGGAGAAATGATCCTTAATTCGATTATAGGAAGTATCTTAATTTATGTTATTTTAGGATTAAACTATGAGGCAGGAGCAGTTTATACTTTCTGCACCGCTATCGGAGAATTTTTTTATCATACAAATATCAAAACCCCAAGATGGGTTGGGTATTTTTTCCAAAGACCGGAGATGCACAGAATACATCACCAATACGGAAGACATAAAAACAATTACGGGGATATAGTTTGGTGGGATATGCTTTTTGGGACGTACGAAAATCCTAAAACATTCGATTATACCTGCGGCTTTGATCCAGAAAAAGAAGAAAGATTGCTGGACATGCTTTTATATCAGGACGTTCATAAAGGGTAGAGGTTCCAAATGCAGATAGAAAGATTTATCGGTTTGTTTACGAGCGGAGTTTTATTCTTCCTATCTGCATTACATATCTACTGGGCATTCGGTGGAAAATTAACATCAGTTACTGTCATTCCAGAAACAAATGGCAAACCAACATTCATTCCAAGCAAAGGACTCACTCTACTTGTTGCGCTTGCACTTTTCGGATTCGGAACAGTTGCCCTATGGTCTTCCGGTAATATTTTTTACCCAAACAGAATAAGTGCAATCTTCTCCTTATTAGTATCTTTTATCTTTTTAGGAAGAGCCATTGGAGATTTTCGATTGGTAGGATACTTTAAAAAAATCAAAAATACTAAATTCGCAAAATACGATTACCTGCTCTATTCTCCTGTTTGTGTAATTTTAGGATCTTGCTATTTCTATTTAGGTTGGAAAAGTTTCTAATCCTATACTTTGTTTTTCCAACCAATAAATAATTTGATATAAAACAATAATTTTCCCTTTTCCAAATCTTTACTCTTTTCAGCTTAGAAGAACAGGAGAAGCAAATGCAAATCTCTAAATCATTCTTTTACGAAATCCCAGTTCTTTGGAGCCAATGCGACCCGAATGGACATTTGAATGTTGGAAACTTCCAAGTATTCCTACATGAAGGACGAATGGTCGCCCTGGAAGAAGCAGGCCTTTCCTTCTCTCAAATGAAATCTGAAAACATAGGCCCGATGATCCTAAGAGGAGAAACAGATTATAAGGCGGAAATTCGTTATCCAGATACTGCTTTAATCGAAACTCAATTCGGCGAGATCTCAGGTTCCAGATGCAAGGTATTTCAAAAATTAATCCGAAAATCGGACGGCAAAGTTTCCTGCGAATCTATCTCTCATTGTATCATGTTTGATTTTGGCAAAAAAAGACCATGGAAATATACAGACAAATTTCTGGAAGGATTAGGGCTTTTAGAGCAGCCCACTCGCTAAGCGCCAACAAAAAAGCCCTCCGAAGAGGGCTTTCAAATCGAAGAAAGAAGAAGATTTTTTTATACGAAGAACTTCTTAGTGAACTGAAGCATTTTATCCACAAAACCTGTGTAAGGTGGATATAACATTTCAATCGAGGAGAAAGGAGCTTGTTTGAATACAGATTTCTCATGAGAGAATGTTCTGAATCCATACCAGCCATGGTAGCTTCCATGTCCAGAGTGATTGATCCCTCCGAATGGTAGATTCGGATTCGCCAAATGTACGATAACGTCATTCACCGCAGCTCCTCCGGAAGATGTTTCCTTAAGAACTTTGTTGATATGTTTGTTATTACTTCCGAACACATATAGTGCGAGTGGTTTTGGTTTAGAAAGAACCTTTTCTACTGCTTCGTCCAAGTTTTTGTATGTTAGGATAGGAAGAACTGGTCCAAAGATCTCATCTTCCATGATCCTTGCATTTGCTGGAACATTCGCGATTAAAGTAGGCTCAATATAGTTTTGAGAAGAATCTGTTTCTCCTCCCATTACTACTTTTCCACCTTTTTCAACTGCTTCATGGATGTATCCGGAAACCCTTTGGAAGTTTCTTTGGTTTACTAAACGGCAGAAGTCTTTGTTATTTTTGATATCTGCAGAACTTTCTCCATAGAAAGATTTTACTGCAGCCTTCGCTTGTTTTACGAATTCTTCAGTTTCTCCTTCTGGTAGAAGTAGATAGTCAGGTGCAACACAGGTTTGTCCCGCGTTCATGATCTTTCCCCATACCAATTTCTGAGCTGCCTTTTTCAAGTTTGCTCCAGGTACGATGATAGCAGGAGATTTTCCTCCCAACTCTAAGGTAACTGTAGAAAGATTTTTTGCAGCAGCTGCCATTACGATCTTTCCAACATGCGTACTTCCAGTGAAGAAGATATGATCGAATGGTAATTCCATTAGAGCAGTAGAAACTGTATGATCTCCTTCAAATACTGCAACTTCTCCCTCTTGGAAGGTTTCTTTTACCAGTCTAGTAAGTAATTTAGAAGTTTCAGGTGTGAACTCAGAAGGTTTGATGATCGCAGTGTTTCCTGCTGCAAGAGCTGCAGTTAAAGGAGCAATCGCAAGATAAAATGGATAGTTCCAAGGAGAAATGATCAGAGTCACTCCCTTAGGCTCGAATGAAATGGAACTTCTTGCACCAAAAAGAGAAATCGGAGTTTTCACTCTTTCCGGTTTCATCCAAGTTTTTACGTGTCTGATCGCGTCTTTTAGTTCCGCGATAGAAGGCATAACTTCAGTCAGATCCGTCTCGTGAGGAGCTTTTCTAAAATCGTTTTGTAAAGCCTGTTTGATTTCTGGGGTCAGTCTTTCTACTGCCGCCAGTAATTTTTTCAATAATACGATTCGATCCTTGGCTTTGGATACTTTCAGAACCTTATGAAAATGACGTTTTTGGACATCGAATACTCTTTGCATCTCCTTAGGGTTCGCAGCAGGAAAAGAAGCCGTTCCGCTGGAAGCGGGAGAGACTGAGCTCGCCGGTTGTGTAGCTGTGCTGGACATGAGGGGTCTCCTAAGTTCTAACATTCTTCCGGTTGATCCGGACTGGTAGAGAACCAAGGTATAATTTCATCAAATTCAGGATTTTGATGCAACCTTTTTATTGAATGATCATTCATTAACTTTCAAAGAAAATACACCCCGCCTGGACCCTAATCGCTTTATATTCTACCTGTTATGATAAAATTTTTCCTACCTGAACAAGTGATAGATTAGTCCAAAAGGATTATTTTCTATTGACGTTTTTGGAAATTTATTTCTGACAAGAATTGAAAGATAAATGTTTCTATCGGTTATTTTTTATAAGTTTGATCCGTATAATTCGCTTAGCAGAATCTTATTTTTCATCTATAAGTTCGCTAATTCTTGACAGAGACCACTAACGTTTTTCAGAGTTACATGATATGAGCCAAGGGAAAACCCTAGAACTTTTCCATCACAAAGACCAAGGTATATTCAGCAATCTGAAGGACCTGAATCATCCTATTTCGGAAAACATCCCGTTTCATTTTAAATTTTTCAATCTTACTGAAAGTGTGGATAGCATTCTATCTAAAACATTGGATCGTTATCTTTTACATTTAGATATCATATTCGTAAGAGATTCTGTTCTCGCAGCGATGAAAGAAACCATCACTAACACTATCAAAGCAAATATCAAACGTATCTATTTTAGAGAACTCCAAGCAGATATCCAAAATCCAAGTGTGTATCGTAGTAAGATCACAGGTTTTAAACAAACTTATCTGGATAATAAGGAGAAGTATGAAGATCTTCTCTTTAAAAACAATTACGTAGTCTTAGTTTCTTTCATTCACAATAAGGACGCCATCCGTATCCGAGTAATGAATAATGTAAAACTAAGTCCGGAAGAAGTGGATCGTATCAACGAAAGGATCGAAAAAGCAAAAACCTACAACGATCTTGCAGAAGCATTTTTAGAAAAAGGGGATGAGACTGAAGGCGCGGGCCTTGGACTGATCATGACCCTTATGATGTTGAAAAACGATGGTCTAGGCGCGAGTTCCTATAAGGTAGAAAGCCAAGGCAATAATACTTCCGTCATTATCGATATTCCTATTCGAATCCAAAAAGAAAATGTTCAGATCCAAAAAGCAGAAGAGATCATCAAAGAAGTAGACCAACTTCCTACATTCCCTAAAGCGATCCAAGACATCCAGTTGGCGATAGATAAGCCGAATTCAAGCATCGGCCAGATCGCTGAGATGGTGAAGAAGGACGTAGCTCTTTCTGCAAACATTCTGAAATTATCAAACTCTGCTGCTTTCCGTAGAGGAAACAAAGTAGAATCTTTGGATAGAGCAATCCAGCTCATCGGCTTGAAAGAGTTACAGGTTTTATTATATTCTCTCGGAACCAAACAGATCCTGGAGAACAAATTCCCTGCATTCTTGACTATTTGGGAAAAATCCAATCAATGCGCATACTACTGCAAATTGATCGCTCAAAGGTTAACTATGCCTAAGGATGCAATGAGTAATCTAATGTCAGCGGCGCTTCTTCATGATATAGGAGAGATCATTCTTCTATCCTTAGAACAAGAACGTATGGGCAAGATCCAAAATTATTCTGCGTCTAAAGAGATCGCTTCTTCTCTTTCTATGGAAGAAGCTGCATTCGGTATTACTCATACTAAAATCGGTGCATTGATCGCTGAAAAATGGAATTTCCCTGAATTATATTCTAAAACCATGGAATACCATCATAGACCTCAATTGGCGGACGAACAATATAAGGAGATCATTTTCCCTATTTACCTGGGAGATATGATGATCAAGATCAATAACGAAGAAGCTAAGTTCTCCGAGATCCCTGAAGAAGTTCTGAAACATTGTAAATTTTTCTCTTCCGGCGATTTCCATTCTTTCCGGACCAAAGCTTTAGAAAGTTTCCAAGCTACTGTCTAATTCGCCCGTACTCCGGCAATTAGAGATTTCTTTCGAACAAAGTACCAAAAATAGTATTAGCCGAAGGTTCTAGTAATCTAAACCTTCGGGTGTATTGCTTATTGGGGGGATATAAGCATAATCATGACATCCGTATGGGTGCATCTATGACAAAAAAAATCCTAATATGCTTTTTGGCCTCTCTCAGTATCTCTTTCGCGTCCTGCACTTCTTCCAGCGATCCTAATTACGCCTGGTTGATGAGTCTTGTAGCAGGGTCCACTGCGGTGGAGGCTCCTTCTGGTCCTACTGATTTCGGGATTGATATCAATGACGAGACTGCTCCTGTTGATTTCGTATTCGATACTACTCGTACAATCACAGTAAACGTTCAAGTAATAGATCCTGTTGCTCCGGTGAACGGTTCTATGGTGCAGGTTACTGTACCTTCTGCCACACCTGGTGCAGCTAGTAATAAATCTGTTTTCAAAGCTTATACAAATCCAAGCGGAGAAGTTACCGGTAGTTTTACAATCGACGGTGATACTAAAACTGTTCATCTAACTGTAGAGGCTTATGGTAAATTTTATGAAGCAGATATTTCTATCGTAACCGTTAGTAAGGTGGACCGTAGGATCTCTATTAGTTTTACAGCGACCGGTCAGCAGATCATAGATACTGATGGAGATGGTGTTCAGGATTTTGAAGATGTATTCCCGAATGATCCTACAAGAGTCAGTTCTATCCGTGTTCCTGCGGAAGATTATTACACAACTTCGTACGAGGACTTATTTCCTAAACAGGGAGATGCGGACTTTAACGACTATGTGATCCGTTCTTATTTTGAAGAAGATCTAAACAAATTCGGAGAAGTAGTACGAGTGAGAGGCTATTTCACTCATGTTGCGAAGGGTGCCGGATATAATCACACTCTTCGTTTTGGATTGCCTGGAGCAAGTGTAACAAGCTATTCACTTCTGCGTTACGCTGCCGATGGAACCACTTTGGAAGAAAACTTAAGTGGAACTCCAACATCGATCGCTGATCTTGAAATTTTAGGAAATAGCTCTACTACAATTTCTAAATCAAACGCATCTAAAACAGATACTGTTTTCGTAAAAGGTAAAACTGCAAAATTAGAAGTAATACTTTCTGCTCCAATTTCTAAACTGGTGCTTGGACCTGCTCCTTATGATA